>JAJVHT010000228.1:12364-28988 GCA_022072515.1 bacterium
ACAATACCGACGATCAACGCGGCTTCAATGCCTTCCCGTAGCGTGATAATCAATGCTTCAAACATGCTCCACACTCAATTAAATTATGACACAATTTTTATATCCGAAGTTTTTGCGTTTAGCGAACCCGCACCTTCGGATAAATTTGTTAGTTTTTTCTGTGAATGCAGTGTAATATGAATCATTCCGATTTACAAAAACAATAACTTAGGGCAAAATAATATACGAGTTTTTCCGCAAAAATCAAGCGCTTTTCCGCGCGAGCGGGGCAATTTTTTGAGCCGGGCGTCGACGCTTGCGCAAAAACATCGCCTTGCCAGTATTTCATCGTGTTGGGTAAGAAGGTTGTGGTGTGTAATTCATGAAAACATCGCCCCGAGCTTCATTAAAAAGATACGAACGGTCGGGACTGCAATGCCTCCTCGCGCCCGTGAAGATCTTGGCGCCGCCTCATGAAGTTCCCAAGCCGTCAAACTGAATTTTTATGATCCAGGAAACCGACTCGATTGCTTATTCAGAAGAAGATGCGGAACAATCCGAAACTTCGGTAGCGTCCCCACCGTCAACGGGTAGTCAGGCGAAGGTGATTACCGTTGCCGGCGGCAAAGGCGGCATTGGCAAAACCATGATCTGCGCCAGTTTGTCGATGGCGTTGGCGCAAGCCGGTTTGCGGGTGACGTTGGTCGATGCGGATTTGGGCGGCGCGAATCTGCACACGGTGCTCGGCATGTACATGCCGGCCAAAACCCTGCACGATTTCATTCAACGCCGCGTCAAAACGCTCGACGAAGTGACGATGCCCACGCCCATCGAAGGCCTCAAACTGGTGTGCGGCGCGCCGGGCGTCGTCGGCCTGGCGAACATTCAGCATTGGGAAAAGCTGAAAATGATTCGCCATTTGCGCAAGCTCAGCGCGGACTACGTTGTGGTCGATATTGGCGCGGGCATGTCGCTCAACGAAATTGATTTGTTCAATTCCGGCGACATCACGATCGTGGTAGCGAATCCGGAGCCGACCTCGATTCAGGAATGTTACAACTTTTTGAAAGTCGCCATCTTTCGCCGTTTGCGGCGGGAGTTTAGTGATTCGTTCACGGTGCAGGAGTTGCTGGATCGTTGCAAAGATCCGAGCCACGCCAACGACCGGCGCCTGCTGACGGAGATTGGCGATGAAATTATGGCCGCCGATCGGCGCGACGGCGTGCTCTTTTTCAAAACTCTCAACGCTTTCGCGCCCAAGCTGATTCTCAACCGCGTGTTTGATTATCAGGAAACCCGCGATGGTTTGGCGCTGCAAATAGCGACGCAGGATTTGCTGCAAATCAAGCTCGACTATTGGGGCTATATGAGCTACGATCCGAGCATACCACAAGTCGTGCGCGCCGCGCGCCCGCACGACATTCTTGCGCCCGAATCGCTCAATCGCCAGCGCTTTTTGTCGATGATTCGAAAATACCTGCTCGGCGAGAACATTCGCTACCAGCGCCCCGGGGCGCGGATGATTTTGCCGCTGTTGTATCATCAGAAAAAGAACGACCCCAATTGGGTGTCCCGCATTTGTTCGTTGCAATGCCAATTGTGGGGCAATTGTCCACTGCAGGAAGGCGGCATGCCCTGCCGCATGCCGGAGGAGGAGTTTAACGAAAAGCTGGGGCGCTTGGGGAACCTGAAAACGCAAACGCTGGCCGCGTAATTTTCTCTCGCTCGCCTCCCCGGTTTTAAGATTTAAAATAGCGCAAATCCCTGTCTCCGAAGGTACACCACTATAAATGGCGCCGCGGCCGTAAGCGTTCTAGCTTCCGACGCAGCGAAGATTATGTTTTTACTGACATATCTCCCTGGCCGCGCCAGAATTTTGCTTGACAAGCCCAAACAAAAGTAGTATCTTAATTTGTTGTAGTAAATCAGCTCTGAATATCGCTGGAAAATTTTTATCAATTTCAGAGTCTTCATGCATCGGCCTGACGATGGGAAATTCGACTGAAAAACTGAGCGAACGCGAACGCCTCATCTTAAATTCCATTGTGGAAAATTTCGTGCATAATGCCGTGCCGATCGGCTCGCGTTATTTGTCCAAAAAAACCGGTATGGACATGAGCCCGGCCACCATTCGCAATGTCATGATGGATTTGGAAGAAATGGGCTTTCTGACCCAGCCGCACACTTCTGCCGGCCGTGTGCCGACGGACAAAGGCTATCGTTTCTACGTCGATTCCCTGATGCTGGTGGAAACGCTCTCGGCGCCGGAGAAGCAGCACATTCTTGAGCAATTGCGCCGCGTGTCGCTCGGCGTCGACACGATTCTCGACGCCGCCTCGCAGGTTTTGGCGCGCGTATCCCGCCAGCTTGGCGTCGTGCTGTCGCCGCGATTTTATCAGGGCGTTTTCGATAAAATCGAGCTGGTGCCGATTGCCGAGAAAAAAGTTTTGATGGTGTTCACGATCAAATCCGGCTTGGTCCGCACGATCGTGATGGAAGTGGCGGCGGAGGTTTCGCGCGAAGTCTTGGAAAAAACCGCGCGGGTGCTCAACGAGCGTTTGCACGGCCTCAGCCTGCAGGAGATTAAGCAGTCGCTCGACCAGCGCATGCGGCACGCCGGCGACGTGAATCCGGAATTGCTCGAACGCATCATCGGCTCGGCGGATCTGTTGTTTAGTGAAGACGGGCGGCGCGGCTTGCATTTCGGCGGCACGAACAACATTGTGCAACAGCCGGAATTCACCGACCATCAGCAGTTGGCGAAGATTTTGAATCTATTGGAAAATCGCGAGATTTTGATTCATTTGTTCGAACAGGGTGACGATCCGGAGAAGATTTCGATTACCATTGGCGATGAGAACCGTGACGAGCTGATCAAGCATTGCAGCTTGATTACCGCGTCTTATCACATCGGTAATATTAACGGCACGCTGGGCGTGTTGGGGCCGACGCGTATCCGTTACTCCAAAATGGTGGCGCTGGTGGATTTCATGGCGAAAATTTTAACCGAGGTCTTGGATAAGAATCAAACGACGCCGATGCGATGAGGACGTTAAGTTGAACAGGACTATGCCAAACGACGAACAGACGATAGCAACCAATGCGCAGAAGGAATCGGCGGCTGCCGCCGAAACATCGTCCGGAGCTGCGGTCACTGCCGAAGAAGCCACCGGCAAGGTGATTGACGTAGAGGCGGAAAGCCGCGGAGACAGGGCAAAAAATGGCGCCAGCACGCTGCCTCATGAACCAGGCAATGGGGCGGACACGGTCGAGGCCGAACTCGAAGCCGAGAAGCCCAAGAAAGACCGGTTTGATTTTCGCCGGCGAGCACTGCTCAAAGAACTTGAGCAAAAAGAAAAAGAATTTGACCAGCTCCGTGATGAATATGCCAAACAAGCCTTGCAGTATGCCGAGTTGAAAGATCGGTATTTGCGGCTGGCGGCAGAAATGGAAAATTCCCGCAAGCGGCTCGAGCGTGAATTCGCCAACCGGGCGGAAGGCCGGGTGACGGAGGTGCTGGCGGAATTGCTGCCGGTAGTGGATGATCTCGAGCGCTTCTTTGACGCGGGCGGCGAAACGAAAGATTATGATTCGCTGGCGGCCGGGGCGCGGCTGATATATCAAAACGTTCTGAAAATTTTGCAGAGCCGCGGCGTCAAGGCCATGGAAGCGGTGGGACAGCCGTTTGATCCGAATCGGCACGAGGCGCTGTTGCAAATGCCGGCTGAAGGTCAGGCCTCCAATCTGGTGATTCAAGAAACGACGAAGGGATATTTGCAGTCGGATAAAGTGCTGCGTCCGGCCAAAGTCATTGTCAGCGCGTGAGCGGTAAAATTTTGCTTATGACGAAACGAGATTATTACGAAGTTCTCGGCGTGAAGCGGGATGCGTCGGAAGAAGAGATCAAAAAAGCTTATCGCAAGTTAGCGATGCAGTTTCACCCCGATCGCAATCCCGGCGATCATACGGCGGAGGAACGGTTCAAGGAAGCTGCCGAAGCGTATGAAGTGCTGCGCGAACGTGACAAGCGCGAACGGTACGATCGCTACGGCCACTCGGGCTTGCGCGGCGGCTTTGGCGGTTTTGAGGCGTCACGTGATTTTGAAATGGATTTGGCGGAGGCCTTGCGCACCTTCATGTCGGAAGGGCTGTTTGGAGAATTTTTCGGCCAGGCCGGCGGCGCGGGCGGCCGGTCCCGTGACATGAAACAACGCGGCAACGATCTGCAAATTCCGATGAAACTGACGCTCGAAGAAGTTGCCGTCGGGGTGAATAAAAAAATCAAGCTGCATCGCTATATGAAGTGCGACGCGTGCACCGGTTCGGGAAATGCGCGCGGCAGCCAGGAAACGATCTGCCCGACCTGTCGGGGCACCGGCGAAGTCCGGCAGGTGTCGCGTTCATTTTTCGGGCAATTCATCAATGTCAGCCCGTGCCATCAGTGCCGCGGCGAAGGCCGCATCGTCAAAAATCCGTGCGCCGAGTGCCGGGGCGAAGGCCGCATCGAAGGCGAGAAGACGATTACAATCGATATTCCGGCCGGCGTGGCCGCCGGGAATTATTTGACTGTGCGCGGTGAAGGCAATGTCGGCCCCCGCGGCGGTCCGGCGGGCGATTTGCTGATTGTCATTGAAGAGAAAGAGCACGAATATTTCGAGCGGCACGGCGATGATATTCTCTACGATTTGCCGATGAGCATTCCGCAGGCGGTGCTGGGCGGAGTGATGGAAGTGCCGACGTTGAACGGCAAAGCCAAATTGGATATTACGCCGGGAACCCAATCGGGAAAAATTTTGCGCATGCGCGGCAAGGGCATTCCGCATCTGAATGGCTACGGCAGCGGTGATCAGCTCGTGCGCATCGTCGTGTGGATTCCCAGCAAGCTCTCGCTCAAAGAGAAAGAACTGTTTATGCAATTAGGTGAGACTGACGGTGTGCAGCCGCCGAAGAGCGAGCGCGGATTTTTTTCTAAAATTAAGGAAGCGCTGTTTTGAGCAATGTTCGCCGGTTTGCCGGTTGCCCCGTTGTGGGTTGACCGGCTAACCGGTAAACTCGTCAATGGGCTAACGGAACGAGGTGGAGCGATGCGGGGGTTTACCCGGTCGGAGCAGGGCGCGATTTTGTTTTTGCTCACGACGTTTGGCGCCGGGGTCGTGGTCTGGTGGTTTCGCCAAAACCAGCCGCTGCCGGCGGTGGATCCGGCGGAAGTGGCGGCGCTGGAAGCCTTTGTCCGCGTGGCGCAAAGCGACAGCGGCACTACTGCGGCCTTGTCAGCGTCAGCGCCAACCGTAAATTCTACGCCGCAGTCGCTTGATGTGAACGCCGCGACTTTTAATGATTTGGTCCGGTTGCCGGGAATCGGCCCGGTGATGGCCAAGCGGATTATCGAATATCGCGAGGCCAATGGCCCGTTCAAACGCCTGCAGGATTTGCGCCATGTCAAAGGTATCGGAGCCAAAACGTATGAGAAATTGGCGCCGTTGCTGGTGGTGCAGTGAGGCGATACTCGTGTGTGCGTTTGTTTTTAAAAAACGGGTAAGAGGATGAGAACGAGCGCGAGTATGAATAAATGATTCTCCGCCCATCGCGACGGCGGATCAATATGGCAAAGGTTCGAATCTGTATAAAGCTTTGATCGTGTTGTTGGCGGTGGTGTTGGTGGCGGCTATCGTATATCCGAGAAAAAACTGGGAAAATGAAGCGGCGAATCGTGCGCTTTGCCGCGCGCGCCTGGTCAATTTAGACAAGGCCGTGCAGCAATATCGCCGTTTCAACGGCAGCTTTTCAACGAGCGCGGTGCGTGTTATGCAATTTACCCTAACGGACCCCGGCTATTTGGCGCAACGGGACTCGTTGGTGGTGTGGCCGCTGCGTAACACGAAAAAAGCTCTGGATAGCCTTCAGCAAATGCAGGCGCTTGCCGATACTCTTTTAGGAATGCTCATAACAGCGCCGTTCGATTCGACGGCGATCGATTCGATTGATCGCCTCGAAGATCGGGTTATCGACGGCAGCCGTTATAGCCGGCAAAGCTTGGAAACTGTTGGGGAGCGGATGGCCGGTTTGCCCAATATGCCGATGGCAGTTTTTGAACGCGGCTTGAGCGTGATCACGCGCAAAGATTATTTTTTTAAGATGGAAGTGGTTAAGCGCATGGTGACAGCGATTGGCAATCGGCAAGCCGCGCGGGCGGCGTCAAAAGAAACGTTGGCTAATTTGGGCCAACTCGCGTTTTATCTGGAGGAAACCTTGGCCCAACTGGCCGCCGCGCCGGTGCGGGTAGATTCTTTGTCTGTGTGTCCAACTGTCGGTGAGCCGCTGCAGATTACGCTGGTTGGCAGCGGCGACGCGACGGTCGTAAATATTTCTTGTTCAATTGATTCAACCGATATGCAGCGCGTGCAAGCGGACTTTTTCAAATCCCGCATCGGCGCGTTGAAAATTTTCCATCACGGCCACCTCGCAGGGGGTGTAAGAAGCTGGGCGGCGAAGCCGTGAGGAAAGTGAATACCTTCAGTGTAAGGTGAGGGCAGTTTTATGGCATTTGCCGCTACTAATGGAATGGTCGGCATCAGCATCCGCGATACCGTTCTGCGCATGGCAGAGGTCTCGAAAGTCGCGGGCGAATCTCGCATCTCCAGGCTTTCCCAGGGACGGGTTCGATCCGCATTCAATTTCACTTCATTGCAAGACCACACCCTGGTTCGCCGTTACGCCGAAGATATCAACCGGCTGTACGAAACGGCGGATTTCCAGATTTCCTCCGGCGTTTTCATTCTCGATTCCAATATGGTGACGATCAAGAAGATTCCGGTGGACGCTAATTTGCAGGGTGAGCGTCTCAAAGACCACATGCGCTGGGAAGTGGAGCAGTGCATGATCAATCCTTTGGAGCAATATATCATCGACTTTTCGCCATTGCCGCTGGAAGACGGGAAGGATATCGTGCAAGTGGTGACCGTCATCGCGCGGCGCATGGTGATCGATTATCTCAAAGAGATTTTCCAAAACACCGATTTGCAATTGCGCGCCATCGATGTCGATGTCTTTGCCGCGCAACGGGTGATGACCGGCAACTATGACGCGAGCGCCGACGAGTATGTCGCGCTGATCGACATGCGCAAGGATAACGTGCAGTTTTCAATCATGAAAGGCACGGCGTTTTATCTGTCGAGCGACCTCGATTATCAAGGCGACGAGCCGGCAGCAGCGGCGCGGCCCGACGACGAGCAGCTCTCCCGTCTGGTCTCGAAGGAATTGCGCCGCCTCATCATCGATCACAAATTGGGCAAAAGCGTCGAAGATATGCGCGCGATCTATTTGTACGGCGACGGCGTGACCGATCAAGTTTTGGAAAACTTGCAAAACACGCACAATGTTCGCATCGACCGCGCCAATCCGTTTAAAAAGCTCAAAATTGCCAGCCAGGGCGGCGAGCCGCTTGCACCGGGCCAGCCCGAAACTTTCGTCATCCCGGTTGGCGCCGCTTTAAAAGGATTATGATCATGTCTATTTATTTTTGTGTGGAGATGTCCAATGGTTGATATTAATCTCATGGGTGACGAGGAAAACCGTGAGGAGCGCCAGCCGGAAGAGAGTTTCGCGCAAACCGTCAATCTTGACTTTGGTGAAACGGCTGAGGAAGAACGGGCCGCCCCCTTTGTCAGTGAGCCGCTGCCGAGTGCGTATGCGCGGGAATCGCGTGAAGCGGCGATGGCCGGCAGTGGCGGATATGCGACCCGCCCGCTGCCGATGAACAGCAACACCGGGGCGTCGCGCAACAAAGCGTATCTCCTGGTTGCAGCGTTGATTGTGGCCGCCTTGATTGCAGTATATTTGATGATTCCGAAAGCCGGCAAACCGCCACAAACCACTACCGATCTGGGCAATATGACGGCGGAAGATTCGTTGGCCAATATGAACATCACGTTGGACGATTCGTCGGCGACAGCCGGCAATCAAACCGACCTCGGCACAACGGAAACGCCGGCGGATAACAATCTGGCGCCGGTGGAGCCTGCGACGACTTCGGAAAGCGGGACAGAGACCACGCCGTTATCACCCTCGTCGCTGGCAAGCAGCCTGTACGGGACGACCAGCCTCGGCGCGTCAACGGTGAGCGCGCTCGGACGTTCGTTTAGCGGCGGCAATGATTTTTCACTGATTTCTTACTCCGGCGCCAATAACAGCTTCTTCGTGCAGTTTGCCGCGTCGTCCGCGGAAGCGATTGCCGAGGCCAAGAATGCGATGCTGCGCAATGCCTCGCCGCAAGATCTGCAGCGAAAAGATGACGGTTCGACGAATAACGTGGTGATGCAGGGGCGGGTCAGCCCGAGCGCCGGTGCCATGGGACGCGCCGGCCAGCGCATGAATTTTTCGACCTTTTCGGCCTGGCTCAAAAAGCTCGGCGCCGACAACGGTTTGCGCCTGACGCTGTACAAAGCCGGCGAAGCCTACTCGAGTGGCGGCAACAGCCGTACGCCGGTGCAGGCGAATTTTACCGGCGACAAAGCCGGGGCATTTGATTTTCTCAACAGCCTCGCAAATAACACGCCGAATATTGCCACATCTAAAATCATCATCAGTTCGGCGGATCATCGCTCGCAAAGCAGCGCCAAATTGAATGTGGTTTTGTTGTTTGATTTTATTGAGTAGCCTGTCATCGTCCGGAGGCTGATTTTTCAAATCACCAGGTTATTCGTTTAAAACGCCGACATCCGGATGATGAACTGAACTTGGCCGGATAAATTGGCATGCGGGTGATAGCAGGGACGCGCAAAGGACATCTCCTTCAAGCGCCGCCAGGTGTGTGGACCCGGCCCACAAGTGATCGCACACGCACGATTTTGTTCGATTTGCTGCAAGGCAAGGTTAGCGGCGCTGTGGCGGTGGACCTGTTCGCCGGCTCCGGCGCGCTGGGCATCGAAGCCCTGAGCCGGGGCGCGCGCCAGGCCGATTTTGTGGAAAAAAACCGCCGGGCCGCGGAATTCATCCGGCGCAACTTGAGCCATACGCATCTCGAAGATCATGCGCAAGTGATCGTCGCGGATGCGTTTGCTTTTTTGCATCGCGCTGAAGCCACGGAAGGCCGCCCGGCCTATGATCTGCTCTTTGCCGATCCGCCTTATCAGCTTGGGCATGCCGCGCGTCTGCTGGAAGCCTTGTCGCACAGCCGGCTGCTGAATGCCGGCGCTGTGGCTGTTCTTGAAGAAACCGCGCGCCAGGAGCTTGCGCCGCAGCAGGGCCGTCTGCGCTGCTACTTGCGCCGCGTCATCGGTGAAACTGCGCTGCACTTTTATGAGGTGAGCTGACGATGCGCCACGTCATTTATCCCGGTACGTTCGATCCCATCACCAATGGTCATCTCGATATTATCGAGCGCGCCACCACGCTGTTCGATCTCGTCACCATCGGCGTGACCACCAACCCCGCCAAAAATCCGCTCTTTTCAGTTGCAGAACGCGTGACGATCATTGGCGACGTCACCCATCATTTCAGCAACGTGCGCGTCGAGGGCTTTTCCGGTTTGTTGGTGGATTATGCGCAACGCCTCGGGGCTTGCGCCATCATTCGCGGCTTGCGCGCCATATCGGATTTTGAATACGAATTTCAAATGGCGCTGGTCAATCGCAAAATTTCCGACGGCATCGTTACGGTGTTTTTGATGCCGCATGAAAAGTACACCTATTTAAATTCAACGATCGTGAAAGAGGTGGCGATGTTTGGCGGCGATGTGAGCCGCTTTGTGCCGCCCACGGTCGAGGCGCAGCTCAAAAAGAAAATTGCCGAACGCCAGTAAAAAGGCGTTGTCCGGGAAAGGATCAACCGGTTAACCGACACCGTCAAACATTTTTCGCATGAAATTCATCGAACACATTCGGGCGCAGGCCCAGGGCCGGCAGAAACGCATCGTTTTGCCGGAAGCGGAAGAGCCGCGCGTGCTGCTCGCCGCGTTCCAAATGCAAGAACAGCGTTTGGTTACGCCGGTGTTGTTGGGCAATCCAGCGGCGATTCAAAAAGCGGCGCAGCATTTGAGCCTCGACCCCGCGCGCTTCGAGATCATCGCGCCGGAGCAAGACGCCGCTTTTGCCGAGTACGCGGCGGCATATTTTCACCTGCGGCAGGATAAAGGCCTCACGGAAAAACAGGCGCGGGAAACGCTGCGCCAGCCGCTTTATTATGCCGCCGCTTTGGTGCGGGCGCATCGCGTCGACGGCGCGGTGGCCGGCTCCATGCACACCACCGGCGAAGTCCTGCGCGCGGCGTTGCACCTTATCGGAACGGCGCCCGGCTTCTCGCTGGTTTCCAGCACGTTCGAAATGGTAAGCCCCGACAACCGGGTGTTGACCTTCGCCGATTGCGCCGTCGTGCCTGATCCGACTGCCGAGCAGCTCGCGGAGATTGCGATTGCCGCGGCGCATACGCATGAGCGCCTCACCGGCGAAAAGCCAAGCGTGGCCATGCTCTCATTTTCGACGAAGGGCAGCGCCAAGCATCCGCGCGTTGAGAAAGTGCAGCGCGCCACCGCGCACGCGCGCACGCGCCAACCGGATTTGAATATCGACGGCGAATTGCAGGGTGACGCCGCGCTGGTCGAATACATCGGCAGCCGCAAAGCGCCCGGCAGCCCGGTGGCGGGAAAAGCCAACGTGCTCATTTTTCCCGATCTCGACGCCGGCAATATCGCCTACAAGCTGACGCAGCGCCTCGCCGGCTATCAAGCTATCGGCCCGATCATTCAGGGTCTTGCCCAGCCGATGAACGATCTCTCGCGCGGCTGCACGGATGAAGACATCGTGAACGTGGCGTGCATTTGCGCGCTGCTTTCGTAGTTGTGTTTCCAACACTGATTTTGAGATTTAGTGAAAAGTGAAAAAGAAATTCGAGGACAATTGGCGGCCCGCGGTGAAAGCCTGGATGGACAGGGTCAACTATGACTAGGAAACGGCGCGGGCGATGTACAAAACGGGCCGTTATCTGTACGTCGTGTTTATGTGCCAACAAGCCATCGAAAAAACACTGAAAGCGATATTGGCCTTTCAGAATAAAGAGATTAAGCCGATTCATAATCTTTCCAAGTTAGCGGAAATAGCCAATATCTTGCAGGAATTTGATCAAGACACCCACGTTTTTATTGATAAGCTCAGTCATTACTATTTAAACGCACGCTACAAAGAAACTATTGATATGTTGTCGCAGGCTATCGGCAAAACCGAAGTCAAAGAATATTTGATAAAAACCGAAAAGGTGATCATATGGCTTACACAAAAGATGAAGCCATTGGCGTAATTCACAATTTTCTTGCAAGCGTCGGACGAGACTTGCCTGTTCAGCGCGCCTATCTGTTCGGCTCTTATGCGACGGGGCGAAACCGTGATTATTCTGATATTGATCTGGCGATTGTGACACCGGTGATAAACTCAAAAAACTCGATGAACATCAATCAAGAAATTTTTCATCGGGCAATGCTGTACAATGTTGACCTGGAGCCGATCTGTTTCTCTCCCGAAGAATTTGAGAAAGAAGAATTGCCGATTGTTGTAGATATCAAACGGACCGGAATTGAGATTATAACCTCAAATTGATAAATCTTGCTCTGGCTTTTGCTTTTATCCATTTTTGAAGTGGCTGAATCAAGGAGTAAGAGAACGAGCGAACGAATGCGTAACCGGATAAACCATGCCCATGCATTTTAAAGAATCCCAACTCGCAGCCCGTATTCAACCCTCGCAAACCGTTGCGCTGACCGGACTCGTGGCCGAACTGCGGCGCCACGGCAAAGACATCATCGATCTCGGCGCCGGCGAGCCGGATTTTGACACGCCGGAACCGGTGCGCCAGGCCGCAATCACGGCCATTCAAAAAGGCAAAACCAAATACACGCCGAACACCGGCACCCTCGCGCTGCGCGAAGCGATTGCGGCGAATTTACAAAAGGAGTACGGCGCGGTTTATCAGCCGAACGAGATTATCGTTTCCAACGGCGCCAAGCAATCGGTGTTCAATGCCATTTTGGCCATTTGCAATCCCGGCGACGAAGTGATTTTGCCGGCGCCGTATTGGGTGAGTTATCCGGAACAGATTCGCATGGCCGGCGCAACGATCATGACGGTCGTTAATCCCGATTACGATGAGTTTAAATTGACGCCGGCGCGGTTGCGCGTCGCCATTTCGTCGAAAACGAAGCTGCTCATTTTGAACAGCCCCGCGAATCCGACCGGAACCGTTTACACGACGGACGAGTTACACGCATTGGTCGATATCATTCGGCAACATGAATTTTTCGTACTGGCGGATGAAATTTATATTAAACTGATCTACGACAGCGTCGCGACGACCAGCTTGTGTGCGTTCCCCGAAATTCGCGACCGGCTGATTCTCGTCAACGGTTTTTCGAAAGCTTATGCGATGACCGGCTGGCGTTTGGGCTTCGCCGCCGCGCCGACGCCGATCGTGAAAGTGATGGACAAAATTCAGAGCCACACGACTTCGAATGCCTGCTCGATTTCTCAGGAAGCCGGACTCGCGGCGATTGCGGGAAATCAGGACGCGATTGCGATGATGCGGCAAAAGTTCGACGAGCGCCGGCGCTTTGTTTGTGACCGGCTCGCGCAAATGCCCGGCATTGCGCTGCGCCTGCCGAAAGGCGCATTTTATGTGTTCATTAACGTCGGCGAATTGCTCGGGCGGCACGCCAACGGCAAGAAGATGAATACCGCCGATGATATTTGTAAATATCTCGTGGAAAATGCCGGCGTCGCGCTGGTCGCCGGCGAAGCGTTCGGCAGCCATTTGCATGTGCGGCTTTCGTACGCGACAGATATGAAAACTTTGCACGAGGCGATGCAGCGTCTGGAGAAGGCGTTTGGGGAGATGGTGGGTTAAAAACAAATTGATCGAATAGATAGAAGTTTTATGTGAGATTCATTGGCGAAAGGAAGCGCAAATGTCCGTCATTCAAGTTGAAGCGCAGCTTTCAACTGAACAGTTGTTTAAAGCCGTCCAACAAATGCCCAAAAATGAATTGGAGAAATTTTTGACGCGTGTGATGGCGCTGCGGGCGCGGCCTCCTGTATTCAGGCTTTCGGAAGCTGAATCTGCGCTTTTACTTAAAATTAATCGTGGGGTTCCGGAGGCGTTGCAAAAGCGCTATAACGCGCTGATTGCAAAACGTCAGGCTGCAACGCTTACGGAAAAAGAATATGATGAACTTTTGCGCATGACAAGCCGTATCGAGAAACTGGATGTGGAGCGGATGAAATATCTGGCGGAGTTGGCGCGTCTGCGCAAAAAATCGCTGACCGGGCTTATGCGTGAATTGGATATTAAAACCCCGGCCCATGTCCAATAAGCGTATGACACCGAAGCTTCGAGATACCGTTAAAAAACGAGCACAAAATTGCTGTGAGTATTGCTGCAGTCAGGCGCGTTTTTCAATGCAGCCCTTTGCTGTCGAGCACATTATGCCACAGAGCAAGGGCGGCGAGACAACGCTTGGCAATTTGGCTTGGTCCTGTCAGGGATGCAACAACTATAAATACAATAAGACAGAAGCTTTGGATACGATTTCGGGTAAACGCGTCCCGTTATATAACCCCCGAAAACAAAGATGGCGCTTTCATTATGCGTGGAATTACGATTGCTCTTTAATGATCGGACTAACGGCAACGGGCCGCGCTACAATAGAAGCCTTGCGCATAAATCGGCAGGAATTGATTGATCTCCGCAAGATTCTTTATAGTTTAGATCAACATCCGCCGAAGAAATTTTCAAAATAATAATGATTTGAGGTTCAGTATGCCAACATACGATTACGATTGCACCAGTTGCGGCCACGAGTTCGAGCTGTTTCAGAGCATTTCGGCGGCGCCGCTCGAAATCTGCCCGCAATGCGGCGGCAAAGTGCAACGCCGGATTAACGGCGGGGCCGGGCTGATTTTTAAAGGCTCGGGCTTTTATTTGACTGATTATAAAAAGGCCAACAGCAGTCCGGAGAAAAGCGGCGGCGATTCCGCAAAAAAGACGGATGGTGATACTGCTAACAAAGGGAGCAGTGACAAAAAAGGGACGCAGGAAAAGTCCGAGAAAGCCGAAAAAAAGGAAAAAGCGACGGAGTAGTCATGCAGCAGCAGCTTGGGTTGAATAACGACGTTTTAGTCGGCGGGCACCGGTTTCACGTGCAAACCACGTATTCGGCGAGCAATGAAAAGATTCTCTCGCATATTTTCGACAACGGGCGCGTGATCGAGCGCCGTGAAGTCGGCGTCAGCGAGGAAGTCCGGAATGCGACGCTGCCGAAAAAGCTGAAAGTGGTGCATCAGGAAATGATTGCCGAGATGGAATTGCTGTTTTACATCGCCGAAAAGGTGCGGCAGGTGCGGCATCCAATGTCCTGCACCAAGCTCGGCCTGGTGTTCATGAACAAAAACCTGCTCGATGACGCCGTGGCGTTTTTTCAACTGGCCGTCGAACTGGAGCCGAACACCCCGGAAGTGTACAGCAACCTCGGCGCGGCCTATCTGCGGCGCGCGGATTTTGCCAACGCGGAGATGACGCTGCGCAAGGGCGTGCAATTGGCGCCTCGCTTTGCCGATCTCCACCATCATCTCGGCGTAGCCTGTCTGGAGCAGCAGAAATTTGCGCCGGCGTTCGAGGCGCTGCGTACGGCGCTGGAAATCAACGGCAATTTTTTTCAGGCGCATTTCAATTATGCGCTGGCGTTGATGCTGAGTTTGGCCCTGCCCGATGCCGGCGATCCGACGGTGGCCGTGAAAACAGTGCAAGAGCACTTGATGCGCGCCACCGAGGGCTTTCCCGCCTTCCGCACGCCGCGCCTGGAAAAGGCCATTCAGCTCATTGATGAGGGCGCGTATGCGCTGGCGACGCAAGAGTTGCAGTCGTTGCGGCAGGAGATCAGTGCCGAGGCGGATCTGACGTTCGAGCATGATTTCTATTTGAAATTCATGTATGGCGGCAAAGGCAAGGATGACGAGTTCATTCAACATTATACCACTCGGCTGCGCCTGGCGATTCGCGATTATCCCGATTATGCCGATTTGCACAACAGCCTCGGCGTGGCTTACCTCATCCAATGCCGCAATCTTTTTCTGCGCGCGCTCGAAGAGTTTCGGGTGGCGCTGCGCATCAACCCGATTTTCAAGCGCGCGGAAAAAAATTTGAAACTCTCGGAAAACGACGGCAAAGGTTTTCTCATTTTGCTCCGCGCGATTTTAAAATAAGAGCTAAAACGTAAAATAAGCCTGACCGGTATAATTTGCGTTTTAATCGCCTGTCCAAAAATGGTCAAAAATTGCCCCACTGCGCGAATGAAAATGCCCCACCGGAATTGTACAGGAAAGAAAACTCAATACCCGCACGCCGCCGCTTCTTTTGTGTTATCTGAAATAAATACAGAATTTTAATAGTGCTGAGATGTAATTTTCTAAAATTGCACAGAGCAGTAAATTTAATTTTTTTATTGGTATAGTGTTTGCAATTCAGATAGTCATGCTTTAGGTAAGCCACTGATAAATAAATGCTACACCTTGTCTCCCCCTGAGACATCGTAACAGGATTGAAACAGGAACCGACAGGATGGAAATTAACGTATGGATACGATGATCAAACTATCCTTCAAGAAAATAGCCGCCTTGACTGTGTTTTGGGGAATGTTTTTTTTATACCCGCTTGCCGCGCAACCGCAATCATCCGCCCGCAATAATGCCTCACTTGCCGCCCAAGCCCCGGGCCGAGATTCGCTGACCGTGAAAGCTTTGCGCGCGGAGCCCGGCAAACCCTCGCTCTATGAAGTGAGCTTCGTGACGACAGATTCGCTGGCGGCAACAGCGACAATCATTTTGACTTTTCCCCCCGCTTTCGATTTGAGCCAATTGGAAATCGCCGGATCAAGCACGATCAACGGCGGCTTCGCGTTGGCCCGCAATGGCCAGGAAGTGCAATTGCGCCGGACCGGACTCGGCTCGAAGATTCCCCCCGGCAAAAAGGTATCGATCCAGCTCGGGTTGATCGTCAATCCGCCGAATTTCTCCGCCTCGCATCAAGTTCGCGTGCAGCTTCCCTCGGCGCGTACTGCCGCTGCTTCGATAAAAAACAAGGATGTTCAATTCATCTCTTCGGTGAAGTAAAACATGCAAATTCGCACGTTGCGGTTAGTGCGGTGCTTGCGAAAAACGGAACGTGGTTGGGCATTGGGCCCGGCGTTCCGTCTGATCGGCCTACTTTTGCTCTCGCTGCTTTTCGTTGCACCCGCGTTTGGACAAACACTCACGCAGGTTAAAATCACGCCTTCTGATACCGTTGCCGGCAATGGCACGGTTTATACGGTGAGCTTCATCACCGGCGCCGGCGGCCCGGGCCTGCCGTTTGATGGAAAGATTCGCCTAACGTTTCCGGCCGGTTTTAATGTCGCTAATGTTGTGCTCGCGGGCCCCGTCAGTCCACCGAACGGCATTAATGGGGGTTTTACCACTCCCGTGGTTGCCGGCCAGGTGGTCACGGTGGGCCGGGACGGGACGGGCGTTGGTGTCGCCTCCGGTGATACGGCGGTCTTCAAAATTGCGGTGGTCGTCAATCCGATTCTTTCCGGCAAATATTCATTACTGGTTGAAACGTTGTTCAATGCCGG
>JAJVHT010000109.1:0-7281 GCA_022072515.1 bacterium
GCTTCTTCAAGGGAAAGTAACATGAAAACCCTTATGAATAATGCTTGCCGGTTCGCCAGTTTGGCCGTTGATCATTAAACTGGCAAACCGGCCAACGGGCTAACTGGCAACCGCTTTCACCACCACCACCGTGAGATCATCGTGTTGCGTGTTATCGCCGGCAAATTGCTGCACGGCGGCAATGACTTGATCGCGAATGTGTGCGGCATCGGCGGAAGAACTTTTTTCCAAAATTTGGGTGACATTCTCTTCGCCAAATTCACCGCTGCCGTTGCTTTGCGCTTCGGTTACACCGTCGGTGACGAAGAGAAACACATCACCGGCCTCATACTGCACCGTTTTTTCTTCTAACTCGGCGGCAAAGACGCCGTGGTTGTCCAGGCCGAGTCCCAGGCCTTTCGGCGTGACCTTCTCCACACGTTTGGTGTTGGCGTGATAATAAAACAGCGGCAAATGTCCGGCCCGCGCCAAAATCATGCGGCGAGCGGATGAATCAAAATCTGCCCCGAGCGAAGTAACAAACGATTTTCTTTCCATATCCTGGCAGAGCAATTTATTGGCGCGCACGAAAAGTTCTTTGGGTGAAAGCCCAAAGCCGTGCAACGAGCGCATGATGCCCTGCACTTTCGACATATACAGCGCAGCGGAAGTACCCTTGCCGCTGACGTCACCGATAATGACGCGAATTTCATTGGGCGTGCCGTTGAGATAATCAAAATAATCGCCGCCCACTTCCGTCGCTGGTATCGAAGCGCCGGCAATGTCCAGTCCAGCGACTTGCGGCGTTTTTTGCGGCAACGACGCCAACTGAATCCGGCGCGCAATTTCCAACTCGTGCTTCAGCCGCTCCTGCTCCGTCAACTCTTCGTACAAAAACGCATTCTCGACGGCAACCGAGGCTTGTTTGGCGGCGGCGGCGAGAAATTCGAGATCTTCCTGATAAAATGGTGTCTCCGAACGTTTTTCACCAATTAGCAAAGCGCCGACCAACCGGTCTTTGGAACGAATCGGAATGACGTGACGAAAGCCGTGTTGTTGCAAGGCCTGTTTCAAACCGTTGGGCAAATAATCGGCGCTGAAGCGAACCTCGCTGCGGAATTGCTGCAGAACCGCAATGATCTTTTGGTCAATCGTCCAACAAAACTCTTCCCATTCCTTGCCGTCAAAACCATACGCTTCCTGGCAGCAGCAAATTTTTTGATTTCGAAAAAACAGCACGCCGACACGTTGCAAATGCATCAGTTGCGAAAGCTTTTGCACCATTCCCCGCGCGATGTCGACCATGTCCAGCTTGGTCGACATCACCTCGGCGAGTTCGCTGGCGGCGCGGCGATAATCATATTCCGTGCGATAATACTTTTTGTCGAGCCAAAGTTGTCCGGCGCGGCCAATTTTTAACAGGATAAAACCTATAACGAGAGTCAGGACCATCAGTATGCCCTTTTCCAGTAATAAGTGCTTCTCGGGCTGCAAAGGCCCTTCCAGCACTTCGATGGTCCCGCCGCTAAAACTTATGTTGGGAAGCGTAAAATTAATTTTAGGCAGTGCAATCAAAACGAATATGGCGAGCACCGCCAAGAATATCCACCACAGCAATGAGATGGCTGAATATTGCACATTGCGGCGGACGCGTAAATCCATTTCCAGGAGGCGGTGGCGTCCGATGGTGTAAAGATAAGCCAGGGGAATCAGCACCAAAAGAATGCCGGCATATCCTGGCACGCCGGGCTGCTTGACAAATTTAATCATGAAGGCAAAACTCAGCGTGCCGGCGATCAGGCCTGTCCACTTTATAACCCGCGTCAATTTTTTGAGTTCTGTCGTTTTCTGTTTGCGATGCAAAAAATGAATGCCGATATTATAAAACAGCAGAATGACCACCCCGAAAATGATAAAGCGATTATCCCGCCCCAGGAGCACCATACTCAGTGCCAATAATGCTAAGGCATAAAAGCCGTAGCTCATCCAGGGTTTGGCCAGCAGTTCGGGGCGCTCTTTGGGAAAATAAAAACTGCTGTGCAACCATACCGCGAGGCCGCCGAGAGCACCGCCCGCCAGCGTCACGTTGCGTAAGATGGCAAAAGTGTCGGTGGCCACGTCGCGCTGCATCATGGTGATGGTCATAAAAGACCCGATGAGCAGAAATGCCAGCCCCGTCAAGCGCGCGGCTTTGATGTATGGACGTTGCAAAGCAATAAAGCTTCCCGTCCCCGCATAGACCAAACCCGCCAGGCAGAAAATCAGCAAAGGAATGGCGACGCCGAATTTAGCTAACTTGACTTCCAGGCGCAAAGTCTGATTGTTGCGAATGACGTCGTAGGCGATGGCTTTCCCCACCTGGCCGCTGCGCAAAAGGAGATCGGCTTCGCCGGACGCCTCGGCATAGCTGGTCAAAGGGCGGCCGTTGATGCGAAAGATCAAATCCCCAATGCGCATGCCGGCGCGATCGGAAGCGCCATTTTTAAAAACATCGGTGACTCGCGCCGTCGGCGGCAAAAGCCGGTAGAAACTATCCGGGAGCGCTGCTTGAGTTACCCGATAAGTTTCTTCTTGCTTGCTCGCCGGACGTAAAATTTTCAAGCGGAGCTCCGCCTCACGCGACCAGGCCCGCAGCATATCCGGCACTGATTGGTTCCGGGTAAATCTTTTGTCATTCACGCTTAACAGAATATCCCCGACCTGGATCGAATCAGCAAAATTACTGTGCGCGTTGGCTTGTTCGTTGGGCGCTGCCACCGGAAAACTTTTGATGATATAAACATTGCTTGGTGTCGTGCTGAACCAATTCTCATCCGTGGGCGTGCTGGCAAAACGATAAAAATTAACCGCGCCGAGTATGGAGAGATAAACGAGCAGGATGCCAAACAGCAGGCGAAAAAATTTGGGGTGGTCGTCAAAATAAGCCATAGGCCAAAAAATGCTTTTAGTTTCAAAAAGCCGATCGCGAAAATTGTAGTTTTTTATACGAGGATAAATGTAACTTGTTTTCGGATGCAACGCAACTTAAATCTGTTGGGTCTTTGTCCAAATTTTGTTATATTGTTGGTTCGTCAGTTAGCCGGGTTGCCAGTTGGCCGGTTAACTGCTTCAAATCTGGCTAATCAGCAAACCGGCTAATATTTTTTATGAAACTCGACTTGCACGTGCATATCCGCCGGCATTTCCGCCTCGCGGATATCCGGGGCGCCGTCAAAGCGCGCAGCCTCGATGGGATCGCCATTACCAATTTCCACAATATCACGTTCGCGCAATATTTGCGTGAGCGTATTGATGATTTTCTCATTATCATCGGGCAGGAAGTTGAAAGCACGCATGGCCATATTCTGGCAATCAACGTGGAGAAAAAAATTCCCGATGCGCTCGCGCCGGCTGAAACGATCCGCCACATTCATGCCCAGGGCGGCATCGCGATTCTGGCGCATCCCTATCTCGGGTGGAATTCGATTTTGCCGCATGGCCGCCAGCGCCGGTTGCCGTTTGATGCCGTCGAAGCATTTAACTATCGCGCCGGCCCGCTGCTTTATCCCAATTTTTTGGCAAAATTGGGCTTGCCGAATTTGCCCTGGCCGAAAGTGGCCAATACCGATTCCAAAGAATTGCTGACCATCGGGCTGTGTTACAATGACATTCCCGTGCCGCCCGCGACAAAATATACAACAGCGGTGACGAATGAATTGATTCCGCAGATTCTGCACTGTATTCGCCAAGGCCAGCTTAGCCGGCATGAAGAGTGGCAAATGCCCAGTTGGGATTGGTTCCGACAAAATGTTTCCCATTTCTTGCTGCCGCAAAAATATTATCACTGTTTTTATTGCGGTGACAAAATTGTTTTTAAGCTGATGCGCCATACTTACACCTGTGTGCAGTGTGGCCGGCAGGAAACGCGCAACATGCGCTGCATTCGCGGCCACTATGTTTGCAGTATTTGTCGAACCCAAAAAACTTTTGAAACACCGGAATTTTTGGCGTACCGCGAGAAACTCGAAAGGATGAGTCATGTTGATTAGACGGCGTTCGTCGCACTTTTGGTTTATTCTACCCATGGCGGTTATAACCATGGCATGGTGGACTTTTCCTCATCGCGCCACCCAGACGGCGCAGGAGAAAAAAAATCCGTCGGCTTCCGGCGTGTGGAGCGCGTATCGTCCTATCGATATTCATGCGCACATCGGTTCATTCAAAGGCTATGACCTGAGCACGCCGACATTGTTGCAGAATATCGCCCAATACGGCATTCGTCTCGCGCTCATTTCCAACATTGATGGCGCCGAATTGCCCGAGGTTACGCTTAATCTTGACGAAAGGCAGGCCAATCAGGCTACCGCCGAGCAGGTGCGACGTTATCCCGATCAATTGCGCGGCTTGGTGTGGACGCGTCCGGAAGATGGCTCGCCGGCAAACGTCGAGCCGTTTCTGCGCGATTCAATCGCCGTGGGTCCGAGCCAGCGCGTATTTGTCGGCATGAAGCTGCATCCCGACATGAACCATTTTTCTGCCGATGCTGGCCGGGTCGATGGCTATTTGCAGCTTTGCGAAAAATACGGCATCCCCGCGGTTTTTCACAGCGGCAACGATGATACTTCGAATGCGGCGCCGCAAAAAATTTATGCGGCCGCGCGCCGGCATTCGGCGGTGCCGATCATTTTATATCACATGGGATTTCTGGGCCCGCATGATTCGGCAATTGCCACCGTCCAGCAAGCGCTACGCCGCGGCGATGCGCAATTGTATCTTGAAACGGCGCAAGCTGATCCCGCTGAAGTTTTGCGCGCCATCAAAGCACTTGGCAGCGACCGTGTGTTGTTCGGCACCGACGCGACGTATTACGGCAAGGAACATTACAAGCATTATGCGACGCTGGTGAACCGTTTGCAGCAAGAACTTGCGGCGGAAGATTTTGCCGAAGTGATGCACGGAAATGCGGAAAGGCTGTTCAAGTTAAGCCGATCGCATTAATTCTCTGAATGAATGGTTAGGTTTTCTAAAAGAGTTTGGGAATTTATGTATTCGAAGTGGCTTGGATGTGGCCTTGTGAAGGAGATTCCCGGCAATGATTCAACCGCCGCTGCAGAATAATTTTCTAACGGCGTTTTTCTGTTTCTACTGCAAGCCTTTTCGTGCCGGCCTGAAAGAGATGCCGCGGACCGTATATTTTTTGAGAAAATATGCAGCCCGCCTCAACAGAAGTTAATGGGCCCGGCGGGTTCTGTGGGGGGAAACCATCGTGCCGACGAAATTGATTGTCGGGAATCGGCGCTGGCCCCGCTTCACGAAAAGGATGATGGGTGCGGCTTCAGGAAAATTGCGCTAAAAAGTAATTTGAAAGAGGGCCCGGATGTTTACGCCGCCGGCAATCCGCCCAACAACAATTTGGCCGTTGTGCCGACGAATTTCATTTTTTTAAAAACACGTAAGACGGCGAGATAACTTTTCACCACGGCCCGGGCTTCGGCGAGTGACTTGGGGACGATTTCAAGATTGATGATGCCGTCATAATGATGCTTGGCGACATGATGCAGGAAGCGGGTGACCGGCAACTCGCCCTGGCCGAGCGGCAAATGGGCGTCTTTTCCTTGCAGGCAATCGGAGAGATGAATGCAGCGCACTTTGGGGGCAATCGCGCTGAAGCGTTGGAAAATATCTTCACCGCGCAAGTAGGCATGCGCCGGGTCAAAACAAAAGCCGGCTAATTTTTTCTTTAAGCTGCCGTGAATAATTTCGCCTAATTTGTCGAACTCACGTTCCGGCCAATGCTCGGTGTTTTCCAGCAGGACGGGCACCTCCAACCGCTGCAAATTGTCAATGAGAAACTCGAGCGCCTCGTCGATCACCTCGTCACCTTTGACGGATTCCGGCGGATGCGCCACGCAGTAAAGCAGGTTGAGTTGATGGCGATAGCGGTTGATGAAATCGATGGTGTCGTCGATTTTCTCCTTGGCGCCGAGGGTGGAAAAATCAAAGCCATGCTCGTTAAACAGCGGCAAATGAAAGCCGGTGGCAATCTCGTCGGTTTGGGGGAGAATGCCGGAAACGTCAGTCATCACCAGGGGATTCAATTCGACAAAACGTACGCCAAAATTACGCACGAGCGTGAGAATTTCGCCGGGGCGCTTGCCGTCAAAGCCGCTAATCGTCAAACCAATTTGCATTGTACAAACCTCGTTCTTCACTAAAATGTAAAACCAAAGTCATATCCAGGTTTTCTCAATTAACCCGATACAAAAATTAAGTACAGCCAATTTAACAGAATGGCTCCAATGGTCAACCCGCGGAACCGTTGCCCGGATCGAATCGCGAATGGCATGGCTTTCCCGCGGAGTTTTTCAATCACACTGAACAAGCTCCATAATGACAGAACGCCAAGGCCAATGACGAACAGCGGGTTGTGGGCGAGTGCAGTGAGCCATGCGCCTCGCGCCAGCGCCAACCCGGCGCGGGTGGCGCCGCAAGTGGGGCAGGGGAGACCGAACACCGCGCGAAACGTGCAGGCCGGCAGCAAATCGACAAGCGGCGCCGCGAATCGCGCCAGCAAAAAACCCATCAGGAAAAGCGGCAGCAAGATGAGGCCGGCGTCCAATGGGCGGGACGGTATGTTCGGCGTTTTGCGGTTGTCCGTGATTGCGATGGAGACAGGCATGGAATCGAATCGGCCCTCAATGACTGACGCGGCTAATCAGCCCGACCAGGCTCATGGCAAACAGCATGATCAAGCCGCAGCAAAAAATGAAAGGCAACAAAACGGCAACCACCACGCGGCCGGTTGTGCTCTCGTGCATCTCGCGCCATGCCACCACCATAAGCACAATTTGCCAGATGAAAGCAATGAACCCGCCGCATTGTGGAATCACGGCGAGCAAGTGCGGGCCGCAACTGTAACAATAGGCGCGCAGCGTCGTCTCGAAGCCGTGTTTGTTGCTGCCGGCCAGCATTAAACAAAGATGAAAAATAAATGCCGCGAGAAATATTCCGATGATGGTCATAAAAGGAACGAGCAAGGCAACATAACCCAGTATCTCGCGATTGAAGGCGCCGCCGAAGAGCTCTTGCACCCGTTCCATATTCGGGGAAGATTCCCAAAACCAATAACTCCAAAACAGTGATAGCAGGGAGCCGGTGATGCCGATCAAACAACTGTACAACAAGGCAGAACCGACATTGCCGGTTTTAGGGGCACGACGAAAAAATTCCACGGGATGAAAAACCGAGTCACTCCACGTTTGGCTGAACGCCGGTAAGAAGCCAAGCTGTTGCCGGTTTTCCCAAGGTATTTCCTGCGGCGGT
>JAJVHT010000109.1:7381-10871 GCA_022072515.1 bacterium
GCCGTATTCAGAATCACTTTGAGGCCGCGTTTTTCTTCCATAATTTTGCGCAGAACCTCCAAACCGTTTTCGCTGTCGTCTGCGAGCTTGATATCGAGTATCGCCAAATCAATCGGACTGGTTCTAATTTTTTCCAGCGCCTCGCCGCCGTTTTTCGCGGTCAGCACCTGATAACCTTCGGCGGTCAACTCCTGCGCGTAGAGAATTTGCAGGTGTTTTTCGTCTTCAACCACTAAAATGGTTTTCATCGAACGTCTCCTTATTGTCCCTGCCCGTCCTTGCACCCCAACAAAATGGCAGGTTGCCTTTCGCATTCCTAAGCATTGCCGGTAACTTCTTAATGACTTTTCAAAGATAACAAGTTTTGAGAGAAAAGCAAGTGGCAAGTACCGGCCGGACACTAAATTCCGCCGGCGTCGCCGCCCCCGCCGCCGGGCGGTGAATTTTTCTGTGGCTAAATTTTTACCATTAAACTAAAATTTTACTTGACATTTTCTTATCTTCTTCTTAACATTAGTCCATCATATTTCACAAAAATTAAGGAGATCGGTATGCGCGCGTTGTGGAATGGCCGGCTGCAATTTAGCCTCTTCGATATCCCGGTAAAAATTTTTTCTGCCACCCAAAACGATGAAATCACCTTCAATTCCCTCCACGCGCCCTGTCTATCCCGCCTGAAAATGGAAAAACGCTGCCCGCTTCACGGTCCGGTTTTGGATGAGGAAGTGGTGAAGGGATATGAGTACGAAAATGGCAAGTTTGTCACGGTCTCCGAAGACGATTTAAAAAAAGCCGCGCCGGAAATCGATCATTCTCTCGCCATCGTGCAATTCGTCGAGAAGGACGCCCTCGATCCGCTGCATTTTGATACTTCGTATTACATGGCGCCGGACGGCCCGCTGGCGACGGAAGTGTATGCGACGTTGCGTGAATCCATTCGGAACACCGCCAAATACGGTATCGGCAAGATCGTGATGCGCCGCAAGGAATTTTTAGTGGCGCTGTGGGTGAAAGAGAATGCCATCGTCGTTTCCACCTTGCGCGCTTGGAATGAAGTCCGCAACACCGAGCTGATCGGCGAGTTGAACGGCCTGAAGAGCAAAAATAAAGAAGAAATCAAAATGGCGGAAGACTTGATCGAACGCCATACGAAAAAGCTGCGGTTGAAAAGTTTTAAGGATTCTTATCAGGAACGCTTGCTGACGATGCTGAAAGAAAAAGTCGCCGAGGTCAAAAAGGGCGAACCGCCGGTGATGGAAACCACGGCGCCGCTTGGCGAGGAAACACCGTCGCCGGATGAATTGATTTCGACTGAGGCCGGCGTAGAAATTCCCCTTGAAACCGCGTTGCAGAAACGAAAAATGGCCAAAGCGCCTTTAACGCCAAAAGTAGAAAAGAAGCGGAAAGTGGCGTGACGAACTTTATTGGCAAAAGCTGATCGCGCATTTAAACAGCCGGATCCGGCTTTCTCGTTGATTGAACCCCGATTCTCATTTTATTCTTGCCATGAGAACACGGGGTTTGATTTTTTTAAGAACAAAAATAGACGAACGGCTATCTGAACAGGGCCGTTTAAATTTTGAACGAAAAAAATATTGACAAAATAAAATTATTTCTTGCTTTTTCAAAAAAAAATTCAGATATTACGGCAAATCATAAGTTAACTTTGTTGGAGATAAAACATTTTTTATGAGTACCACTGAGGCGTCGTCTTCTCAAAGCCATGAGAAGCTGTCTCACCCCTCCCGTAGCTTGGCAGCCGTCGGGGTTGCCGAGAAGAAGTTTACTCACCCTCCGCGTTTCATCCATCTCATCGTTTTGCCAATTCCTAAAATTTATTTTTCAGACTTTCGGGCCGGTTGGCCTGCGGGGTGTTGATCGTCATTATTTGATGCGAACATAAAAATATTGTTTTTTACCGCCGGCGCTAAATGTTCCAGCAAGGAAACCGCCGGTGGAAACTACATTTAGCGGAGGAAGGAAAACGCCATGAACCTTCGTCGATTCATTATCGTGTTGGGTCTATTGTTAACGTTGGGATTGTTGTCGAACGGCTGCAGCAAGAAAGAAGAAGCGCCTCAAACGGAGGCGCAAACTTCCGAACCGGCACAACCGGCTGCGGATAGCACGCAAGCGGCGATGGATACTACGCAAACAGCACAACCTGCGCAACAATAAAAACGACCTTGGTCAGGGGCGGCCTGTGATAAGCAAGTCGCCCCGTAAATTGGAACCATTCGATAAAAAAATAGTATATGTCCATTGAATTCAGGATTGCCTCAGCTTTTTGATAATTCACGGCGACGGTGATCGCCGTCGCGTTTTAACTTTTTTCAAGTTCATTTGGGCGAGCGCCCAGGGAAAGACCGATGTAGACCCTGTTTGGAGGATCGTGTGAAGCAACAGATTAATTCACCAGCAAGTTTTCGGAACCGGATCGTGGCCGCCTCCGAAACCGAGGCGTTCACTCGTCTCGATTTCCACGAAATCAAATTTAAGCTCAGGCAGACGCTAATCAGGCGGAATGCCTGCTAAGGAGAGTTACCATGCGAGTAGGTTTTACCTACAATGTTCGACGTTCGACCCCAATGACAGAGGACGGTGAAGACGTCCCACTGGACGAACAGGCTGAATGGGATGATCCCGAAACGATACAAACGATCATCGACACCTTCAGCAAATATCACGAGGTCATTCCCATTGAAGCCGACCTCGACGCTTACGAGAAATTACGGCAGGCGCGCCCCGATATTGTGTTTAACTTTGCGGAAGGCCGGTTTGGCGCGTCGCGCGAAGCGCAGATTCCCACGATTCTCGAAATGTTACGCCTTCCCTACACCGGTTCTGACCCCTTGACGTTGGGGATTTGTCTCGATAAAGCCCGCGCCAAGGAGATTCTCGCCTATCATCGTGTTCCCACGGCAAAATTTTCGGTGATTCACTCGTGGCCGCTTAACGGGCAGCTCAAGCACATTGACTATCCGATGTTCGTGAAGCCGTTGTTTGAAGGCTCCAGCAAGGGCATTTGGAACGACTCGCTCGTTCACAACGTGAAGGATTTGAAAAACGTTGTGGAGAAAATGTGGAGCACCTATCAACAGCCCGCATTGGTGGAAGAGTTTTTGCCAGGCCGCGAGTTCACAGTCGCGTTGCTGGGCAACGGCCCGACGTTGCGGGTGTTGCCGATCGTTGAAATCAACTTCAACGGTTTGCCGGACGACGTCAACAAGTTTTACTCTTACGAAGCGAAGTGGATTTTGGACACGCGCGCCACGCCGCTGGATATTTTCCGTTGTCCGGCGCCGATTAACGAAACGCTGCAAGCGAAAATTGAAAAAGTGTGTAAGCGCGCTTTCACCGTGTTGAATTGCCGCGATTTGTGCCGCATCGACGTGCGGCTGGACGAAACGGGCGAGCCGTGCATTATGGAGCTCAACCCGATCCCCGGCCTCATTCCGGATCCCGTCGACCATTCGTGTTTCCCGAAGGC
>JAJVHT010000109.1:10971-24725 GCA_022072515.1 bacterium
GTGGTCAACAACCTGGCGGACTTGCGGCGACGCGTCGCGTGGGTGCTGCAAACATATCATCAACCGGCCATCGTCGAAGAATATATCGACGGGCGCGAGTTGAACGTCTCGGTGTTGGGCGATCAAATTCCGGTGGCGCTGCCGATTTCGGAAGTTTTGCTCGACATTCCGGATCATCTGCCGAAGATCTGCACCTACAACGCGAAGTGGGTCGCCGGCAGCGAAGATTATAATTGGACGGCAGGCGCGCAATGTCCGGCGCTGCTCGATGCGGAGTTGACGCGGCAGATTCAAAACCTGGCCGTCTCGGCATTCCGCGCGATGGGCTGCCGCGATTATGCGCGTGTCGATTTTCGCCTGTCGCCTGAAAACGAGCCGTACATTTTGGAAGTCAATCCCAATCCGGATATTTCGCCGGAAGCAGGATTGGCGCGGTCGGCCCGCGCGTCCGGGCGCAGTTACACGCAGCTCATCGGTGAAGTGGTGAGCTTGGCGTTGCAACGCGGCGTGCAGGATGCTGAAACGCGCACCCAACCTGAACGGATTCTCTGGGCGCCCTCGCTCGCTCAGCGCCGTTCTGCGGAGCCGCAACCGGCGTTTGTGCCGGCGGCCAACCTTTCACGCCATGATGCGCCTGTCCAAGTCGGCGCTGCATGAGGTTGATATTTTTTTTCGCATCAGATAATTTGTTCAAGCCACGGCGCCGCCGTGGCTTTTTTATTTCCTGGCAATGGGTAACTGTTCAGTACCGCCCGGGCGCTCAAATCTGCATGCAAAAATAAATGGCGCGATATAACAAATCTCAAAAATAAGCGCCCGGGCGGTGAAATAGCTGAATAGTTGCGGCGATGGAAAGATAATTGTTGCTTTTCCCGCTGGAAATATTTTATTGTGTATCGTTGAAATGGGCAATAATTTTTCCTGCGGAGGTAGAATTTGACCATCGAACAGTTTATTCAAACCCTGCCGAAAGTTGAGTTGCATGTTCATCTCGAAGGCGCGATTCGGCCGGAAACCTTGTTGAAGCTCGCACGGCGCCACCATGTGGCCCTGCCGGCGGATAGTCTGGAAGGGCTGAAACAGTGGTATGTCTTTCGTGATTTTCCGCATTTTGCGGAGGTTTATCAAACGTTGTCGAAATGCCTCCGCACGGTGGATGACATCGAGTTGATTACGCGGGATTTTCTAAGGGGGCAAGCTGAACAAAATATCCGTCATACCGAAGCAACCTTTACCGCGTTGACGCATTATCGCAATTACGGCCTGCCGTTTGACCAACAGCTTGCCGCCATCAATCGCGCGAGAGAGTGGGGCGAGCGTGAGCTCAACACGTCGCTGCTCGTCATTCTCGATATTCCGCGTGAATATGCCGCGCCGGAAGAAGCGCTGCAGCTTGTGCAATGGCTGGCGGCGGAACAGCCCGCCGGCGTGGCCGCGCTCGGCCTCGGCGGCTATGAAGTCGGCTTTCCCGTTGAAAAATATCAAGCCGCTTTTGAATTGGCTTATCAAACCGGATTGCCGGCGATCTTGCACGCCGGTGAAACCGCCGGGCCAGCGAGCATTTGGAGTGCGTTGCAAGTGGGCCGCTCGGTTCGCATCGGGCACGGCGTTCGTTGCCTGGAAGATGCGGCATTGGTGCAGTATCTGCGCGACCAACAAATTCCGCTCGAAGTTTGTCCCAGCAGCAATGTTTGTTTGCGCGTAGTCAAAGACTTGGCGAGCCATCCGTTGCCGCAACTGCTGGCCGAGGGTTTGTATGTCACGATTAACACCGATGACCCGCCGATGTTCAACACAACCTTGAACGAGGAGTTTGCCAAAATTGTGCGGCAATTCGGATTGACCCGCGACGATTTGCAGCAGTTCGTGTTAAATGCCTTGTGCGCGGCAAGGTTGCCGAACGAACGTAAGCTAAAATTAGAAAAAGAGCTTATTGAAAATTTTGCCCAAAGGGCGTAAGTCTGAACGCCGGCAGGGAAGTTCTAACCTGGCAAATCTTTTGTTGCAATGCAGCCGGAGATGTAGTAAATTGAAAATTGTTTTGCCCGCTCTGCTGTGTTTACGCCGAGACGGGAGCGTTTAACCGTTACGGAAAGCGAAGGAAGGCATGACCACCCCGGAAGGCTCGCTGCAAGTCCGGCCTCTGCGTCGTGATGATCGCGCGAGCATCGAGCGAATTTTGCGGCAGACCCAAGTCTTTCATGAAATAGAGGTGCAGTGCGCGCTGGAGTTGATCGATGTTTATTTGAACAACGTTGCCCAAAAAGATTACTGGCTCGCCTGCGCCGTCGACGCGGCAGACCGGGCCGTCGGGTACGTTTGTTATGGCCCCACACCGATGACTTTCGGCACGTATGATCTGTATTGGATCGCCGTCGACCCGGCGTGGCATGGCCGGGGCGCCGGCAGTTTGTTGGTAGAATATGTCGAGCAGCAAGTTTGCAATCCTGCCCTCATGAGAAGTTCGACGGCGCCTGCCCGCTTGCTGGTTATCGAAACTTCTTCTTTGCCGCGCTACGAGTCGGCCCGGCGTTTGTATCAACGCCAGCACTATGACGAAGTTGCCCGTCTCAAAGATTTTTATGCTGAAGGAGATGATCGCGTTGTCTATATCAAACGCTTCCGTGAAAAATCCTGATCGCAACGGTAAAAAATTTTTTCCCCCGGAAAATAGTGCTGCCAAACTCCGGCGACGTTTCTTGCCTGGCCTCGTCTTCGCCATCGGCTATATTTTATCGCCGCTCTCGTGGTGGAATGATGTGTTCATCAATCTGCCGCTGGCCTGGCTGCTCGGCACCGCCGCCAATTTCTTTTTTCCCGGCACGTTTCAAATCGGCATGATTGGCGCCTACTGGGTGAGCAATCTTGCCGGCATTTTGTTCATGCTGTGGGGCGGCAGCCGTTTGCTCGGCAAGCAGCCACCGCAAAAAAAAGAACTGTGGATTTCCGTTGCTGTTTCCCTGCTCTACACCGGGGGCATTTATTTGCTGATGCGTTGGGGAATGGTTAAACCGTTTGCATTTTGAAAAAAATGATCCTGTCAATAAATCCCACGAAATCCACGCTTTTCAAAATCATGCTTGCACGCGCGAAATTTTCTCATTATATTATCGGACTTTTATTGAGCGCCCAAATGGGCTGGGCGCAAACACCGCAAACCCAAGCCGCGTTCGAAGCGTTCACGTTAGGCGATTATCGCGCCGCGCTGCAGCTTTACAAGGAGGCGCGCGCCGCGGATCCGGCCGACACCACCGCGATTTTTTATCAGGGTTTGTGTTATTTCAACCTCGGTGAATATGATCACTGCCTGCAGACATTGCAAGCTATCACCGGTAGCCCGTCCTTTCGCGCACGCGCGTATTATTTTATCGCGAAAGCGGAAGAAGCCGGCGGCGCGATTTCTTCGGCGTTGGATGATGTCCGCCGCGCGCTCCGGGCCGATTCGACTTTTATGCCGGCGCGCAAGTTGTTGGGGCAACTGCTCTGCGCCAATAAACAATTCGCTGCGGCGGTCGACGCGATTGACTCGTCGGCAACTGCCGATGTGATTGCCGCAGTCGGCAATTGCCTGCTGGCGAGTGCGCGCTGCGCCGAGGCGATGACGATGGCGCGCCAGATTCTCGCCGCCGATTCAACACACTTCACCGCGCGTTTGCTGCTGGCCGATGCTTATTTTTGCAGCGAGAATTTTGAAAAGGCGGCGGCGACTTATCTGCAGCTCTATGCGCAGATTCCCAATTATCCGCGTATTTTGCGACGCCTCGGTTCCTGTTATTTGAACATGCAAAACAGCCGTTATGAATTGGCCGAGAGTTATCTGAAGGCTTATCTGGCGGCGACGGGTGATTCGAGCTCCGGCGTGTTGACAGACATCGGCCGCGCCTATCAAGGGCGCGCCTTGTTTGATTCCGCCGCCGTTTATTTTGCCGCCACCGTACGGCAAGATACGACGATAGCGTTTAGCCATTTCAATCTCGGCTTGACATATTATCAGTTAAAAAAGTATCATGCCGCGGAAGCGGAAATGCGTAAAGCCATTGCCTGCTCCAAATCAGGGCTTGATTTTAGCAGCCGCCAGCATTACATGCTCGGCGCGGCGCACATGAGCCAGAATGAGAATAAGGCCGCCATTCAGGCTTATCGCAAAGCCATCGAGCTGAACGCCGATTGTTATGATTGTTATTACTTTCTTGGCACCGTTTATCAAACGCTGAATGATGCACCTAAAGCCGCGGCTTATTTTCGCAGTTTCCTGCAGCGCACGGCCCAATTGACCGATGATCGTTTTGGCGATATGCGAAAAAATGCGCGGCAGTTTTTGCTGGGTGCGAAGTCACCCAACAAGTAGGAAGCTGCACTCGTTTTCACGGAGATGATAACGCAACATGCAAATGAAAAACTAAACTCAACGCAACTGCAATTCACTTTAGAAACCCAGCCAATGCTGGCCAAACTCCTCGGAGGGAGTAGTGCATGGAACGACTTATTAGTCTCGTAGGCATGGCGGCGATGGTGTTGATCGCCTGGTTAATGTCGTATGATCGTAAGAATTTCCCGTGGCGGGTGGTGTTGTGGGGAACCGGGCTCCAACTCGTATTCGCCTTCCTCATTCTTTGGACGGATGGCGGCAAAGCCGTTTTTCAATGGACGGGCGACAAAGTTACCGCCTTTCTCGGCTTCACCAGATACGGCACCGAATTTCTCTTCGGCAATCTCGTCAAGCCGGAATATCAAAATACCTTCGGTTTTCAATTTGCTTTCGGCATTCTTCCCACCATTATTTATTTTTCCGCCGTCATGTCCATTCTGTATCACCTCGGCATTATGCAAAGGGTTGTCGAAGTCATTGCCGTCGGCATGGCAAAAACGATGGGCACCAGCGGCGCCGAGTCGCTGTCCTGTTCGGCGAATATTTTCGTCGGCCAAACGGAAGCGCCCTTGCTCATTCGCCCGTTCGTCGGGAAAGCGACAAACTCCGAGTTGATGGCCATTATGTGCGGCGGTTTCGCCACGGTTGCCGGCGGCGTGTTGGCGGGATATATTTTAATGGGCATTCCAGCCGCGCATTTGCTGGCGGCGAGCGTCATGTCGGCGCCGGCGGCGTTGGTGATGGCTAAAGTTATTTTGCCGGAAAAAGGACAGCCCGAAACGCGCGGCAAAGTCAGGGTTCCCCGTGAAAAAATTGCCGGCGATGTGGTGGAGGCGGCGGCCATCGGCGCGGCCGATGGCCTGAAACTCGCGCTGAACGTCGGTGCGATGTTGATCGCCTTCATCGCTTTGATCGCGGTGGTGAATGCCGGCATGGGGCTTATTCATGACGGATTAGCCAAAATCGGTTTTCCGTATTTTCCCAGCGAGTTGCGCACTCTTTTCGGCTGGATTTTCCAGCCGCTGGCCTGGTTGATGGGGGTGCCATGGAAAGATTGTCTCGAATTTGGCAACTTGCTCGGCACCAAAATTTCCATCAACGAATTTGTCGCGTACGTTCATCTCGGTGATCTGATCAAAAATGGCGGCATGAGTGAGCGCGGCATTACTATCGCCACCTACGCGCTCTGCGGTTTCGCCAATTTTTCTTCCATCGCCATTCAGATCGGCGGCATTGGCGGCATGGCGCCTGAACGCCGCGGCGATCTGGCCAAACTTGGCCTGCGCGCCATGTTCGGCGGGGCGCTGGCCAGTTGGATGACGGCGGCCATTGCGGGAATGCTCATAGGATAAATAAAAAGATGTTTGTGAAAGTCGATGAGTTAAAGTGACGTAAATTAAACTCAAGTGATGGAAGAGGTGGTTTATGGAAAAGCGGGAGTCGATTTTTGATCTGCATGCGCGAACGTTTTGCCGTGCAAATCACGAAGTATGTGCGCGCGTTTCCGCGCGACGTGGTGGGCTTTGAGTATGGTAAACAACTCATTCGCTGTGGTTGTTCACCTGGCGCGAACTACGAAGAAGCTGATGAAAGCGCGAGTCTCAAAGACTTCATTTATAAAATACGTGCGTGCTTGCAAGAATCAAAAGAAACACGATATTGGCTAAGTCTCTCGAAAGCGGCTTTTGGCGAAAACGAATTGAATACATGGTTAGTGAATGAAGTCGACGAACCAATCAAAATTTTCAATGCGCGGCTGGCGAGAGCGCTCAAACGCAGTCAATCGCCAGATTCTAACGACGCTCCCGAGTTATAGCTCAGTAAACCTCTTTTTATCTTTTTTTCATTTTATCTTTTTTATTTATGCTACATCGCGCCGCACTGCCCTTTATCTTCGTCACCATATTGCTTGACGTGCTGTCGTTCGGAATCATCATTCCCGTGCTGCCGAAACTGATCGAGCACTTCCTGAACGGCGACACGGCGCGGGCGGCTGAGATTTTCGGGCTGTTCGGCACCGTCTGGGCGTTGATGCAATTCATTTGCTCGCCAATCTTCGGTGTGCTCTCCGACCGCTTTGGCCGCCGGCCGGTCATTTTGCTGTCGAATTTCGGATTGGGATTTGACTACATTGTCATGGCGCTGGCGCCGACGGTGAACTGGTTGTTTTTGGGCCGCGTCATTTCCGGCATCACCGGCGCGAGTTTCACCACCGCCAGCGCTTATGTTGCCGATGTCACGCCGCCAGAGAAACGCGCCGCGAGCTTCGGCCTCATTGGCGCGGCCTGGGGACTCGGCTTTATTCTCGGCCCCGCAATCGGAGGTTTGCTCGGCGTCTATGATCCACGGCTGCCATTTTGGGGCGCAGCGGCATTGACGCTGATCAACGCCACCTATGGCCTTTTCGTTTTGCCGGAATCTTTGCCGCCGGAACGCCGCGCCGCATTCGCTTGGAAAAAGGCCAATCCCGTGGGTTCGCTCAAACTTTTGCGCTCGCATCCGGAACTGTTTGGCCTCGCCACGGTCTCGGCGTTTTACTTGCTTGCGCATCAGGCTCTGCAAAGTGTGTTCGTGCTCTATACGAGTTATCGTTACGGCTGGAATGAGCGTATGATTGGTCTCACGCTCACGGCCATGGGTGTTTGCATGATGGCCGTGCAAGGCGGCGTCGTGCGTCGTGTCGTCGCCCGCTTTGGTGAACGCCGCGCGCTGCTTGCTGGACTCATCTGTGGCGTGCTGGGATTTACGATTTACGGTTTGGCGCGCACGCAAAATATTTTTTGGAGCGGACTACCGATCTTGGCGTTGATGGGACTCTTCGGCCCCTCCGCCCAAGGCTTGATGACCCGCCGTGTCGATCCCTCGGCGCAAGGCCAACTGCAAGGCGCCAACAGCAGCTTGATGGGAATTACCGGCATGCTGGGACCAAGTTTGTTCACGCGTCTCTTTGCCAATTTTATCGGCGCGCATCGAAGCTGGCAACTCCCCGGCGCGCCGTTTTTGCTCGCTGCCTTATTGCTGGTGACGGCGTTGGCCCTTGCCTGGCGTGTTACGCGTGTAACCTAATAAATTGGTAAACCACAATAATCATCTTATCTGTTTCTAATTTTATCATTTTTGAGTTCATCCTATGAGCATGTTTCGCACCAAGAACCTCGATCAATTGGCTCGTGACGCCGAAGGCACGCATCTCAAACGGTCGTTGGGCGCGATGGATTTAGTTTCGCTCGGCATCGGCGCCATCATCGGCACCGGCATTTTTGCCGTTATCGGCACCGCGGTTGCTGGCGACGCGGTCCGGCCTGGCGCCGGCCCGGCGATTATGCTGTCGTTTGTTCTGACCGCAATAGCCTGCGCCTTCAGCGGTTTGTGTTATGCCGAATTTGCCTCGCTCGTGCCCGTTTCCGGCAGCGCGTACACGTATTCTTACGCCACACTCGGCGAAGTCGTCGCCTGGATCATCGGCTGGGATTTGATCATCGAGTATGCTATCGGCAACGTCGCTGTCGCCATCGGTTGGGCGGCCTATTTCCATCAAATGTGCGAAGGCATTGGCTTACACATCCCGGCGTGGCTCTCCGTGGATTATCGTTCCGCCGCGCAAGCGGCAGCGATGGTCGCTAAAGCCGGCGGAGTTGTCGATTCTGCAATTGCGCTGAATTACGAAGCCTGGATGAGCCATCCGACCATTGCCGGCGTTCCCATTATTTTCAATTTCCTGGCCGTCGCGATTGTTGGTCTCGTCACCTGGGTGCTGGTGCTCGGTGCGAAAGAGTCGGCGCGGGTCAACAACGTTATGGTTGCGATCAAATTGGTCATTCTCTTTTTCTTTATTTATGTCGGCGCGAAATATGTGAAGCCGGAGAATTGGCATCCTTTCATGCCAAATGGCTTCTCCGGGGTTTGGACGGGAGCGAGTTTGATCTTTTTTGCCTACATCGGTTTTGATGCCATCTCGACCGCGGCGGAAGAATGCAAGAATCCTGGCCGCGACATGCCAATCGGCATCATCGGCTCGTTGTTGATTTGTACGTTGATTTATGTCGCCACTGCCGCCGTGCTTACCGGCATGATGCCCTGGGACAAACTTGGCGTCGCTGATCCGTTGGCCGCCGCCTTGGCGTATGTCGGTTCGGATGCCGCCGCCGGCCTCGTCGCGTTCGGCGCGGTAATATCGATGACGGCCGTGTTGCTGGTTTTTCAATATGGCCAGCCACGGATCTTTTTTTCCATGTCGCGTGACGGCTTATTGCCGCCGGGTTTCGCGAAAGTGCATCAGAAATATCAAACGCCGCACGTAACCACGATTTGGACGGGCGTGGTTGTCGCCGCCATTTCGGCGGTGGCGAATATTAATGAAATCGTCGAATTGACCAACATCGGAACGCTTTTTGCATTTGTGCTCGTGTGCGCCGGCATCATCATCATTCGTTACAAGGATCCGCATCGGCCGCGTAAATTTAAAACGCCGTTGGTGCCGTTGGTGCCGCTTCTCGGCATCGCCTCATGTATTTATTTGATGGCCGGTTTGCCGTGGGTGACGTGGGTACGTTTCGGCATTTGGTTGGTCGCGGGGTTGGCTTTGTATTTCCTCTATGGTTTTTGGAAGAGTAAGCTGCGCGTACAAAGTTGAGATGAAGCAAGATTTTTTAAATACTAAATTCAACGCGTATAAAACGCGGCTGGATGCGCTTTTGCAGCAATTGCAACAGTTTGCGCTGGCGGTGGGCGGCCGGGAGCAGCACGAGATTGCACGCAACCTCAGCGCCAAGCTCAACGAGCCTTTTCTTTTCGTTGTCGTCGGTGAAGTCAAATCCGGCAAAAGCAGCTTCATTAACGCGCTGTTGCAGGAGGAGGTTTGCCGCGTCGATCCCGCGCCCTGCACCGATCGCGTGCAACAAATCGTTTACGCGGAAAACAACGAAGAGCGGGAAAGCCGTGAACATTTCACCCGCCTCGGCCGGCCGCTGGAGATTTTGAAAACCATCGCCATCGTCGATACCCCGGGCACCAACACCGTGATCGAGCGCCATCAGGAAATTACGGAAAAATTCATCCCGTACAGCGACCTCGTTATTTTTGTTTTTCCAGCGCGCAACCCGCACACCCAATCCGCCTGGAATTTGTTGTCGTTCGTCAGCGCCGAATGGCATCGCAAAGTCATCTTTATTCTGCAGCAAGCCGACACCGCTTCCGAACATGAGTTGGAAGTCAATCTCAAATCGGTAAACGATTATGCGCGCAAAAAGAACATTCTTGCACCGCAGATTTTTTGCACCTCGGCCAAATGGGAAGCGGAAAAGGACCCTCGCAGTGGCTTCGATCAAATCAGAGCTTTCATTCGCGAAACCGTCACCGGTGGGCAACATTACAGCCAAAAGTTGCAGGCGAATGTCTTGGCGGCGGAGCAGATCGCCGGCAGTCTCAACAAGAATTTGGCTGAACAAAAGCGGCAGCTTGACACCGATCTGAAAATTCAAGAAAAAATTCAGGCCCGGCTCTCTTTGGGAAAGGATAAATCGACCTATGAGGTCGATGCGTTGATTCAATTATTGGTCTCGAATTACAACCGTATCGCCAATTTCATCAAAGACGATTTCCGCGAGGGATTGTCGCTGACGGCGATCATCAGCAAATCGATTGCAGCGATTTTCAAGCATGACCGGTCTATTGAAGTATGGATCGCCGGTTTGCGCAAGCGTTTCGAAGAAAAACTGACGACGGCGATTGAAGAAATTTCACGCGACGGCGCGCGCCATTTCATGGAAAGCATCAACCTGCTGCTGCGCGATCTTTTGGAGACGCTGGAAACCAGCCGGCTGCCTCGCTCCCGCGAGTTGGATCTGCTGACGAAAGTCAGTGAAAGCCGGCAGGAAGTGATCGATGATGTCGAGTCGCGTGTGACAAATTTAATGAAGGATGAAACGTTCATCAATGCATTGACGCCGGCCATGACCATGCAAGACGTCGGCAAGGCATTTGTCGGCGGCGGCTCGCTCGCCGTGCTCGGCACGATCATCGCGTTGTCGACCAAAATCATGTTTTTGGATATAACCGGCGGCGCGGTGGCTGCCTCCGGCCTGGCCCTCGCCGGCGGAACGCTGTTTGCGAAGAAAAAAAGCATTATCGCCAAATTCAACGCTGACCTGGATAAAAACGAAAGTCGCTTCAGCACCGAACTGCGCGATAAATTAAGTGCGAAGCTCAAGCTGATTTATGATCGCATCGACCGCGAGTTCGAGCCGCTTTATCAACATGTCGCGCAGGAAAAAAGCCGGCTTTTCCCGCTTGTTGAAAGAAACGAGGCGCTGTTAGCACAATTGCGAAAATTGTCGGAGGAAATTAGCGCCGGATAAAATATGAATCTGGTGGCCGTTGCGAAATATCACGGCATATCGCAACGCACTGTTCGGCGCATGCTCAAAGATCGCCAAATTCCCGCCGCCCAAATTCGCCAGCACTGATTGCTTTTGGAAGTTCGAAACTTAAGGGAAGGGATTTTGACGCACCCGTGTTATTGTTAAACACCGTGCGTCGCTTGTCAAGTCAATCGTTGTTGTATACAAAGGATTCCACTTTTAATAACGTGCCAGGATTGGGCATTCGACGCTGGTAACTTTATTCCCGGAGAAACCATTGGAAACTCGCACCCCAGTCGCCTCGCCTAAACCGCACTCTTCTCCTGAGCTCCTCCGCGCCATCGGCCTTAAAGAAGCCATCGCCATCAACGTTGGCTGCGTTATCGGCTCGGGCATTTTTCTCGTGCCGGCAACCATTGCCGGAAAGCTGCATGCGATGGGACCGATCCTGCTCGTGTGGATCGTCGCCGGCTTGCTCACGTTTTTCGGCGCGCTCTCGTTGGCGGAATTAAGTTCGTTTTTGCCGAAATCCGGCGGGCCGTACGTTTACCTGCGCGAGTCGTACGGAAAATTGTGGGGCTTTTTGTTTAGCTGGAACGATTTCTTCATCAACAAAGCCGGCTCGATTGCCGCGGTGGCGATTGCGTTTACCGTTTATTTTGGCGCGCTGATTCCAGCCATCGGCCACAGCCAGCCGTTTTATCAACCGGGTTGGGCGATCTTCGGACATCCCTTTTCTTTCGGCTGGAGCCAACTCATCGCCATCACCGCCATTGCCTTGGTGACGTACATTAACGTGCGCGGTGTGAAGCTTGGCGCGCAGGTGATGAATCTATTCACCTCGGCGAAAGTGGCCGCGCTGCTCTTTTTAATTGTGGGCGCTTTCGTTTCTTCCAAAGCGAGCTTCGCGAATCTAGAACCGTGGTGGCCTGAAACGTGGGGCAGCGAGTTGACCGCGGCCTTCGGCGTGGCGATGATCTCGGCGTTGTGGGCTTACGACGGTTGGATCGACGTCACGCTGACCGCCGGTGAGACGATCAACCCGACCCGCAACGTGCCGCTCGCCCTCATCATCAGCACGCTGGCCATCCTGGCGATTTATTTAGCCGCAAATGTGGCGTACGCGCTCATCATCCCGCTCGAGGTGATGCCGAATTCGCAACGCATCGCCGCCGATGTGGCCGCGCAAGCGATTGGCCCGGTCGGCGCCGTCATCGTCATCGCCGGGATCATGTGTTCGACGTTTGGCACCCTCAACGGCATGACGCTTGCCGGTCCGCGCACGATTTGGGCTTCCGGCCATGATCGTGTGTTCGCGCCGGCGCTCGGCAAAGTGCATCCGCGTTTTCGCTCGCCGCACGTGGCGATCATCACCATCGGTATTTGGTCGGCGCTGCTCACGCTCAGCGGCACGTATGATCAAATCACCGCCTATGTGGTTTTTGGCTCCTGGCTGTTCTACGCCATGGCGGCGGTCAGCGTCATCATTTTGCGCAAAAAAATGCCCGGCGTGCCGCGCCCGTACAAAGCGTGGGGCTATCCTTACGCCACGTTACTCTTCGCGGCCATTGCCGGCTGGTTTATCTACAACACCGTCGTCGAAGACCCGCGCGATGCGTTGATTGGCATCGGCCTGTTGGTTCTGGGTTTGCCGTTTTATTATTATTGGACACGACAGTCCCAAGCACAAGCTTGAAAATATTTCAGCATGAGCATTCCACATAAAACCAACCAGCAATTACCTTTCGCCGGACGGCGATGAGATATGGAGAAAATTATGGCCCTAACCAGATCTCGCCAAAAAATCATTGCCGGGGTGTGCGGCGGCCTCGCCGAGTGGCTCGGCTGGTCGCCGAACCTGGTTCGCATTTTGTATGTTCTTGTTTCCGTGCTCAGCGCGGCCTTTCCCGGCATACTCGTTTACATCGTGCTTTGGATTGTCATGCCACCACCGCGCCAATAAAATTTTTTGAGCGACTTGTCAATGCGGGAAGGCTTCGAGCCGAAATCGGCTTGCAATAAACCCGCCGCAATTGCACAACGGATTATCTCTATCCGGGCCAGGATATGAACGCCGATCTCAATTTGCTTTTTGCTTCGCCGTCGGCGAGGGTCTTCGATTTCAAATGTCGTGAGCAGGCTCACAGCATTTCGCCGGTTGAGTGTGCGCCGCAATTTGAAATCAATTTCATCCGCCATGGACGTTTTGGCTATCGTCTCGAGAAAAAGACCTATGCCCTCGACAGCCAAACCATTATGCTGGTCAATGCCGGCGCGGAGCAGGTTTTTGTGCACGATCATGACGTCCCGGATGAGTGCACCAATATAGAAATTGCCGCTGAATTATTGGAAACCGCGAATGCCGTCTTTTGGAAAAAAGAATCCGCGGTGCGACAAAAATTGCCCCGGACGTTATTTCCCCAATCGACTTTGCCGGCAACGCCGCTTTGCGATTTTTTGCATGCCCAACTTTTTTCCACCCTCCAGCGCCGCCATTCGGCAGGCAGCGCGTTGAAAACCGAAACGTTGATCGTGCAATTAGTCACTGAAATTTATCGGGGATTGTATGATCGCCGCCGCGACGCGTGCCTGGCGCGTTTTGATGAAAAGCTGAAACGCCGCCATCTCGAAACCGTTGAGCGGGCCAAACATTTTATGCAGGCGAATTTTCAACGCGAATTGACGTTGTCGGAAATTGCCCGGCGGGCTTTTGTCAGCGAATTCCATTTTAGCCGCATCTTTAGAAAATTTACGGCGCGCAGTCCGTATCAATATTTACTCGAGCTGCGTTTGCATCACGCGCTGCTTTTGCTCCGCCATACTTCGCTCTCCGTCACTGAAATCTGCTTTGCCTCCGGGTTCAATAGCTTTACCCATTTTATCGCCACTTTTACGAAACGCTATAAAATGAGTCCTTCCAAAGCCCGCGCCTGAATTCCCGGGCCGCTTTAAAAAAAGCAAGATTCCGAAAGTCTGATTTTATTTCCCGGCGTATATTTTAGCATGAAAAGAACATTCGCGCCGGC
>JAJVHT010000109.1:24825-28871 GCA_022072515.1 bacterium
GCTATAAAATGAGTCCTTCCAAAGCCCGCGCCTGAATTCCCGGGCCGCTTTAAAAAAAGCAAGATTCCGAAAGTCTGATTTTATTTCCCGGCGTATATTTTAGCATGAAAAGAACATTCGCGCCGGCTCGAAAAATTCGCGCCGGCCTTGAGGTTGGCAAGCTCATGCGATGAACCAATGACGACAACTACGAAAAATCATTCTGCAATTGCCATCCATCCCGTGACCGCAGACCGCTGGGCTGATTTTGCAAAACTGTTTGGCGCCAAAGGCGCTTGCGGCGGCTGTTGGTGTATGCTTTGGCGTTTGCCGCGCGCCGCATTTGAAGCCGGGAAGGGAGAAAAAAATCGGCGCGCCATGCAAGCTCTCATCGCCTCCGGAAAAATTCCCGGTTTACTGGCGTATGTTGGCAGCCAACCGGTGGGCTGGTGCTCGGTCGCGCCGCGCGAGCATTTTCCGGCTTTAAAAAACTCGCGAATTCTGCAGCCGGTCGATGCGCAACCCGTTTGGTCGATTTCATGCTTATTTGTTTTAAAGCGCTTCCGCCAACAAGGGATAAGCGTGCAGCTTTTGCGCCGGGCCGTCGCCTATGTAAAACAACAAGGCGGAAAAATTGTGGAAGGTTATCCGACGGAACCCAAGAAAGATCGCCTGCCCGACGTTTTTGTGTGGACAGGAATCGCCTCGGCGTATCAGAAAGCCGGTTTCAAAGAATGCCTGCGGCGCTCGGCAACGCGACCGATTATGCGATTTTTAATCAAATAAATACGGAGGAGCTATGCCAACCATTCAAAACCCATCGCCGGCGGTGGGGTTGGAAGCGCACGTCGATTCCAAGCCCGCCAAACGAGCACGCCTCGATTCCGTCGATTTGATGCGCGGGATGGTCATGATCCTGATGGCGCTGGATCATGTGCGTTACCCCTATTTCACCAACTTGAGTTTTTTCCCGGAAGATATTCAACAGACTAATGCGGCGCTTTTCTTGACGCGCTGGCTTACCCATTTTTGTGCGCCGCTGTTTTTTCTTCTCGCCGGCACCGGCGCCTATTTATCGCTCGCGCATGGAAAAAGCGTAAAAGCAGTTTCGCGCTTTTTCTGGACCCGCGGCCTGTGGTTGGTGTTGTTGGAGGTGACCCTCATCGAATTTGCCTGGTCGTTTAAACCCGGTTGGGCTTTTGGCGGGGTGATTTGGGCGCTCGGCTGGTCGATGGTGATGATGGCGTTCCTTGTGCGTTTGCCACTGGTGGGAATCGCCGCGTTCGGTGTGGGCATGATGGTGTTGCATCATCTCACGGACGGCCTCTCGCCCGAAACCTTTGGAAAATTCTCCTGGCTGTGGATGCTTCTGCATTCCGGAGGAATGATTAAGATTGAATCGCTTGGCTTCGGCTTTCCCATTCTGTATGTTTTAATTCCGTGGAGCGGAGTGATGGCCGCCGGCTATGCGCTGGGACATATTCTGACTTGGGAGCCCGCGCGCCGCCGCCGATGGCTGCTGGGCCTGGGCGCGGTGATGACGCTTGCTTTTATCTTGTTGCGCGCGACGAATCTCTACGGCGACCCGCGCCCTTTCACCGCGCAAGCGACATTGGAAAAATCCTTTATTATGTTTTTGAATACGTCAAAGTATCCGGCCTCGCTGCAGTTCCTGTTGATGACGCTCGGCCCGGCGCTGATGTTACTGGCATGGTTTGACCGCTTTGATTTTCACTCCCGGTTCGGTTGGCTGGGCCAAAAGATTCTCGTGTTTGGCCGCGTGCCCTTGTTTTTTTATGTGCTGCATCTCTTCACGATTCATTTGTTAGCCATCGTGGTTGGGTTGATTTATCAGCAACCCCTCGACTGGCTGTGGGGACAACCACTGCCGCTCGGCCGCCCCGCTCCACCGGAGTATGGCCACGGTTTGCCGTTCATTTATTTCATGACGCTGTTCGTCGTCGTGCTGCTTTACTTTCCCTGCCGGTGGTTCGCAAATTTAAAACAGCGCCGCCGGGATTGGTGGTTGCGTTATCTTTAAACGTTGTTGCTTCACTTTGATCGCGATTTATGGAAGCCTGCTCGGGTTGTGTTTAATCTGTGCAGGCTTTTTTATTCGGCAATCACCGCTTGACGGTTTGTAGAGAAAAACGCTTGCCTTTCTCTCGGTTCTGCAACATATTATAAAACCGCGCATACCAACAAAAGGAGAAACCCATGCCCAGTTTAGCCGAAAAAACCTGTGTTCCTTGCCGAGGCGGGGTGCCGCCGTTGAAAGGCGCAGAATTGCAAAAGCTCTCGCGACAAGTCCAGGGATGGAATGTTGTTGAAGAGCACCACGTGGCAAAAGAGTTCAAATTTCCGGATTTCCGCACTGCCTTGGCCTTCGTGAATAAAGTCGGTGAATTAGCCGAAGCGCAAGGCCATCATCCCGATATTTATCTCGCGTGGGGCAAAGTCGAGGTGACGATTTGGACGCACAAAATTAACGGCCTCACCGAGAGTGATTTTATTTTGGCCGCCAAGATTGATCAACTCTAACGGCGAACATTTTGCAGGAGAGTTACGATGGCGCAATTCATCAAAGTAGCAAGCACCAATGAACTTGCCGCCGGAGCGGCGAAACAAATCGACGTCGAGGGCAAAAGTATCGCCCTATTTCATCTGGATGGCAATTACTACGCGATTGGCAACGAATGCACGCATCGAGGCGGCCCGTTGGCAGAAGGTTTTATCGAAGGCGATACGGTCACCTGTCCATGGCACGGCGCACAATTCAATATTAAAACTGGCGCGGTAGCAAGCGCTCCGGCATCCAAGCCGGTGGCGAAATATAACGTGCGCGTGCAGGGCGATGCGGTCGAATTGGAAATCTAAACAAATTTTGGAATGAATGCTTCGGAAAAAGTCGCCCTCATCACCGGCGGGGCGCGCGGCATCGGACAGACGATTGCTTTGACGCTTGCCGCCCAAGGGTGGAGCATCGCCATCTGTTATCGGAAAAGTGAGAAAGCGGCGCAAGAGACGCTGGCCTTGATTCAAGAAAAAGGCGCCCGCGGTTTGGCGGTGCAATGCGATGTTTCCGATCATCAAGCCGCGGCTGAGTTGGTGCGGCAAGTCGAACAGGCGTATAGCCGCATCGATGCCTTGATTAACTGTGCCGGGCCGTATCATCGTGTCAATTTGTTTGAGGAGACCATCGCCGGCTGGCATGAAATGTTTGATCATAATCTGCATCCGGTTTTTTATCTCAGCCGGCTCGTCGCGCCCGGCATGAAAGCGCGCCAGTGGGGCCGCATCATCAATTTCAGTATGGCGAATGCAGAGCAACTGGTGGGCCAACCTTTTGTTACGGCGTATTATCTCGCCAAAGTCGGCGTGCTGGTTTTAACCCGAACGCTGGCAAAAATGCTGGCGCCCGATGGCATTACCGTCAATGTTATTTCCCCCGGTTTCATTGACTCCGGCAGTTTGCCGGCGGCGGAGTTGGCGAAGATGGTCAAAAATATTCCGGCGGGATATATTGGCTCGACGCATGATGTTGCCGGTATTATCAGTTTTTTACTGACCGACGACGCACGCTATATCAATGGCGCGAATATTCCGGTGAGTGGGGGATGGGGAGTTTAGTTCCTATCGCGCCACCAATTTTCCGCCGCGTAAGCCCTTGTCTCCTTAATCTGCACAAAAACTCGTATAAATTCCCTTTGCATCCTGCCAAAAAATTTTTAAATTGATGTATTCGAAATTAATCACGGAGTGAACGAGAATACAGTGAGAATGCCGCTTTCCGAACTTCCCGGCGCGAGCCGGTTGTTTATCGATTATATTGAAAATTTTGACCAGCTTGCCGTATTTTATGGCGTCGATTATCGCAGCCGCGCCGCATTATTAACCCAAGCCGAACGCGTATCGCAGCGTGATTATCCCCGCAGCGCCATGGCGCAGATTCTCCAGCGGCAAAATCAGCAGTGGGGCGCCGGTGAAGCGACGATGCGACACCTCGAGGCGTTGGCGCAAAACGACAGTGTCGTGATCGTAACCGGCCAGCAAGTGGGGCTTTTCGG
>JAJVHT010000224.1 GCA_022072515.1 bacterium
TCCTGAAAGGGGGTGGTGGATGCGGCATAATTCGGTTCTCACTTATGGTCAAGATTGCGTCGTGATAAACCCAATTTACATTTTTTTCGAGGAAAGTGCAAGCTTTATGAAAGAAAAGAATTGCTCGGTAATTTTTGGTCTGCTATATTCTCAATAGAACCCCAAACCATTGTGGCGTTTGGTTAATAAGGCACTGTGATAAAAAGGTGAGACGTTATGTTCTGTTATTCCTGCCATGCCGAAATCGAGCTCACGAGCCGGCGGCCCAGCCGGGGCGACACCTGCCCGAAATGCGCGGCGTATTTGCACTGTTGCCGGAACTGCCGTTTTTACGACGAGAAGGCCCACCATCAGTGCCGTGAACCGCAGGCAGATTTCGTCCAAGATAAAGCTATGGGAAATTTTTGTGATTATTTTGAGGCGGCCAATCAACCGGTCGCCAATAAATCCGCGGACCGCGCGGCCGAAGCGAGAAAAAAGTTGGAAGAGTTGTTTAAAAAGCAGCCGCCATCATGAAGCCTGCGGTAAACGGGATCAAGCCCCGTCTTGACGTTGAGAGGTGCAAAAGCAAGGCAAAAAAAGAGGCCATTACGTTAATTATTTAATTAAAGCAATGGCCTCCATCGAACGATCCCCACATTAAATTATTATTCCCCTCAGATAATCTTAAAAATACAGATTATAGCAAATCCCTCTGCCCCAAAACCTTTCGCCTCGCCCCAATAGACGGCTTGCCCCTGAGGTAACTGAGAGGGCCACCCCGTCAAACGCGTCCTCTTGACGGGATGGCTGGTCTCTCGAGGGAAGAGTTCCCCCCTATTGAAAAACCGGGAAGTTTAATCCCCCGGTGTTGGGTTATCGGAACGTATCTCGGCGCCGAGACGTGTAAATTTTGTAACATCAACTTTCCCATGTACGGCCTGTCTCTACGATCGTCCGTCAACCCAACTAACGTTAATTCCCCACCGCAGTCCCACGCATTGGAAGAGTACCCTGATTTTGCATTTTATCACCTCAAACTGGCGATTGCCCTCCGTGCTCTTTTTAAACTCCCCTAACAATGACAGTCTGATTTCTTATATACAAAATCAGGGTTCTATTTCTATAGACACAAGAAAAGCAGATTTTCGCTCACTTTTTTTTAAAAAAATAAAAGATTTTCACTGAAACAATGAAAACGTTTTCATCGTTCCGCGCCATGGGTTGCTTTCGCGCTGCGGCACTCATCAGAACTTGTGATTATTCAACTCCTTATTCGAAAATTTCTGCTTTGCAACGAGATTTACTTCTTGGCAGGCGGCACAACTTCCATATCGCGCCCGGCGATCGTCGTCTTTGGTGGTGGTGCCTTTTTCTCGCTGACATATTTGTGAAATTTTTCGAGATCACCACAAACATCGTCGACATCGAAAAGTGTGATCGTTTCATCCGGCAAAACGAGATTGATTTGGTCGTCGTATTTCGTAACAGTTGTCACCTGCCCATAAGTGAAACTATCCTTTCTGTTACTGAATGAAACTGAATTGAGCACGATCAGCACGCGATGATTCGTGGCCGCCATATACCCTTTGACAATCTCATAATTGCCCGGGCCGCTTTCGTTTGAATAGCTGCCGCAAACCTGCGCTTCGATTTTTTCGCCGAATTTCAACATTCTGTTAGCAACCGCTTCAAAATCAGCCATACACTCTCCCTTCCGATGGTTGAAGATCAACAGCGTCACGATGTCTAAAACCCCACCCCCGACAGTTGCCGGACTGGCCCAAAGCGCTTCCGGCCGGCCCGCGCAACTGCAAGGTGTTGTCGATATGACATTCGCCCCACCCCCATTGGCATAGACACGCCCACAGCCAAAATTCTCACACTTTTTGAGAAAATTTGTAATATTTTTGCTATTGCAATTGAATGCCGAGATTGAAGCCTAAAACGAAATCGAGGGAATCCTTCAAATTCTCATCCAACGGTAAACGCAGATAGAGGCCCGGTCTGAGTTTGCCGATGCCGGCACTGGCCGCGAAGCCGGCTTGATGCACGGAACGCTCGCTAAAGTTGAGATCGGGTTCCGTAATAATGGCCCGCCCCGTCACTCCGCCCAAAAAACTCAGGCGTTCGGATTCGTAGCCGGCCTGCGCGCTGTAGCCAATGAATAGCTCGGTGTCGTCGCCGAATTCATTATCGGTGTTGATGAGCAGCGAAGGGCCGCCGCGCAGCCGGAAAGCAAAACCGGATTGGTCAATCTGATGAACGTTCACCATGGTCGTTATCGTCAGCACTTTGGGGAAGAAGGCTTCCAGGCGATCAAAGTCCGTGAGCAGCCCGGTCGTCATGCTTAGGTCTTTGTCGCTCGAGGCCAAGGGCAAACGGATTCCCAACTCGGCAAAAACCGGTGTTTGGGGGGCATTGAATTCAAATCCGATATACGGATTTCCAATGGCGGTTTCGGATTGGTTGCGATTAATATTGAAGGAAGTGGATCTGACTTCATAATCGCCGGAAGCGAGCGGCAGTTCTCCCACGAAGTGGATCTTGCGCGACAGCGGCAGCCGTACGGAAGGAAAAACCACCCAGCCCGAATTGGAGCTGGTAATTGTGCCACTATCATCATTTTTAAAATTGGGAATCAAAACTTCGAGGTTGATGGTGCTGTGGTGGCGATGATCCAGCCAAATGGATTGCGCCGGCAAGGAGGCCGGAATGAGCGCGGCCAAGCTCACGGCAGCGATAGTCAGCAAGAAGAATTTTTTTGACATCCTTATTTCCCTTCAAGTTTTGGGTGTAAACCCTACCCCGGGTAGTTAGTTAAAAAATCCAGCGCCTTCCTGCATATATAGACACAAGAACTGGTTTAATTCTCTCAATTTTTTTGAAAAACGTTTTTATATCAACCGGTAAACAAAAAACGCCCTTCATCTCCATGATGAAGGACGCTTGCGGTTTTCCAAACTTGGGGGCTGCTTTTAAAAGCGGCACAGACTATGGATTTTTCTTGTTTTTCTTTTCTTTGGACAGAAGCTCCGAAATGGTTGAGCGGCCGGCGAAAGATTCGCCGTCGCGCCGGTTTTGGCGTTGCAACTTGAGCCAGCGCCAAACGAGAAGCATCAACAAGATTGCAGCGAGCGCAACGAGTATGAAAGCAGTCATATTTTTTGATTGATGATCTGAAGTTCTCAGCAACAACACGATTTGATTTTTGCCGTTTGCCCCTTGCTACTTGCCCGGCGTCCGTTTATCGAACGAGAAATGTTTTTCCGCCCAGCCGGCCAGCCGCACGAAGGGAAAGCCGATCAAAAAATACATCACGGCCACCAGCAGGCCGAGGCCGAGATAATCGAACTCGATGCCGGCGAGGCGCTGATATTCGCGCGTCAATTCCACCATGGCGATCACCGAGACGATGGAAGAATCCTTGATCAGTGAAATAAAATCGTTGGTCACCGGCGGAATCACCAGGCGCAGCGCTTGCGGGATGATGACGTGCTGCAGGCTTTGCCAGCGCGTCATGCCGAGCGCCAACGCCGCTTCCATTTGGCTGCGGGGAATGGATAAAATGCCGGCGCGATAATTCTCCGCTTCGTAGGCGGCATAATTGAGCGCCAGCCCGGCGACGGCGGCAATTTCCGGAATCAATTTGATGCCCGTCACTTGCGGCACGGCGTAATAAATGAACAACAGTTGCACCAACAGCGGTGTGCCGCGAATGGCTTCAATATACACCGTGGCGAGCGTGGAAAACGGCGCGACGGCGTACAATCGCGTGAGCGCTAAAATCAACCCGAAGAGAATAGCCAAAATCATGGACACGATGGAAAGCCAGATAGTGGTGACCGCCGCCCACGCCAGTCGCGGCAGGTAGAGTTGAAAATACTGCGGCAATTTTTCCCGCCAGGTTTTGGCTGATTTTTTTTGGCGCGCAAAATCCTGCCAGGCCGCGGGCGGCGCGCCGGCAGTCTGCTGAAAAAATTCTTCCAGCCGCGGCGTCCATAAATTCCAACGCTCGTAAATCTTTCGCAACGCACCGCTGGCGCTGAGTTGGTGCAAGGCTTGATTGATTTCCTGCAACAGCGCGGTGTCGGCTTTGCGCAGGCCGATGCCGTATTTCATTTCACCGATGGGATCGCCCACGAGTTTCAATTTGGGATTGGTGGCGCCGTAATACAACGCAATGGGATGATCCATCAGCACGGCGTCGAGCCGGCCGAGGGCGAGATCTTCATAAGCGGTGATTTGGCCGTCGTACGAGCGAATTTGAATGTTACCCTGCTCTTCCAGAATGCGTTCGGCCAGCGACGCTTTGAGTGTGCCCACCACTTTGCCGGCGCAATCTTGCAGCTTGTTGAGGTCGCCGGTTTCCTGCCGCACTGTCAATTGCTCAAAGGTCACATAATATGGAATGGAAAAATTGATTTCCTGTTCGCGCTCCGGCGTGATTTCGAGGCCGTTGACGATAATGTCGTAATTGTCGATGCGGAGGCCGGGCACCAACCCGTCCCATTGATTTTGCACGAACACCGGTTCGCGTTTCAGCTCCGCCGCCAGCGCCGCCACCAAATCGACTTCGAAGCCGAGCATGCGGCTGGGGTCTTGCGCATCCGGAAAAATATACGGCGCGCCGCCTTCAGAGTCGGCGCCCCAACGCAAAACTTTTGGGGCGGGCGTTTGAGCGAAGCTGGCCGCGCCGAAGCCGATCACAGCGAGGAAGAGAAAAGAATATTTAGCCATTTACAAAAATTTTTTTAGAAATTTCCGCGTGCGGCCATCTTCCGGCGCGGAAAAAATTTTGTCCGGCGCGCCGCTTTCGACGATATTGCCGTCTTCAAAATAGACGACCTTGTCCGCGACGTCACGGGCAAAACGCATTTCGTGCGTGACGACGATTTGGGTCATGCCTTCTTCATTCAATTTTTGCATCACTAACAGCACTTCATCAACCAGGCCGGGATCGAGCGCCGAAGTCGGCTCGTCATACAGCATGACTTGCGGCTCCATCGCCAGCGCGCGCGCGATGGCGGCCCGCTGCTGCTGTCCGCCCGAAAGCTGCGCAGGATAATGTTGCGCTCGCGACGCCAGTCCCACCTTGCCCAACAAGTCGAGCGCCCGGTGTTGTGCCGCTTCCGCTGCCATGCCTTTCACCACCATTGGCGCTTTCATCACGTTTTCCAGCGCGGTCAAATGCGGAAAGAGATTGAAGCTCTGGAAAACCATGCCGACGCTGGTGCGCAACTGTTTGACTTTCTCGTGAAATTGGCGGTCGAGCGACGCGCGCGGCGACGAACGTTCCAGTTGCACACCGCTGATGGAAATTTTTCCCTGATCGAAAATTTCCAAACCGTTCAGGCAGCGCAAAAAAGTCGATTTGCCGCAACCGGAGGGGCCGATGAGCACCGTCAACTCGCGCGGCGCAATTTGCAGGTCGACGCCCTTGAGCACGGCATTGCCGTGAAAGGATTTGTGCAGGCCGCTCACCGCCACCACGGCGTTATTGAGTTCCATCACTGCATGACTCGTGGTTTATTCATTTGTTCAAGTATTACGTGGAAAAGCGCGCTACAAGCCTCTCAGCTCTCGACGCGTCGTCTTCTGCCTTCATCCTTCCGCCTTCGGCTCGGCGAGCAGCTCATCCAACATTTCGAAGGCGTAGCGCAAATGCGGAATGACGATCGAGCCGCCGATGATGAGCGCAATGTTCATCGCTTCATGCAGCTCCTCGCGCGTCGTGCCTTCGGTGACGCAGCGGTCGAGGTGATAGAAGATACAATCGTTGCAGCGCAACACCATGCTGCCGACGAGCCCCATCAGCTCTTTATATTTGACCGGAAGACTGCCCTCGAGATAGGCCTTGTTGTCGAGGCTGAAAAATTTCTGAAAATCTTTGAAGCCGCTGTGCAGAATTTTTTCATTCATGTCGAGGCGGTATTTGCGGGTTTTGGTGATTTGGGATTCCATCAAATCTCCTAAGGCTGGGCCGGTTGTGGCACCGACGCAAACGTGAAGGCCAAAACAATTGCGCTGGCGACCAGGCCGACCATGAACGTCAAATAGGAATAGCGGATGAAGCGATATTTTTTGTCGTGCAATACTCGTCCCAACGCATACAAATCTTTCGCCAGGGCTTCATAAACCAGATCGTGATCGTTGATGACTTTTTCCAGTTCGCGCTCAAACTCGGGGTATTCGAGATGCGTAAAATCGCCGAAGAAAATGACATTGAAGCTGGGATTCTTCGCTTTCATCGCGCCTTCCTGCTTGCCTTCATATTTGGGCATGGTGGAGTAAACCGCCAGGAGAATGGTGGTCAGGCAAGTTAACGCCAGCGTGATCACGGTGTATTGCAATTGCGGATCGACGATATGGCGCACAATCAAACCGATGATAATGGAACAAACCGTGATGATCATGTTGGCTTTGTGATCGGCCAGGGCGCTGAGCTGCAAGTGATTATTCATCACAATGCGAAAAAGATTGTCCGTCGCGCGATCGACGTTTTTGCTTTTCATGAGAAGTAAGTCTCCTTCTGATTTCGCTCTTTCTCGTTCTCCTATCTTTTACTCCGGCGCGCTTGGGCGTTGCCAGGGCGAGTAAGAGTACGAGAAAGAGTAGGAACTGTAAGGTTTACTGCGGTGGATAAGCCACTAACCGGCCGGGCTTGGTGGGGCTGCCGCCCTCATTGCAGATCAGCAACGTGCCATCCGCCGCGATGGCCAAACCTTCCGGCTGCGGATGCACGGATTTGGGCAATGCCGACAACCCGAGCAGATTGCCGTTGGCATCCAATTCGACAATCGCATTGCCGCGCGCCGCCAGAATGAAAAAATTCCCGGTGCGCGGGTGGCGCTCGATGGACGAGGGGGCAAAATCTTTTTCCTTGAGTTGCGCCGTAATTTTCAACACCGGCAGCAAAAAACGCGGCTGCGGCAGCAGCTTGTAGGTTTTCAGCGAAAAGGCATAAACAGCTTTTTGTGACGCCGGCAGCGGATTGCGGAAGTCCAAGCTGGCCTCGCCTTTGCAGGCCAGCAGCAAACAATCCGTCGCCGGATCGTATGCCAAACCCTCCACGTCGTTGCGTATCGACAGTCCCGTTTTGAAGCTTTGGAACGGCACGCGCTCGCCATTTTTTCCCGGTAAAAAGCGCAAAATTGTGCCGCTGCTGTTGGTCATAAAAATGGTATCTCGCTTCGTCGCAATCCCCTCCAGATCATCACGATAGATGACGTATTTCCCCAAAGAATAACTCTTGAGAATATTTCCGGAGCGAGGGTCGATTTCATTGATCGTGCCTTTTTCGTCGTTGTGACAAAGCAGGCGGCCGTCGCTGGCAAAACTCAGCCCCGAGGCTTCGTTCAGCTCTTTGGGCAGCTTGAGCACCGCAACTTTCTTGTCGGCAAAAGCGTAGTTTTTGATTTCCGGCAGAACTTCGTTTTGGGCGCGCCACCCAAACCACAGGAGCAACAGAATAACCATGATGAATTCGTATCCGGCTGAAGTACTTTAAATGATGCTGGTTTTATTATGGTGCTATCAAATTATGCACAAAATCGGAAGAAAAGCAATATTTTTCTCCCGAAAGAATTTTTCTTGCAATTTTGCTGCATGTTGCTTAACTTACCCTTCACCGCGCCGTCTCGCTGAGCGCGACGGGTCTATGCTATGAAAGAATTAACGGTTTGTCGAGGGAAGATGGAAAAATTTGCTACAGAATTTTAAACACTAAAATCTGTACCCCAGCTTGGAGATGTAATGAAATTCCATCGCGCCGTAATTCCAGTTCTCTGCGCGCTGGTTGCCATGAGCGACCGGCCCGTCCTCTCGCAAAACTCTCCTTCCAACTCTGAATCGTCCACCACGCTTTCGTCAAATCAGGCTGCGGCGGTAACCGCCGATCAGCCCAGACGCTCTGCACCGCGCTTTTATCAAGATCTCTATGAAGGCGCGCGCATGAGCTTTGGCCTCGGCGATTTGGCGGGCATCACCGTGGCCGCGATTTTAGATCAGCAACAGCCGGCGCAGGGCCTCAAGCTGGCGCCGCTTGCCGTCGATCACGAAATCTCTGAATCCCTGGCACGCGACGACGGCAAAAAATCGCTCGGGGCGATCAGCCCGTTGTACTATCCCGGCGCCACGGCCACCGTACGATTGGCCGGCATGGCCATGATCGACGCTGTCGGCATTCATGATTATTCCGCGGTGACGTACGCGAGGATGTTTCGTTTTCAGCAGGCGCTGTATTACACCAAAGTCGTCACGCATCTGGCCAAGCGCAACATTCAGCGCTATCGCCCGGACGGCTCGGACACCTATTCGTTTTTCTCCGGCCACACCTCGACGGCGTTTGCCACGTCCACATTTCTCTATCTGGAGGCGCGCGACTTTATCGATGGCCTCGCGCAAAGCCGGGGCGGGCAGTTGCCGCTTTTATCGCCGCGTGGTTGGAAGCTGGTTTCGTTTGGGGCGCTTTACGGCTGGGCCGGATATGTGGGCTTCTCGCGCATTCACGACAAGAAACATTATCTCAGTGACGTGCTCGTCGGCGCCGCCAGTGGAACGTTGGTGAGCTATTTGGTTTATCCGCATTCGGCAAAGAACCATGGCATGCAACTGGGCCTGCAGCCAATGCGCAGTGGCGCCGGTTTGGCCTTGGGAATTAAATTTTGATCTAAATTTTCCATGCGGTGTACCATACCCGCCCATCTCTTGAAAATATAAATTAAATAAAATTGGCGCTGACCGGCCACTCGCGGTGAGTGGTCAGTTATTTCTTCGAAAAAAAATTTTTACATCCGTTGGTCGTTTTTTAATCCGTTGGCCCTGCCTTGAATAAACTCTCAGAGTTTTATTTTAATTTTTTGCGGCTGAATCCAGCTTTCCCAACTCTCCCCGCATCTGGGCATACCAATCCCGAATAAACTGCTTGGTTTCGGCAACGTGCTCGGCTAATGGCCGGCGATCCGCGGCCGCGATGAAACGCTCGGCGGCAAAGGCGCGGGCAATTTTCGCGGCGGTTTCGTCAATCAGCAAATCCAGGCTGGCGACTGTCAATTTCTCGTCCATCAATTCCAATAAAATTTGTTTGTAGCGCTGGCGATAGGCCGGCACGGCGAGCAATTTCTCGCTTAGCTCATTCGCGCCTTCGAGGCGGCTGCGGGTGGGATGAAATTCCAGCAGGTTGTCCAAATCCCACGGAATGAATTGAAACTTCCCAATCTGCGGATCGAAGTGCAAACGAAAATTATTGAAGTAACCGTCCCAATTATGAAAAAGGACGGAGACGGCGAGGTAGCCCAAATAATTTTCCACGTCGAGCAGCGGCTCGACTTGCGCCGGCAAAGTTTCCGGTGTCGAAGCATCGAGAATTCGAATGAGCCGTTCCAAGTCACCATAAAAGTCTTCACGTTCACCCTTGCTTTCAAATCCAAGGCGGACCTCATAGCCGCCGGCAAAAGAAAAATGCGCGCCTTTGTTAAATACGTTGAAAGCTTCATACAACGATCCCAACTGCTGATTGCGCTTCTTGAAAAAATCGACGTCGATCGGCTCGATGAGATAGTACAGGCCTTGATATTCACCATTCACATACACCACTGCCGGCTCCGCGTCGGGAGTCAGTAATCCGGCCTGCCGATACGCATAAAAGCCGAGCGCCGAATGCAGTTTCGTCAAATCGCCGTTTTGGGCGCTGACGTTGTACTCGCGATGACCACGAAAGAGTTCGTTGTTGTCAAATTCCATGTTAAAGGATTTTTTGAATTGCCCCAACGACGTTTGGCCGGAATAGCGCACAAAAACATTGCGCCGTGCGCCGGCAATTTCAACCCGCGCCGGGACTTCACGACGCGCATATACCATGCTGTTCAGCGTGCCCAGATGCTCGCTGGTGATAGTAAACTCGACTTTGGTTAGTCCGTAGTCGTCCGTTGCCTCCGGCTCGACAATCTTGCCGCAGCCGGTGGTGCTTATAACGGCGGCGGTGCAAATACAAAAAAGATTCTTCCAGAATGGCATGATTGAATTTCAGAATTGAGTACGTTCGTTACACGTTTCATGTGACATAAAAAAGCTTACCACGACAGTTGCGCTTGCACAATCACATTGCTGCCGGCATACGTGCGCTCGTCCTGGTTTTTGGTCGAAGTCGTCAATAGCAGATCACTGTTGAGGCCAATGCGCAGCGCGGCAGCGGCGTAATAGTTGAGTCCAATGAGGAATTGGATGGTATTCCGGTCAAATGCATCCAAATCCGGCACGAGCAGGCTGGACACCAAAACCGGTTCAAGGCGCGTTTTCGTGAAGTAATGGCCGTAGAGAATTTTGCCGCCGCCAAAATAAACATTCTGGCCGTCGCCAAAGCTTTTTTCAAATTCAGAGGCAAACGGATCCTGGCCGAGCATCGCCTCGATTTCGACGTGATGCTTGTCGGTATCGCGCAGAATTTCCCCGCCAAGCGCCCACACGGTTTGCGAGCCGCCGGCGATCTTGTCCAGTTGCACCAGACCGCTGGCGCCCAATGCAAACGAACCCAGGGCGCGCAAACGCGTCGAATGGCCGATGACCGTGAGATTGTGGTCTTCGCTGTAGCCGAGGGCAAGCGAGAGGCCGCCGCGGCGAACGTCGGCCCGCCCTTTGCGATAATAACGAAAACTGACGTCACGGCCGACGAACCCAAACGGCTCCAGATGGCGATAGAGCAGCGTGCGCTCCGCCGTGAGCAATTTTTCTTTGGATTTTTGAAACTCGAGGCCAAATTGTTTTTTGCTTTGGCCGAAATCCAGGCCCTCGGCCTTGCCGAGATCGACGGTGAAAAACGCCTCGCGTAATTCTAATTCGTGGTCATCCGACTCATTGCGGATATCGACTTGCGCTTCGAGATTTTTGTCGACCTTGACGTTGAACTGCACTTTGGCGCGATAAAAATTCTCGCGAAACCGGTTATTGTAAACATATTCCGTGCCCGCGCGCAGCCAGCCGGAGATCGTGGTTTTGGCCTGGCTGAAAGCTGGCGCGGCATTCACGCTAAAAAAAATCAGAAACACCGCGGCAGAAGAATTTAGCTGGGATCGTTTCATCGAGTTGGCCCTGATTTGATGAGTGCCGAAAATTTTTATTCACTCAATTTAATGCACGCGGGCAGCAAAAGCAAGCCCTAAAACTGCCGCGCCGGCCAAAATCAACCGACAAACTTGTTGCTCGCCGTCACAATTTTGCTTATCTTTCTTTAGTTGAGTCGAATTCATTTTCTCGAAGAAAGCCGATGCTCGCAATTTATCTCGTTCAATGGCTCGTCGTCGCGGCGTATGTGGTCGCGCTGATTTATTATGTGCGCTTCTTCCGCAGCGGCAAACCGGTGGCCAGCACGCGCGCCGGACAACTGCTGACGCTCGCTGCCGGCTTGCATTTTTTTTATTTGATTCATCTCGCCGTTTTTACCGGCCACCTGCCGGTCACCGACGTGTTCGAAGCGATCACCACCTGCGTCTGGCTTTTCGGCGCGGTGTATTTGAGCCTCGAATGGCGCCTGCGGGAGCGCTCGCTCGGGGCGTTCATTTTGCCGATCATCATCATCCTACAAACCGTTTCCAATCTTTGGCTCGATTTCAACCACGAGCTGCCGGCCATTTTGCACAACGTTATTTTTGAGATTCACGTGCTGATGGTTTTGCTTTCGTATGCCGCCTTTGTCATTTCGTTCATCGCCAGCCTGCTCTACCTGCTGTTGTCGCGCGATTTGGAGCGCAAAAGTCTCGGTATTTTTTACCGGCGTTTGCCGTCGCTCGCTTTTTTCGACTCGCTGAGCAACTTCGCCGTGAATATCGGCCTGGCTTTTCTCACCATCGGCGTCGCGTTGGGCATATACACCGGCATCGAAGTTTCGGAAACTTTTTTTGATTCCTGGGATCCGAAATTCCTCGCCGTGGGGTTGACGTGGCTGATTTACGCGGCGCATCTATTCTTCCGGCGCGCCGGGGGTTGGCAGGGAAAACGCGCCGCCGTCGTTTCCTTGGTGGGTTTTGGCTGGGTTTTGTTTTCTTTTCTCGTGGTCTCGTTGGTTTTGTCAAAGGTGCATCAGTTTCAATAATGTCCATTCTGGCGTACTACCTTCCCTTCGACGGGATTGCAGTTGAAAATGCAGACTGCCGCAGCGCCTCACCGGCGCCGCCGAGTTGGGAAGAGGAACTCTTGGCGCTGGCACGCCAGCTTCGTGGCCGGCTTTCTTTGCCGCCGTCGCCGGAAGCGCTGCGGCAAGCGATACTCGACTTTGCGTTGCAGATCAAGGCGCAGGCGGCGCTGCGCTTTGAAGAATGCTTTTTGCATATCGGCAGCCACGGCCTCGAGTTTTATCTCGTCGCGGCGACACCGGAATATGACAGTTTGAACGGCCGTTCTACGCTGCTTTCCCCGCCTTCCCCGCCCTTTGTTATTCATTCAAATCAAGAAGCCGTGGCGCAATTTTTCCGGTCGGCATTGGGCTGGCTGCCAAACCATACGCCGGCGGCGGCGCCGGTCGAAACGTTTCGCCGCGCGTATGCCCTGGCCTCGGAGCAGGGTCTCACCGGCGTCACTCTGCAGCGGTTGTTTCAACGCGGCTTGTGGCTGTACGAAAAAGTCCGGCTGGAAACGGATTTCTTTCGCCACGCGGCGGCCATTGAGGACGTGTTGAGCGAAGTGGCCGGCAAAATTTTTGGCGGTTTGAAGGAGCGCACCGCGCTTGTCGCCGGCAGCGCCACGGCGCTGGCGCCGGTGGTCAAAGCGCTGCAGCAAGCCGATATCGGGCGTTTATATTTTGCGCTTCCCGGCGCGGAGAAATCGGCGGACCTTCCTGCAGACCAGCGCATTGTTTCGTTGCAGGAAATCGCCCGGCTGCCGGCGATTGACCTGTTGATTTGGCTCGATCATCCGGAGCGCCCGCTACTCACGCGCGCCTATTTGCAAAAATTGATGTCCGCGCGCCATAATGCCCCACTGCTGCTGGCGGATTTGACGGCGCAGGAGACGCGACCGGAAGGGATTGAGAAAATGTACAATCTCTTCTTTTTCCGCCGGCAGGATTTGGAAGGGATGGTCGAGCAGAATGCCGCAGCGCGCCAACAGCTCGAGACGGAAGTGACGGCGTGGATCGGCGAGGAAGTTAAACAATTTTATCAGTGGCTCACCTCGACCGAGCGTTTTCATTTTGGCTCGATGGTGGGGCGCAGCCGCCAAATGCAGCAGGTGTTCGAGCTGATCGCCCGCATCGCACAAACCGACATCACGGTACTCATCGAAGGCGAGAGCGGCACCGGCAAGGAACTGGTCGCGCGCGCCATTCATCAAGCGAGCGCTCGCGCGCAGCGCCCGTTTATCGCAGTTAATTGCGGCGCCTTGCCGGAAAATCTGCTGGAGAGCGAGCTGTTCGGCCATGCGCGCGGCGCCTTCACCGGCGCGGTGAACCACAAGCGCGGCTTGATTGAAGAAGTCAACGGCGGCACGATTTTTCTCGACGAGATCGGCGAGATGTCGCCGGCGTTGCAGGTGAAGTTGCTACGCTTTTTGCAGGACGGCGAAATCAAGCGCGTCGGCAGCAACGCAGTGCTGCAGCTTAACGTGCGCGTGCTCGCCGCCACCAATCGTCATCTGCAAATGTTGGTGCAGGAGGGTAAGTTTCGCAGCGACCTTTATTACCGGCTGAACGTGATCGGCATCCAGTTGCCGTCGTTGCGCGAGCGCCCGGAAGATATTGAAATTCTCGCGTGGCATTTCCTGCGCAAATTTGCCGCCCGCATGCGCAAGCCGATGGCGGCGTTTTCCCCCGCGGCGTTGCAATGCCTGCGGCGTTATGCCTGGCCCGGCAATGTGCGCGAGTTGGAAAATGTCATGGAACGCGCCGTCGCGCTCACCGGCAGCGACACCCTCGAGGTGATCGATTTGCCGGCGCCGTTACGCGCCGCGCCGAACGCCACGCCGGCCGCGCCGCGCTTGCCGCTGAAGGACATCGAGCGCCAATACATTCTCGATACCGTGGCGGCGTGCAACGGCAACTACGACGAAGCCGCGCGCGTGCTCGGTATCGGCCGCACGACGCTGTGGCGCAAGCTGAAAAGCTATTCCAGTGAAGAGGGGGAGAATGACGAAAAGGAATGAAAATATAAAAGGCCCTGTAAAGCGTTTGTATTAGGCTTTTGCCGCTGTTTTGTTTGGAGTCTTTGTTGTTTATCATAATATCCCCACATGCGAAGGGAAATTGATAAAATCATATCGTAAACGTAACTATTCAGTACCGCCCGGGCGCTCAAATCCGCGTGCAAAAATAAATTGGCGCGATATAATAAATCTCAAAAATGAGCGCCGGGCGGTAAAATAGCTGAATAGTTACTCGTAAACAATATTGCGAGTTTTAAATCTACAGGGAAATTGCCCAATACCCTCACTGATACAAAAATAAAAGCGACGTTAGATGGCCCGTTGTATTAGCAGAAACTTGACGGCGATTTTTCTCTTGACAATGAAAGCCATTTGTTTTATACTACTCAAAATCAGCATTCAATATTATCCATCCCCAGCCGAAGGAGAGCAAAATGAAGATTAAGAAACAAATGACCGGGGACGTTGCCGTCCTGAGTTTGAGCTTCACCTTGTTCGGTAGCAGCGCGCCGGATTCCCAAGAGTTCAAAGATCACATCTACCAGCTTCTCGACGAAGGCGTCACGAAATTCGTCATCGACATGGCCGGCGTCAAGCGCATGGACAGCACCGGCATCGGTGTGTTGATTTCGGCGTTGACTTCCGTGCGCAAAAAAGGCGGCGAATTCAAGCTCGCCGCGGTCAATGATATAATGGAAAGCATTTTGGTGATGACCAAGCTGGATTCCATTTTTGAAACGTATAAAACGACTGATGAAGCCGTACGCAGCTTTACGAAGAAGTAAATCTGATGCTCGCCAACACGCTGTTTGATTTCTTGTCGCGCTGCTCTTTGAATTACGCGACGCGGGATTGCCTCATTTATGGTGAAACGCGTCTCAATTATAGTTACTTTGCCAAAGTCATCGAACGCCTGGCCGCCGGCCTCGCGGAGTTGGGCCTGCAGCGCGGCCATCGTCTGGCGCTCATGCTTCCCAACGTGCCGCAATTTCCGCTGGTCTACTATGCGTTGTTGAAGCTCGGCGTGGTGGTGGTGCCTCTCAACGTGTTGTTCAAGGAAAGCGAAATTCATTCCGCATTCGAGGAGGCCGGTGCCGATGGTTTTATTGCCTGGGAAGGTTTCAGCCCCCGTTTGTTGCCGGCGGTCGCCGACTTAAAATCCTGCCGCTGGCAAATTTTTTTCGGCGAAAAAATTCCCCCCGGCACCATTGATTTAACCCACCTCCTCGCCGCCTCCATGCAGCGCTTTGACCACTTGAGCGGCGACAACAAAACCAGCGCCGGACCCCATGATCCGGCGGTTATTTTTTTTACCGCCGGCGCCACCGGTTTGCCCAAGGGCGCAGTTTTTAGCCATGCGAATTTGGCGGCAGCCATCTCGGCGTGTTGGAAAAATTTTGCCGTGACGATTGACGATCGTTTTCTCGCGGTCATTCCCCTCTTTCATAGTTTCGGCCAGATGCTGGCCTTGAATCTGCCCCTGGCCGTCGGCGCGTCCACGGTGTTGTTGCCGAAATTCGATCCGCCGGCGATTGTCGAAACGATTGCCAAAGAGCGGATCACGCACTTCGTCGCCGTGCCCTCGATGTTTCCGGCGCTGCTGCGGCTCGCGCCGGAGCCGGCCCAGCTTGCCTCATTAAAATGTTGTCTCGTCAGCGGCGCGCTGTTGCAGGCACGCGTTCGTGACGAGTTTGAGCAACGCTATCGCATTCCGATTTATGAAGGCTACGGCCTGGCCGAATGTAATCCGTTGATCACGGCATTCAGCGCCTGGATTCCGCGGTCGCCCGATAAGGCGTGCGCCAGCGGCTTTCCTTTGAAAGGCATGGAAGTCGCCGTACTGGATGCGGCGCGGCGGCAAATGCCGGATGCAAAAATCGGTGAGATTTTTGTGCGCGGGCCGTGGGTCATGCAGGGTTACATGCAACATGGCCAAATTTCCACCGGTGCCTTTTGGAATGAGTGGCTCCCGACCGGGGATTTGGGCATGCTGGATCGTGAAGGCTTTCTTTATCTGGTGGATCGCAAAGCCGATGTCATCATGAAATCCGGTTTTCCGGTTTATCCCAGCGAGGTGGAAGCCGTTCTCTCCCAACACCCGAAAATTGACGAATGCACGGTCATCGGCGTGCCGGATCGGGTGCATGGTGAAGAGGTGAAGGCTTATATTGTATTGCGGCCCGGCCAAATGGCGACGAAGGAAGAGATGGTTGAGTTTTGCAAAATCCCTTTGGCGTTTTACAAATGCCCGCGGCACATTGAATTTGTCGAGGCGTTGCCGCATAGCGTGACGGGAAAAGTTTTGAAACATCTGCTGCGCGAAAAGAAGCCGGCGCCGGTGGTGGCGCCCGCGGAAAGCCGCCAGCCGCTTCCGGAGGCCGTTACGGCACCAAGCGCGGTGGCCCCCGCACCCGACCAGGTTGCTGCCGTAGCCGTGACAGCAGAAAACACCTCGACAGAAACTATGCCGGATAACGTCACTACGGCAAATTAAAAAAATACAAACTGCGATTCGCGGAATTATGGGAGTGCACAGAAGAATATCAAAATGATTGGTTCAAGAAGTTGATTTTGGCCTTGAAGGAAACCTTAAATTTTGAGAACATTTTCTGATCAAACCACTGGAGGTTCACCGTGAAGGAATATCCAACCGACAAGATTCGCAACGTAGGATTAGTAGGCCATGCGGCGGCCGGCAAGACAACGCTCGTGGAAGCGATGCTGTTGTCCGCCGGCGAGATCAGCCGCATGGGTTCTGTAGATGAAGGCACCACCGCTTCCGATTATCACCGTGATGAAATCGAGCGTAAAAACTCGATCACCGCTTCCATTCTGCACTGCAATTGGAAAGATCATAAAATCAATCTCGTCGACATGCCGGGCTATGCCGATTTCGTCGGCGAGGTGCAGGCGGGATTGCGCGCCGTCGATTTGGCGCTGTTCGTGCTCAATGCGCAAATCGGCGTCGAAGTCGGCACCGAAACCGGCTGGCAAACCGCAACTGCATACAAGTTGCCGCGCCTGTTGTTTGTCAATCGTCTCGATAAAGATAATATTGATTTTGACAAAGTACTGGCCGGCGCGCGCAAGCGCTTCGGTGACAGTGTTTTGCCGATGCTGCTTCCGGCTGGCGCCAACGCCATGGTTGATATTTTACAGATGAAATTAGTCAGTTTTGACGCCGCCGGCAAAATGACGCTCGCAGATATTCCGGCGAAATGGCAAGGTCAAGCCAATGAATGGCGCAGCCAGCTCGTTGAGCGCGCCGTCGAATCCGATGATCAATTGATGGAGAAATATTTGGAATCCGGTGAATTGAGCCCCGAGGAAGTCCGGCAATGCGTGCGCAAAGGACTGGCGCAGGGCAATCTCTTTCCGCTGCTCTGCGGCGCCGCGCCGAAAATGTTTGGCGTGCAAGCGCTGTTGGATTTTATTAATGAGTATGGTCCGGCGCCGGATTTTCGCGGTGAGCTCGAAGGCCGCTCCGCCGGCGGGCAAGCGCTCAAACGCCGCACCACAGATGAGGCACAATTCTCCGCGCTCGTCTTTAAAACTGTTTCGGAAGCGCATCTCGGCGAGCTTTCTTTCTTCCGTGTTTTCTCCGGCAAAATGACCCCCAACACGGAAGTGCTAAATGCCAACCGCCAGGCCGCCGAGAAAGTCGGCCAGCTTTTTGTGATGAACGGTAAAAACCGCAAAGATGTGGCGCAATTCCATGCCGGTGATATTGGCGCCTTGGTCAAATTGAAAAATACCCACACCAGCAACACGCTCTGCGATAAACGCGAGCCGTTTATTATCCCCGAAATTAAATTTCCCGAGCCGTTGATGACCATCGCCGTCGAGCCGAAAGCCAAAGGCGATGAAGACAAGCTCTCCGCCGGTCTGCACGCGCTGCACGAGGAAGATCCCACTTTCATCATGCGCGTCGATCCGGAGTTGAAACAGATTTTGCTCTCCGGCCAAAGTGAGCTGCATCTCGGCTTGGTGGTCAAGCGCTTGAAAGAAAAATACAATGTCGATGTCAACACCGTCGAGGCGAAGATTCCGTATCGCGAAACGATTCGCGGCCACGCGCGGGAGTTTTATCGGCATAAGAAGCAAACCGGCGGCGCCGGCCAATTCGGCGAAGTTCATTTCCACATGGAGGGCTATCGCGACGGCGCGCCGTATCCGGATGATCTGACCATTCGCGATTCTGATCTCACCGATCTGCCGTGGGGCGGCAAACTGGAATTCGTCAACGCCATCGTCGGCGGCGCGATTGATGCGCGTTTCATCCCCGCGGTAAAAAAAGGCATCATGGAAATTATGGAAAGCGGCGTCGTCGCCGGCTATCCCGTGACCGATGTGCGCGTAATTCTGCACGACGGCAAAATGCATCCCGTGGATTCGAATGAAAACGCCTTCAAAACCGCGGGCCGCATGTGCTTTCGCGAATGTTTCATGAAGGCCAAACCGGGAATTCGCGAGCCGATCGTCGAAGTGGAAGTGACGGTGCCGGACGAATATATGGGTGACGTGATGGGCGACATGTCCGGCCATCGCGGCAAAATCCTTGGCGTCGAAGCCAGCGGCAGCAATCAAGTCGTCAAAGCGCTGGTGCCGTCGAAAGAAATGGCAAAATATTCCACCAAACTGCGCTCGATGACGCAAGGCCGCGGCATCTACCGGCAGAAATTTTCACATTATGAAGAAGTGCCGAAAGATCAGGCGGACAAATTGATCAAAGCTTACGAAGAAGCGAGGGCGCAGGGATCGTGAGCGAAGAAATTTTGTGGGCACCCTGGCGCATGCAGTACATTCTGGGCTCCAAAGAGCCAGGGTGCATCTTTTGTGACAAGCCGCGGCAAAGCCAGGACCGTGAGAATCTCATCGTGCAGCGCGGCGCCGCTTGCTTTGTGATCATGAACAAATATCCGTACAACAACGGCCATCTCATGATCGTACCCTATCGCCACGAAGCGCAGATGGAGAATTTGACGGTGGCCGAGAATCAAGAAATGATGGCGTTGCTGCAGGAAGCGGCGAAGGCATTAAAAAAAGTGATGTCACCGCACGGCTTCAACATTGGCATGAACGTCGGTAAAACTGCCGGCGCCGGCATCGAGGCACATTTACATTTTCACCTCGTGCCGCGCTGGGACGGCGACACCAACTTTATGCCGGTGGTCGGACATACGAAAGTGGTGTCGGAGGGTCTGTGGGAAACGTGGGAGAAGCTGCGCGAAGTTTTTAAAGTCAACAGTTAAGCAAATTTTTCGCTTAAAATTATAGCCCATTGCTGCCATTGCATGGGCTTTTTTTATTGGTTGGGTTATCCCAGCCTCTCCAGCATCGAATACAGCTTCCGCCGCGTAATCCCCAGCAATTTCGCGGCCTTGCTCTTGTTGCCGCCGGCTTTTTCGATGGCGCGATGGATGAGCTTTTTCTCGATGTCTTCGAGCACAATGCCTTCGTCGGGGAGGTCGAATTGCGTCGGCAGTTTTTGAATGCCTTGAATGTGCGGCGGCAAGTCGGACAATTCAATCGGGTGGTCACCGGCCATGATCAGCGAGCGTTCGACGACGTTTTCCAATTCGCGCACATTGCCGGGCCACGGATACAGCCGCAGTTTTTCCAAAGCCTCGGCCGTGATGGCATGTTGATCTCTTCCGGCGCGCTGCAAAAAGTGTATCACCAGATCGGGCAAATCGTCGATCCGTTTGCGCAATGCCGGAACCGAAATTGGAAAAACGTTGATACGATAATAAAAATCTTCGCGAAAATTTCCTTCCTTCACAGCAATTTCGAGGTCACGATTCGTCGCTGCAATCACACGGGCGCGAACGGGAATTTGTTCGTGTCCGCCGAGATGAATGATCTGGCGGTTCTGCAACGCGCGGAGAAGTTTGACTTGAATGGAAGTGGAAACATCGCCAATTTCATCTAAAAAAATCGTGCCTTCGCCGGCGGTTTCGAAGAGACCCAGCTTGCGCTTTTCCGCGCCGGTGAACGCGCCTTTCTCGTAGCCGAACAACTCACTCTCTAACAATGTTTCCGGCAGCGCCGCGCAATTGATGGCGACAAACGGCTTGTCGGCGCGCGGGCTGAGATAATGAATGGCTTGCGCGACAAGCTCCTTGCCGGTACCGCTCTCGCCGCGAATGAGCACGGTCGCATCGCTCGGCGCGACTTTGTGAACCATTTTGTAAACTTCCTGCATCACGCCGCTTTGTCCCACCATGTTGTCGATAGAATAACGCTGTTTTAATTCCTGCTTCAGCGAGAGATTCTCCCGCGCGAGCGACTTCTTGTCAAAAATATGGCGGAGCTTGAGCTTCAACTCGTCGATTTCAAACGGCTTGATGATGTAATCGTACGCGCCGCGTTTCATCGCTTCCACCGCCGTTTGCGCGGTGGCATACGCCGTCATCAAAATCACTTCGCAATGCGGATAGCGCTTCTTCGCAAAGTCCAACACCTGCAAGCCGTCCGGCCCGTCCATTTTGAGATCGGTGAGTACGACATCGTAGGCGTGCACCTCGAGTGCATTCATCGCCGTCGTCCCATTGTTTGCAGTCGCGATGGCGTAACCTTCTGGTTCGAGTGCGGCTTTCAAAACCGTGGCCATGCGCGTTTCATCATCAACGATTAACAGAGTTCGTTCGGTCATATCAAATAAAAGTTAAAAAATTATTACACTCGTACTCATACTCTTGGTCTTACTCGTACTCGCAGTGGTTTTTAAAAACGAGTAAGAGTGTGAGTACGAGTATGAGAAAGGGTAAGACGAGTTACGTTGGCAACCAAACATGCATCGTTGTGCCTTTGCCCTTTTCGCTTTCCGCTGAAATACGTCCGCCGTGTTTTTCGACGAGCTGTTTGCACACCGCCAAGCCGAGGCCGCTGCCGCGCGTTTTGGTCGTGAAAAACGGCTCAAAAATTTTTTCCGGCTCGACCGGCAATCCCGGGCCGTTATCCTGTACAATAATATGTGCCAGTTTTTTCTCTTCCTGCAAACTCACTTCGATTCCACCCTTACCCTCCAATGCTTGAATCGCGTTCAAGAGCAGATTGAGCAGCACTTGCGTAATCGCTTCTTCATCGTGGCGCAATGACAAAGACGGCGCGGCACGGTTAAAATTGATGGCCACGCCGTTGGCCTGCTCATCGTTGCGCACCATCGCGATGGCGTTTTGGACGGTTTTGACGAGATCATGCGGCGCCAAATTGAGCTGCTTGTCGCGCGTCAGGCTGAGAAAATCATTGACGAGATGATTCAGCCGCCGCACTTCCGAGGGAATAAACTCGAACAGCTCATCGGGTTGGGCGGCATTCTCGTAACGCTGGCGCAAAACATACGCCGTGCTTTTAATGATGCCGAGCGGATTGCGAATTTCGTGCGCCACGGCCGCGGCCATTTCACCCATAGCGGCGCGCCGTTCGGAACGGCGCAAATTTTCCTGTGTGCGCAAGAAGAGCGAGACCGCTGAGTACAAAAGGAACGCAAAGGTAATCAATACGCCTAAAATGGCGACACCACCGATGACGAGCTGCTGCTGCACCGGCTCCAACAAATTTAGAAAGTCGGCGCTGGCTTCCACCACCACGAGACAAACGATGTCGCCGCGCGAATCACGCACCGGCGCATAAGCGGCTTTGAAGCGGTTGCCGAAAAGCGTATCGACCGGTGAGCTGACGATCTCCCCGGCCCAGGCCCGGCGCACTTCACTGCTGTCGTCGCGCAAATACGAGATTTCCTCACCCGGCTCGAAAATATCCTGATTGGATTTTAAAACTTGGAATTGGCGATCGATCAAAAAAATATTTTGGACGTTGACTTCCACCGGCAAAGTATCAATCAGCGGATCAATCAAAACTTTGGCGGTGAAACGTTGTCCGCTTGCCACCCGGTCAGCGAAGGCGGTCGTTTGCACTTGCCGCGCCACCAATCCCACCACGGCGTTGAGGCGGTTGGCCAGTTCTTCGTCCAAAGTGCGGTTGAGATTGCTGAGAAAGAACCAACTCCCCAGACTAAACGCCGCTAAAACCACGACGATCATGGTGCTCACGACGAAAATGAGCGTGCGCGAAGATTGTATCAGTGAAAAGCGCATGTTGAAGATGACTTGGAGCGTTGGATTGTTGCATTAATGGATTATTGGATTAGCGAATCCATTACTCCAAAACTTCCGCACTCCACCGCTCCATTCAGTTAAATGGAATTTGTATTGTCACTCCCGCTGCGGCTTCGGCATGAGCCGACAGGCCGCCTCCTTTGTCGAGGTGCCAAACTTCAAGACCTTGTTCCTGCAAATAAGCGGCGATGAAGCGGCGATGGCAGCCGCGATAATCCAATTCGGCGCACATAAACGCGAGCGGCTGAATTGGCGCCAAACGGATGAGTTCGGCGCAACCACTGCGGAAGGCGCTGGTAGCGGCGTATGCTTCATAACCACCCGGGCGATATCCGCCGAGTTTTTCACCGAGCCAATGATACGCGATACCGCATTCATTCAACGCCGCAGACAAAGCCGCACGAGAAAAATGCGGATGCCGCTTGGAAGTGGGAAATCTCCGGACATCGGCAAGCGCCGCAATCTTGTGCTTTTGCAGGCGGCGTAAAAATTCTTCAAGGGCCAATGCGCCGTGGCCAATGGTGAAAATTTTGAGTGGCATCGTCGTGTGGGTATGAACGAACACTCACCGCGCTGCTAGCGCTACGTCTTTAATCTTTCCAGCACCGCCGCCGCAACCCGCTCCGGGGCCAATTTATTTTGGCAATCGAGATGGCCGAGCGGACAAAAATTTTTGTGGCAGGGCCGGCATTCGACGGGCTGCCACAGCGCCAAGTGTCCGTCGCTTTGATCATACGGAAACCAAATCTGCGGCTGGCTTGGCCCAAACAGGCCGAGTGTCGGGGTGCCAACCGCAACCGCAAGATGCATGACACCGCAGTCATTGGCAACAAACACGCACATTTCCTGCTGCACGCTGGCGAGTTGGCGCAAATTGAGCACCGGCAGAAGCGTTATCGTTTGGCTGCGAGTTGTTGAGAGTTTTGGCGGCGAAATTTGCCGCAAGACTTCCATGACAACATTTTCCTCGCCCGGACCTTGCGTGATCAACACTTGCACGTTGCGCTCACACAGTTGGCGCGCCAGCGCGGCAAAGTATTTTTCCGGCCAGCGTTTGTTCGGCCAGGTTGCGCCGGGATGCAAGCCAACAAGGGGTCGTGCGCGGTCAATATTCAATTCATGCAAAAATTCGCGCGCCCAACGCTTCTCTTCCGGAGCAATAAAAATTTCAGTACGATGGTCGCCTTTGGCAATTCCCAGCGCTTCGAGGCTGCGCCAATGAAAATCAATCGCATGAGGTTCGCCGGGCGGCGCCGGGACGCGAACGTTGTATAATTTCCCCCGACCGCGAAAATCGCCACCGACACGAATGGCCGCGCCCGTCAGCCAGGTCATCAGCGCCGTGCGCGGATTGCCAAAGAGATCAATGGCCAAATCGAACCGGCGTTGGCGTAATTGCGAATAAACGCGCGCTTGTGCAACGACGCTGCCTCGCACCGGTAAAGCAATTACTTCGTCAAGATGCGGGTTGTGCAACAGCAAAGATGAAAAAGTATCTTGCGTCAAATAACTGAGCTGGGCTTGCGGAAAAGCTTCTTTCAACCGCCTAATGAGTGGCGTGGTTAGAATCACATCGCCCATGAAACGCAATCGGCTCAAAAGAATGCGTTGAATACGCTCGGGTTGCGGGATTTCTAGCAATTGGATTTTATGATTACCCTTTTAGCTGCTTTTTTTGTAACTATTCAGTACCGCCCGGGCGCTCAAATCTGTGTACAAAAATAAATGGCGCGAGATAACAAATTTCAAAAATAAGCGCCCGGGCGGTGCAATAGCTGAATAGTTGCCTTTTTTTTATTTTGTTCTCATCTCAAACACGCCATCCCACTCCGTTGGGCGCGGCGATTGCATGAAGACATCGCAGCGGCGGAGAAATTCCTTGGCCGGGCCGTCATCCGGCTTGAATTCCAACACGCGGCGAAATTCAGCGATGGCTTTTTGCCATTCCTGCAAGCGATAAAGCTCGAGGCCGCGCGCGAAATGCGTGAATGCCGTGTTCAAACTTTCCGCAAAACCGTCGCTGCGCCGCGCCAGCACTTCATAAACCCGCACCGGCTTGGCTTTGCCTTTGACGCGTAAAAAGTCCAGCTCCCGCGCAATGATGGTGCCTTTGGCCAGATTATAGGTTTCTTCGCCAATCATGATTTTGGTGTCGTACATTTTATTGGCGCCTTCCAAGCGCGAAGCGAGATTGACGGGGTCGCCGATGACGGTGTAGTCGAAGCGATTCTTGCCGCCAATGTTGCCGGCAATCATTTCGCCGGTGTTGAGGCCGATGCGCGCCTCGAACGCCGGGCGTTTTTCCACCGTCCATTTTTTGCGCAAGTCGATCAGCACTTTTTGCATATCGAGCGCGGCCAAACAGGCGCGCTCGGCATGATCGGGTTGATCGACCGGCACGCCGAAAACCGCGACCACGGCGTCGCCTTCGTATTTGTCCAGATAGCCGCCGTACTCGAGCACGATGTCCGTCATCGCCGAAAGATACTCGTTCAATTGCATGATCAACTTTTCCGGCGCCAGTTTTTCCGAGACCGTGGTAAAATCTTTGATGTCCGAAAAAAATGCCGTCGCAAATTTTTTATCGCCCCCGAGCTTGAGCTTGCTCGGATCCTTGATCAATTCATTGACGACCAAATCGGAGGCATAATGCGCGAACATGCCTTTGATGAGCTGCTTTTGGCGTTCTTCGCTGAGAAAACGATAGACCATGACGCTGAGAAAAGCGATGCCGAACGACAACATCGGCTGCACGAGCGGCACCCAGGCGTTGCGTTGCACAAAAATCCACGTCGTTAACAGGACGTACCCGCCGCTGAGCGCCAGAACGAACAAAATGCCGAGCCACGGGCTCCAAATCATCGTGATCACGCCGGCAATCATTGCGAAGATCAGCATGACGACAATGCTCAACGTCTGCGATTGTTGGGTGATAAAATCCTGTTGCAGAATATTATAAATGATGTTCGCATGCACTTCGACGCCGGGAAAGGCGGCCTGAAAGGGAACCGGGCGCAAGTCCGACAAGCCGGCGACGGAAGTTCCGACCAAAACGATGCAATCCTCGAACATTTCCGCCGGCAAGCGCTGCTCCAGAACATCGTAATAAGACACGTAACGAAAAGTTTTCCACGTGCCCATGTAATTGATCAGAAAGCGGCCGCGTTGGTCAATCGGAATTCGCAGCAGTTGGCCGGCCTGCAGCCGAATTTCGCGGCCGAGGTCGACTTGAATATCTTTACCGGTCAATCCGAGCGTTTGCATGACGACCGCCAACGCGAACGAAGGATACGCTTGACCGGCAAATTTAAGCAGCACCGGCATTTTGCGAATGACGCTGTCATCATCCGGCAGAAAATTCGTGAAGCCCACACCGGCGCTGTTGTTATAAAGTTCCATCAGTTTGCCGTCAAAACGATCAAAACTGTCGAGGCGGGCGACGGTTGGCGGCGGCAAGGGCAGCACAAACTGTTTGGCGGCAAACCCCGGCGGGGGGGTGTTCATTTTATAAAGAAATTCGTCCGGATTGGCGTCCAAAAAATTCATCGAATGCACGACGTTGCCGGCGTTGCCGGTGCTGACCGCGAAGAGGCTGTCTTCCACGGTTTGGGCGTCGCGTTCCATGAACAGCATGTCGAACGCGATACATCTGGCGCCGCCGGCGCGCAAATAATCGATGACCCGCGCATGATAACGCCGCGGCCATTGTTGAAAACGCCCCAGCTTTTCGAGGCTGCGGTTGTCAATATCGACAATGACAATATCTTCGATGCTCGCATTTTTGCGTTGCGCTTGCAGAGCAGCCAAGCGATAGGGATAACGCAAATCCAACGTTTTGGCTTCAAAGTTACGGAAGGCTTTTTTTAGCAAAACGTCGGTGACGAGAAAAACCAGGATGCCGGCCAGCAAGCCCAACGCCGCGCCGAGCAGCGCTTTTTTGAGTAGAGATTCGGTCATGATGGTTTGGTTGACGGTTGGCCTGTTAGCCGGTTCCTCCGTTTCTTCTTTAAACGGCCAACTGGCAAACTGCCTAAGGTTTTGTTTTCAGCAAATCAGCAAATTGCTCGAGATTACATTCGCCGTGATAAACGAGCCGCACGGCACCTTCGAGTTCGAGCTTTTCAAAATGCGCATCGCCATAAACCGTCAATTCGCCGCCGCGTGTGGTGACGTGAATGGGAAAAGGCATTTGCTTTTTGAGATGCGCAAAAATCGCGGCGGCAACGGTGCCGGTGCCGCAAGCCAGGGTTTCTTCTTCGACTCCGCGTTCGTAGGTGCGCAAATTGAAATGCGCGGCGCGGTCAACTGCAACAAAATTGACATTGGTGCCGGCGGGTTGAAACGCGGGATGATGGCGATATTTCATTCCCAATGGTGTCACCTCGATGGTATCAACATCTGGCACAAACAAAACATAATGCGGCACGCCGGTGTTAACATAACCGCCTTCTTCCATGCCGTTTTCCTCGAGCGCGTGGGGATTCAAGTTGAGATCCCACGGTTTTTGCATGCGCAACCGCACGTTGTTGCCATCGACGACGGCATGATAGAGATCGCCGCTCACTTCGAATTGCATTTCTGCCGGCGCCAGGCCGTGGTGAAATGCGTAATAAGCCGTGGCGCGCGCGCCGTTGCCGCACATTTCCGACTCGCGGCCGTCGCGGTTGAAGTAGCGCATAGTGAAGAGTGGGGGGCGGAGAGCAGAGGGGAGAGGGCTTGACGCCAAGCTTTCAACCCTCGGCTTTTCAATCAACAAAATGCCGTCTGCCCCGATGGCGACACGCCGCGTGCATAATGTACGAAACAACTCATCTTCATCGCCGCGAAACAAATTTTTACGATTATCAAAAAGAATAAAATCGTTGCCGGTCGCCGAGAGTTTGGTGAAATGGATGGACATTGCCGATAGGCTTGTCAAGTGCGTCAAAATAGAAATAAAATTAGTGAACAGTTCTGAAAAATTGAAAGCTTGCGAAAGTAAAATATAACAAAGAAGACCAAGAAAGTCAAAGCGTTTTTCCAAAAGGAAAGAACTTGAATTGTCTGTCGATTCTTTTTATCTTGTAATCAAGAACGAATTGGATTCCTTATTAAAATGTTTAATTCGGATGGCCTCCCTGCCGAAGAGGATATATAATTTTGACTTTCTTGCCTATAGGAGATGGGTTATGAAACTGCAAAAATTTTTAACACGGCTTTTATTATTCGCAACACTTGCTTGCTATGTGGCGCCGAGCTTCTCCCAAACCAGGTTTTGGGAACCGATCAATGTAGGAAATGTGCTTTCTTTCGTCATGAATTCAAATGGGGATATTTTTGCCAGAACCGGTAGTGTCCTCTTTCGCTCCATGGACAATGGCAAGAACTGGTCGGTAACGGGCTTGCCCCGAACTTTTATCTACGCACTTGCCATTAATTCACAAGGACATTTGTTTGCTGGAACGGAACGCGGTATTTTTCGCTCGATGGACAACGGTGCGCAGTGGGTCTTAATAAATACTCATTTGCTTGCGCTTTCTTTAACCATAAATGGAAGTGGACATATCTTTGCCAGCGCATACCCGGATAGCCTTTACCGATCTACGGACAACGGTGAACACTGGATTCCAATCACCAAGAACTTTCCTAAAGGAATTCGCGTGGACGTTCTTGCCACCAACGCCAGCGGACATCTTTTTGCCGGAACTGAGAAAGATGGCGTTTTTCGGTCACTGGACAACGGTGACAATTGGAAACCTATCAATACCGGTCTGAATAACAAGTATGTTCTATCGATCGGCATTAATTCACAGGGACACCTCTTCGTTGGCACAAATGGTAGTATTTTTCGCTCCACTGATAACGGCGATAATTGGCGGCTCAGCAATACTGGCTTGCCTCCTACTCTGGTTCATGCATTTGTCTTCGATTCAAGTGGAAATATCTTTGCTGGAACTGAACTGACCGGCGTTTTCCGTTCTACCAGCAATGGTGATGACTGGATGCCACTCAATATTGGCTTGCCACAGAATCCATCTGCTTACTCTTTTGTGACAAATGCAAGCGGGCAAATTTTAGCAGGGACACAGCATGGCGTGTTTCGTTTCACCAATAACGGCGACTACTGCACTGTTACCTTAATTTTTATATGCAGCTTTATAGCGATTATGTAATTTAATTCGTGCTTGATTTGTCGTAAAGCGCCAATTCACGGTTGCATACGCCCGATTTCGTTTTTGCACAAGG
>JAJVHT010000058.1 GCA_022072515.1 bacterium
GGGCAAGCGCTGGTCATTTACTGGTCGTGGGACAAAAATGAGTCGATGTACCGCCTTTTCAACAAAGTACGCTGGTTGCGTCTCGGCGAGTTGATAAAATAAATTTCATGCGAATAAAAAAGCCGCGCGGAAAAATTCCCGCGTGGTTTTTTTATTCGCGTGATAGCAGTTTCTTGAGCTTTTGTTTTCTCCACGTATTGTCATGCCCACGGCGGCGCTCTATATTCATATTCCCTTCTGCGAAAAACGCTGCGTCTATTGCGATTTTTACACGGTCGCCGGCGTCGAGTCGCGCCTTCCGGATTATATCAAGGCCTTGAAAAAAGAAATGGCGTTGCGCGCGGCCGAAACGTTTTGGCAGCGCCAGCGCTTCGCGACGATTTTTTTCGGCGGCGGCACGCCCTCGCTGCTCGCTCCGCCGGAAATTGCCGAAATTCTCGACACGGCTTTTGCTTCCTTCCATTTTGCGGCGCATCCGGAAATCACCCTCGAAGCGAATCCCGGGACGATAACGAGCGCACAGTTGGCGCGCTATCGGGCCGCGGGCATCAATCGGCTTAGTCTCGGAATTCAGTCGCTGCATGTAGACGAACTGGAAAGACTCGATCGCATTCATTCGCCGCAACAGGCGATTGACGCGGTGGTGATGGCGCGGCACGCCGGTTTTGAGAATATCAACATGGATTTTATTTTCGCGCTGCCGCAGCAGACGCTTGGACGCTGGCAGGACAACTTGGCGCAAGCCGTGGAACTGCGGCCCACACATATCTCAGCTTATAATCTCACCATCGAGCCGGGGACGCCGCTGGAGGTTAAAATCCGCAAAGGTGAAATTCAACCGCTCAGCGAGGAAGAAGAACGCGCGTTTTTCCAATTCACGATTGATTTTCTCGAACGGCACGGCTGGCAGCAGTACGAAGTTTCCAATTTCGCCAAACCCGGTTACGAAGCCCGGCATAATATCAAGTATTGGGATGGGAGCGCTTATCTCGGCTTGGGGGCCTCGGCGCATTCGTATGACGGCAAGCGTCGCTTCTGGAATGTCGCGAATTTGCGCAAATATCTTGCGGCGCTGGCGGCGGATCGTTGTCCCGAGGATAATGCCGAGCCCCTGACGAAGCAGCAAAAGATTTTTGAAACGGCCTTTCTCGGCTTACGGCAACGCCGCGGCGTCGATCTGGCGGCCTTCGCCAAGCAGTTTCGCCGCTCGTTTGACGAAACCTTCAAGGGTGTGGTCCAGGAGTTGGAAAAAGGAGGGCTCTTGGTTCGCCGCGATCATTACTTGCAGTTGACGCGCGAGGGGCTGATGCTGTGCGACGAAGTCTGTACGCGATTAGGAACGCAGTTAGAAATTGCCCCCAAGTTAAATTTTAAGAACAACAATTCTCCAGATGACGAAGCCGAAGGAAATGATGGTGAGCAACACGGCCCCCAGGGCCAATAGTTGCATCACTAAATTTTCACGGCGTTTTTCCGCGTATCCCAAAAGCAGGGCGACGAGATACCCGCCGGCAAATCCTCCCATGTGCGCCCAATTATTGATAAACGGCAGAAGGAATCCCATCAAGAGATTGGCGACGGCGCCCTGCCAACTTTGTTTATAAATGGCCGTCCCCATGGCGCCGCCGCGGTCGCGGCCGTAGTACACCAAGGCGCCCAACAAACCAAACAACGAGCCGGAAGCCCCGATGGTCGCCGGTATTCCCCGCCAATTTGAGACGACAAAACCGAGGATTCCAGAGACCGTAAAAATCAAAATAAAGCGGGCCGTGCCAAAAAATTCTTCGACCGCCGGCGCCAATTGCCGGATCGCGGACAAGTTAAAATAGATATGCAAGAGATTTCCATGCAGATAAATCGCCGTCACCACCGTCCACCACCGCCCTTCTTGCATGGCATAGGCGCCCGTCATGCCGAGCAAATCAAGTGCTGGCATACTTGGTCCCAGAAAAGAACGAAAGATGTAGGTCATCGGCGTTAAAATCAGGCTGATGCCAAATAGGAGAATGCAAAACGCGTTAAAAATTTCTGTGAACCCATAATGACTTAAAAGGTTGCGCAGCGTCGGACCAAATCCCCAGAGGCCGGGCTGGCGCTGGCCGCAATGAATACAGGTTTCCGCATTCACACTGATGAGCTGGCCGCAGCTCGGACAAAGAATTGCGCCGGAAGTTTGACGAGCCATAAAGTTAAATTAACAGGTTAATAAGTTTTCAACTTATTGGGTTATGATTTAGGAAGTTTATCCAACAACTGCCGGGCTTCGCGCTGGTGTTGATCGTCATCCCAGAAAACCTGCGGCAGCGCCGTACATTTTTCGAGCTGCTGGCGCGCCGCTGTGAAGCGGCCAAGTTTTATCAAGGTGCGGCCATAATCCAGCCGGTGCACCGGAGCGCCAGGATTGAGGGCGATGGCATGTTCAAAATAAGCGGCGGCCTTTTCGTAACTGGCCCCCGGCGGCAACCCGCCGAAGATGAGTTTGGCCACCGTGCGCTCGAGGAAATTCAAGTTGGCCAATTCATAGTGCCAGCGTCCGAGCACGTGCATGGCGCCGTAATGTTTGGGGTTGAGGTGCAACGTGCGCTCGGCTTCAATTCTGACTTCCCGGGCGATTTGAACTTTACGTTTGCCGCCGACAAAAAGTGCATAACGGCCCAGCGCCACCGCCAAGAAAAAATGCCCTTCGGCGCTATCCGGGTATAAAAAAACGCAACGCCGCGCTGTCTTTTCCGCCCAAAAATAACGCTGCGGTTTTTCGTTTCGAGGTAAACTCATGCCGACGTCGATGTACGCCCGCGCCAATTTCCACAAGGCTTCATAATTGGACGAGTCCAGCGCGACCGCGTGACTGTACTCGCCGTAGGCGGCGTGGTTATCAAAGTTGGCATAAGCAATATCACCGGCGCGAATGGCTAACAGGCATTTCGATTCATGTACCGCCGGCGCCGTATTTCCCGCCAAAGTGAGCGCTTTTGACAGCGTGAACAGTAGTAACCATCTTTCCTGATGGTGAATCATAATAAATTCTCCTAAACCTTGCGTCGCCAGATTGCCTACCTACACAAGATAGTAAGCGGCACTGGCAAAGTCAAATATTCTTTCAGCATTGGCGCTGCCTTCGGATTAAATTTGTAATTCCTGGCGCAGCCGTTCGTAAACTTCGCGCAGCGGCAAAGCATGTTGGCGCGCCAGAATTTTGCACGATTCGAATTCGGGCGAGAAGGTCTGGCGCAGGCGGCCCTCAGGTGTCCTCCATTCGGCAAATTTGATTTCAACCTCGCCGAGTGAAGTGTGCCGCCGTTCTTGCCAGCGGCGCAGTTTGTGGCGATTGACGTTGCGCATGCGAATGCCGAGCGTTGTGGTCTCCGCATAAATCACCGCGAGGACGGTTTTAGCTTTTTCCGGCGGCAGCAACGCCGACAACAGAATTCCGGGCCGGCCTTTTTTCATGATGATTGGAATAAGAAAGGCATCCATCGCCCCGGCTTCCAACAAGCGCTCGATGACATAGGGATAAAATTCCGGATTCATATTGTCGATGTTGGTTTCGAGCAAAATTGCAGTATCGGCGGTTTCCGCCACCGCCGTTTCGCCAATGAAAACTCGCAAGACGTTGGACAAATTTTCGTGTTCACGTGTGCCGGCGCCACAGCCGATTTGTTGCGGCACAAAAGTGGGTTGCGCGCCCGGCTTGGCCAATGTCGTCAGAATGGCAGCGCCGGTGGGGGTGACCAATTCCGATTCCACTGGTCCCGGACGTGCGGGAAAACCGCGCAGCAATTCCAGTGTCGCCGGCGCCGGCACCGGGATGAGACCGTGCTCGCATTTGATCGTGCCGCCGCCCAGCGGGAAAACCGAGACCGCCACTTCCTCGACGCCGAGATAGTGCAGGCCGGCCACGCTGCATGTGACATCAACAATCGCATCCACCGCTCCGACTTCATGAAAATGAATTTTTTCCGGCGTGGTGTGATGCACTTTGGCTTCGGCCTCCGCGAGCCGCCGAAAGACCTGAGTGGCCTGATCGCGAATTGGAGCCGGCAAATTCGCCTGGTCGATAATAGCTTCGATGTGATGCAAATGACGATGGGCATGTTCGGGCGGGGCATGCACGTCGACTTTGACCGCAAAAAATTCGCCGCGCTTGACGTGCTGCGCGCTCAATTGCACGCCGGCAATCCCCAGACAGTTGGCGGTCTCCTGGAGTTTTTCCAATGGTACACCAGCATCGACGAGCGCCCCCAGAATCATGTCGCCGCTGGCGCCGGCAAGGCAGTCAAAATAGGCGAGATGAGGCATGAGATTCATTCTCCCATAAATTGCAACACGATTTCGCGCTGGCGCGGCCGGTTGTCAAAATCGATGAGCACGATTTGCTGCCAGGTGCCCAGGAGCAGAGTGCCATTTTGAAATGGCACGACGAGCGAAGGGCCGAGCAAGGCGGCACGCACATGCGCATAACCGTTGCCATCGCCCCACGTATCGTTGTGATGATAGCGCATGTTCATCGGCGCGAGTTTCTCAAATGCCGCCGGCAAGTCTTTGCGCAAACCCGGCTCGAATTCGATGGTCGTTATTCCCGCCGTCGAGCCGACAACAAAAACGGTGACGATGCCGTTTTGCATCGAAACTTTTTCCAACGCCGCGCTCACGCGGGGGGTGAGATCGTGAATGTCGGTGAAACCGTTGGTGGCAAGCGAGAACTTCTCGGTTTGGGTGGGCATGGCAAAATTGAGTTTTGGATTGTTGGATTGCTGGATCGTTGGATTTGTGAGCGAGCACTCCAATAATCCAGCAATCCAGCGCGGCGTTTTTTATTCTTCCCACGGCCGCACGAAGCGCGTCATCTCATGAAAATTAATGAAACGGTGGCGAACTTCATCTTCATGCAAACGGCGCAGACGGTCAATGCTGAAATCTTCGACGACGAAACTGGCAAAGGTGCTGCCATAAATCATGGCCTGGCGCAGAATATTTTCATCGATGGCGCCGCAATGCGCCAGATACCCCATGAAACCGCCGGCAAAGGTATCGCCGGCGCCGGTGGGGTCAAAAACATTTTCCAAGGGATAGGCCGGCGCGTAGAAAAAGCTCTCCGGGGTGATCATGATCGCGCCATGCTCACCCTTTTTGACGATGATAATCTGCGGCCCCATTTCCCGCACGCGCCGCGCCCCTTTGATCAAATTATGCTCGCCGGAAAGCTGGCGCATTTCCGAATCATTGACCAGCAACACGTCGACGCGCTTTAAAACGCGCGCCAGCTCCTGCGGCGTGCGCTCGATCCAATAGTTCATCGTATCCAACGCCACGAGCTGCGGCTTGTGGATTTGATCCAACACGCTGAGCTGCAATTCCGGCCCGATGTTGCCGAGAAAAACAAACGGCGTGTCGCGATATTTTTCCGGAATGCGCGGATTGAACGTTTCAAAAACATTGAGCTCGGTAAAAAGCGTGTCGCGGGAATTGAGATCGAAACCGTAACGGCCGCCCCAACTAAAGCTTTTGCCCGGTTTGATTTCCAAACCCTCCAGATCGACGCCGCGGCTGCGCAAATAATTAATATCGGCTGCCGGAAAATCTTCGCCAACGACGCCGACCAAATTCACTTGGGTGAAATGGCTTGCGGAAACACTGCAATAGATCGCCGTGCCGCCAATGACCTTTTCCGCCACGCCAAACGGCGTCTCCACCGTGTCCAACCCCAGCGAACCAATGACCAACAAATTCATGATTTTCCTTTCATGATGCCGTGCGAAGCTCGGAGCTAGTAATTTTTGATTACGCGCAACTCAAAATCAGCGCCCAGCATCCAGTTCACATTTTTTCCGGAGCCGAAATGTTCAACAACCGCAGCGCATTGGCGAGCACATGGCGCACACCTTCGACCAAGCGCAAGCGCGCTTGCGTCAAAGCCGCGTCCTCGCTCACGACGCGATGATCGTGATAAAAATGATGGAAACTTGCCGCCAATTCTTGCAAAAAAATCGTTAGGCGATGCGGTTCGAGAAACTGCGCCGCCTTGGAAACTGTTTCCGGAAATTCCGCGAGCTTGCGCAGCACGGCAATTTCTTCCGGCGTTTGCAGCAACCCGAGATCGTACGTCTCGGCAAGCGTGATGCCCTTGGCCTGCGCATGCGCGAGAATATTGCAAACGCGCGCGTGCGCATATTGCACGTAGTAAACCGGATTCTCCTCGGTCTGCTTTTTCGCCAGGTCGATGTCAAAATCCATCGGCGTATCGAGCTTGCGCATCAAAAAGAAATAGCGCGCCGCATCGACGCCGACTTCCTCGACCAGCTCCGTCATCGCGATGATGTTGCCAGCGCGTTTGGACATTTTCACGACTTCACCGCCGCGCAGCAAGTTCACTTGTTGGATGATGCGCACTTGAAAACTGCCAGGGGGATAGCCCAGCGCCGTCATGGCCGCTTCCATCCGTTTGATATGGCTGTGATGATCCGGCCCCCACAAATCATAAAGCTGATTGAAACCGCGCCGGTATTTGTCCATGTGATACGCAATATCGCCGAGAAAATAGGTCGGCTCGCCGTCGCGCTTGAGCAGCACGCGATCCTCCTCGTCGCCGAATTGCGAGGAACGGAACCACAGCGCCTCTTCCTGGCGATAGCTCAGATTTTTTTGTGCGAAGGCGGTAAGTACTTCTTGCTGGCGATTGCCGTCCAATAAACTCTGCTCGCTGAACCAGAGATCGTAATGGACGCGAAATTTTTCCAGTGTTTCTTTCTGCGCGCGAATCATGCGCTCGAGCGCGAGTTGGGTCAACTGCTCGCCGCGTTCGTCCAGCGCCAGCTTGACGAAACGGTCGCCAAATTCCTCCCGCAATGCCACGGCCAAGTCTTTAATATAGTCGCCGTGATAGCCATCCTCGGGAAAAGGCTCGTCAATGCCGAAGAGCGCCATGTAACGCGAGCTGACCGAATAGCCCAACATGCGGACGCGCTGGCCGGCGTCATTGATGTAGTATTCCCGCGTGGCTTCGGCGCCGGTGGCGCAAAAAAGATTGGCTAAAACGTCGCCGATGGAAGCGGCGCGCGCGCTGACGATGTTCAGCGGGCCGGTCGGGTTGGCGCTCACGAATTCCATGTTGATTTTTTTGCCGGCGCCGGAATGGGAATGGCCGTAGGATTCACCGGCTTGCAGAATTTCCGCCAAAACGCTTTGCCAGTAACCCGGCGCGAAGCGAAAATTGATAAACCCCGGCCCGTCAATCTGAATGGCGGCGATGAGCTGGCGGTCATAATCCAGCGTCGCAACGATTTCTTCAGCAATGGCCCGCGGCGCTTTTTTCAAGGTTTTGGCGAGGCTCATCGCGACCGGTGTGGCGTAGTCGCCAAAGCTTTCTTGCTTGGGACGGCCCACAGTCACGGCTTCGACCGGCCAGCCGTTTTTTTGCATGAGTGTGGTGAGCAACCCGTGCAAATAATTTTCTGCTGAAAGGATCATGTTTTATTTGGGAGTTGGTAACGGTTCGTCGCGAATTTCCTCAATTTGAGCGTCGCCCCACAAACGTTCCAACCCATAAAATTCACGCGTTTCCGGTTGGAAAACATGAACGACGACGTCAACAAAATCGATGAGAACCCATTGATAGCGTTCGCGCCCTTCCACATGCCAGGGGCGAATATCTTCTTTTCGCATTTCGTCGACGATATGTTCGAAAATCGCGCGAACGTGAGTGTCGACGCTGCCGGTACAGATGACAAAAAAATCGGCGACGCTGGTGAGCTTGCTGACATCAAAAATTTTGATTTCCGTGGCCTTTTTTTCCAAAGCCAGGGTGGCGACGCGGCGGGCCAGGTGCGCGATATTTTGATGCACAGGCCGCGGCGGCCTGACCGTTTGTTGTCCATTCGGGTGCATCAATTCCGGAAATTGATTCCGGGCAGCGGATTTTCCCATAAACCTCCTATGGCAAAAATGAACAAGCAAATTGCATCAATCAAGCGGACAAGAATTCTGCTTTATTGTTCAATAACATTTGTTGCACCATGATCAAAACCTCCTGCGGCGCGAGGTCGCGCATGCAGCGAAAATGCCGGCGCGGGCATTGCGCATGGCCGAGATGGCTGCAAGGCCGGCACGCTAACGCCGCATTTTCAACCACCCGCGACGTTGGCAAGTGCGGAAAAAAGCCCAACTCCCGCGTCGTCGATCCGAAGAGGGCGAGCAGCGGCGTCCCGGTCGCTTCAGCAATGTGCATGAGACCGGAATCATTGGCGACCAACACGCGGCAGCGTTTGACCACGGCTGCCGAACCCAACAACGAAAGCTCGCCGACGAGATTGAGCAAGTGTGTTCTTTGCGGCAGCGCGATTTTTTGCTCAATCATTTTGCCGAGTTGAACATCTTGCGTTCCGCCGAGTATGGCCACATGATTTCCCTGGCGAATTAGAGCTGCCGCCAATTCGCCAAAATATTCCACCGGCCAGCGTTTGGTGAAATAACCCGCGCCCGGCGCGAGGCCGATTAAAGGAACATGCGGCTGCCAGTGACGAGCCAATAGGGCATAATCGGCGGCACGTTCATCCTCGGCACGCCAAAATAATTCGAGCCAGCGCCCGCCGGCGGGCGCTGGCGCGGTGATACCCAATGGCCTTGCGGCGTTCAGATAACGCCGATAAATCGGCGGCACTTGGCGCAGCAAGTTAACTTTGAGGTTGACGAAAAGCCAGCGCCGAAAAATGTGTTTGCGATAGCGCAAAATTTGCTGCGGCTTGGCGGCAAAGGTCAAATACCGCGAGCGAAAATTTTTATGAATGTCAAAGATCGCGTCGTAGCGCATTTCGCGCAAATGCTGACCGAGCCTCCGCAATTCCGGCCACCCGCCTTGCGGATTCAATTCGTGCAACGTGTCGATGGCGGGATGATGGCGCAACACTTCCGCAAAAGCGGATTTTACCACGAAGTCCACACGCGCGGCGGGGAATGCCGTCCGCAGCGCGCGCAACAACGGGGTGGCCAACAAAATATCGCCAATCGCGCTGAGGCGGATGATTAGGATTTTTTGCGGAGGCACATTATTTTGCAAATTCCGGCTGCCGTCTGAACCACGCAATGGTTTGTTTGAGGCCGTCTTCCAGGCTGACGCGCGGCTGCCAACCGAGCAATTGACGGGCGCGGGTAATATCAGGCTGGCGGATTTGCGGATCATCGATGGGCAGCGGTTTGTACTCGATTGGGCTCGAGCTGCCCGTCGCCCGCACCACTGTTTCCGCCATTTCTTTAATCGTCATCTCGTGCGGGTTGCCGATATTCACCGGCTCGTGGCAACTGGAAATCAGCAAACGATAAATGCCGTCGACGAGATCGTCAACGTAGCAAAAACTCCGCGTTTGCGAGCCATCGCCAAAAACGGTGATCGGCTCATGGCGCAGCGCCTGCGGCACGAACGTCGGAATGGCGCGGCCGTCATGCGGGCGCATGCGCGGCCCATAAGTGTTAAAAATGCGTACGATCTTGGTGTTCACGTTGTGAAAGCGGTGATACGCCATCGTGAGCGCTTCGGCAAAACGTTTGGCCTCATCGTAAACGCCGCGCGGCCCGACGGGGTTGACGTTGCCCCAATAATCTTCGCGCTGCGGATGTTCCTTCGGATCGCCGTAAATTTCCGAAGTGGAGGCGAGCAGAAAAGCCGCATTCTTTTCTTTTGCCAGGCCCAGCGCTTTGTGTGTTCCCAAAGCGCCAACCTTCAAAGTTTGAATCGGCATTTGCAAATAATCCACCGGGCTGGCCGGCGAGGCAAAATGCAGCACGTAGTCGATTGGTCCGGCCAGGTAAATATACTCGGTGACATCGTGCTTGACAAACTTGAAGCGCTCGCATTGCAAATGCTCGATGTTGGCGATGGCTCCCGTTGAAAGATTATCCATGCAAATGACTTCATGGCCTTTTTTCAACAGGTATTCGCAAATGTGTGAACCGAGAAATCCGGCTCCTCCGGTTACAAGTGATCTTGGCATGATGAATCTCTCCTGATGCTATTTCTCCAAAATGTTTTGAAATGTCCTGGTCGCGCGCCATTGTAACTTTTCCCCCGTTTGATAAATCATCATGGCTTCGACGCCGGGCAAGGAATCGGCCAGCGCGATGCCGCGCTCCGGTCCTAAAACAAACAGCGCCGTTGACAGCGCATCGGCCTGCACGGAAGTTTTTGCCAGCACCGTGGCGCTGACAGCGCCGCTCGCTGGATATCCCGAATGCGGGTCGATAATATGATGATAACGCTTGCCCTCGTGTATAAAAAATCTTTCATAATCACCGCTGGTCGACACCGCCCCGTCGCCAGCGAGCTTGAAACGGCCGAAGAACGAGCTGGCGGCGCTATCGGGATGGGCAGGGCGAGGGTGTCGAATCCAAATATACCGGCGTCCGGCGGTAAGTGGCGACGTGATCACGCGTAAATCGCCGCCGGCGGTGATCATCACATCCCGAATACCCGCTTGCTGGAGAATTTCCAAACCACGATCTACGACGTAGCCTTTCGCCACGCCGCCGAGATCAATTGCCATATGCGGCTGACGAAAATTTATTCGTCTCGCCGACAATAGGAGATGGTGATAACCGACCAACGGCAACCGCGCCACAATTTGCTCCGGCGAGGGCAGCTTGAGTGAATCCGTGCCGAAACCCCACAAGCGCAAAATCGGCGCCACCGTGACGTCGAACGCGCCGTGGGAAATCTGCGCTGCCCATTGCGCCACGTGTAGCACCGAGTCGACTGCACTTGACAGCATAACGCCGTTGGGGGTGGCGACCTCGCGATTGATCAATGCCACTTCGCTATCGTTGCGATATGCCGAGAATAAGGAATCGAGACGGGTCATTTCACTGAACGCAGCGGTGATGGCGCTGCGTATCGGCAGTTCATCCGCTGGCTTGGGTGCATAAACCTGGATCGACACTAATGTGTCCATCAAAATGCGGCTTTCCTGCACCGTTTGCACGTCAGGCGCCGGCCCGCACCTGACAAAGAACAAAACGCCGAGGCTGCAAATAAATTCACGCCAGTAATTTTTGCCGCCACGAGGCAAAAGAGAAAAAAGACGGCGTCGCGTTTGGCACTGCCTTTCGTTCCCTCGTCTTTTTGTCCCCGCTGCTCTGTCACGATTCAAACTGCAAAATTCCTCAGTTAAGGCTCAATGCTCGCGCGCCGTAATGAAACGTACCAAATTGATCAACGATGTTTTGACAGGCGAATCCTGATACGATTGCAGCAGTGCCACCGCTTCTTCGGTGAACCGATTCGCCGTTTGCATCGCGTAGGTGACGCCGCCGTGCCGTTCGATGAAATTGACAATGTCGCGATAATCGCTTGGGCGCGAGCGCCAGCCGGCATTTTTTTTGACGAGCCGGATGATCGCTTTGGCTTCGCGCCGATCCGCCTGTTTCAAGGCGTGCAGCAACGGCAGGGTGATTTTGTTTTCGCGAATGTCGTTGCCGATCGGCTTGCCGGTGCTGCTCTCTTCGCCGAGCAAATCGAGAATGTCGTCGCGAATTTGAAAAGCGATGCCCAGTTTTTCGCCGAACTCGCCGAAGCGGTCAATCGCGGCCTCGCTCTGTCCACCAGCCAGCGCTCCGAGTTGGCAAGAAGCGGCGAGCAGCGCCGCCGTTTTGTCGGCAATCAGGCGAAAATAAATTTCCTCTTCCATCCAATAATCGCGGCTACGTTCGACCTGCAGCAACTCGCCCTGGCTCATGCGCTCGGCGGTGTGCGAGATGATGGAAAAAGTTTTCAGATCGCCGAGATGCAGCATTGCCAACAGGGATTTGGAAAACAAATAGTCTCCCATCAAAACGGAAATTTTGTTTTTCCAAATCGAGTTGATCGTTGGAAAGCCGCGCCGGCGGTAGGAATCGTCCACGACGTCATCGTGCACGAGGGTGGCGGTGTGCAGCAATTCCAGAATCGCGGCGGCTTTGAGCCGTTTGTCATTGATGCTGTTGTGCCCGTTGTTCGCGGGGTGGACTGCCGGCGCCGGGAGACCCTCACCGCCATTGCCGTTCAGAGGCGAGGCGGGCGTAAGCCGGCTCACCAGCAAAACCAACATCGGGCGCAGCCGTTTGCCGCGATGGGAAATCAAATAATGAACGACTTTGTCAATTAAAAAAATGTCGGATTTGAGAATGGCTTTGAATTCTTTTTCAAACGCCTCCAAATCGGTTTTGATGGGTTCGATGATGTCTTTCAGCCGCACAGCCACATCAAGTTGAGTTTATTGGGTCGCGATGGATTTGCTGACAATGGTAATTTGGGTTTTGAGTTTTAAGCCGCTGCCGCCCTGGGCGGTTTTTACGTCGTTTCTTTCTCACATGCATAAATTGATGGCGATTTTTGCTTCGCCACCGATGAAACATATATGTTAAATGTACGCATTCACCAAGAGTTTGTCAATGATAAATTTCTCGCGGCAGCATCGGGCGGACATGGAAGGGAGGCGGTTTAAAGGGAAAGTCCACGGCTTTCGCTGGGATCACGCATTTGCAAGCCATGCCATTTCCCCAAAATAAAAAAGCCCCCGGCTTGCGCCAGGGGCCCGGAGGGAGGAAAAAATGAGGTATTAGAGGAAACGATAACCTGTGCCGTGAATCGTTTCGATATATTGAGACGGATACTTATATTCACCAAGCTTCTCTCTCAGCCGCTTGATGTGCACATCCACGGTCCGGTTGGTGACATAAACCTTCTTGCCCCAAACCTTCTCGAGGATTTCCTTACGGCTAAACACATTGTTCCTACGCGAAGCCAGCAGATAGAGAAGCTTGAACTGGATGTATGTTAAATCGATGGGCTTGCCCGCTTTGCGAACGCGGTGCTCGTCCAGATCGATTTCAATATCTTTCACGCGAATTCTTTTGGCGTCGCCGGAAGTAATGCGGCGGGCAATCGCTTTCAAGCGCGCCAACAATTCCCGCGGGCTGTACGGCTTGGCGACGAAATCATCCGCGCCGGCTTCCAGCCCCTTGATCCGTAAATTTTCATCATCATTCGATGACAACAAAATCAGCGCCGCTTTGCGTGTGGCCAGATCATCTTTTAATTCCTGGCACGCTGACCATGTGCTGTCGCCAAATTCGTCTAAATCAATTACCACTGCCGAGGGCCGGTCCCGCAACACCACTTCTTGCAAACTCTCTAAATTTTGCGCTTGCTGCATGACATAGCCTTCGCTCTCCAGAAGGTGTTCCAATTGTTCCGAAGATGCAGTGCCATTACCAAAAACTTGAACGATGCCTTTTTCCATCGACTCCTCCGGGAGGTTTGACGTCCTGTAGTCCACAGTTGCTTTCTCAAAGGTTAGGTGAAATGGGCCTCATTCTGAGGCCCGGAGATTACAAAGTCCTTTTGACAAAAACATATTTTTATTATGCAATCAATATGCCATTACCCACAAAATATAGTGTATTTGTTGAAAAAAATACAAGAGCGTGTCGCCTTCGTAAAGCTTATTTATTTTTTTAAACTTAGATCATGCTATCTCGCCTCTAATTCGCTGGCCCCAAAGACTGCTTGAATGCAATTTTTATTATACTTCCGGCGAAAATACGCTAAACGGCGTCCAAAAATCAACCAGGTGGTTGAAAATCAACCAAATTTAACATTTCCCAATTTTGAAGCGGGAAATGTCTCAGCATCGAACATTTTTTAATTCAAAAATGTTAGAGAAATGCCTTGACTTTACTCAGCCTGTAAAATAGATTATGGCGTGGCAATGAATGATGCAGCGTGACAACAATATGTGCAAAATCAAGGTCAGTTCATGGCGGTCCAGGAAATAGCGACCAGGGTTTCATCGGCAATCACGGCGATGCTTGGCAAGCGCCAAAAGTTATTTGAGCGCTGCACCGCCTTTCGGCTTTGCCATTATGAATTGGAGCCCCACCTAACCATTGATTACTATTCTGGTTATTTGTTGTGCACCTATTATGAAAATTTTCCGCCGGCGCGCCTGTCCGAAATTGTGCCGGCGTTTGTCCACGGCTTGCAGCAAGCCGGTTTGCCTTTTCGCGGCGCTGTCAAAAAATTTCGGCCAGAAAATCTCTCGCATATTGCCGATGATAAACGGGCGGAAATTTATCAGCCGGTTGCACTACTCGGCGAATTGCCGCCGCCGCGTTTTATTATCAATGAATATAATTTGCAATTCGTGGTATCATTTCACGAAGGTCACAGCACGGGACTATTTCTCGATATCAAGCCGGCGCGCCAACTGGTGCAGGAAATCGTCAGACCGGGACAGGAAGTGCTGAATCTTTTTTCGTACACGGGCGGTTTTTCCATCGCGGCGGCCAAAGCCGGGGCGAGCCGGGTCATTGAAGTCGATACCGCTGGGAAGTGGTTGCGCTGGTCGCAGGAAAATCAGCGGCTCAACCAGGTGACCGTCGTGCGCCAACGCCGGGAAGAGGCCGGGCCTTTTCTCCACAAACAAAAGGACGCCGCTTTCGATTTCATCATTTGTGACCCGCCGACTTACTCGACGCAAAAATCCGGCGCGCGCTTCATCGTCGAAAAGAGCTATGCAGCGATGTTGGATGATTTTTCCCGTGTGCTGCGGCCACCCGGCTATTTGCTGGCCTGCACCAATTACCGTGATTGGCCCAAGAAAAAATTTTTTCAGCTCTTCGCCAACCGCTTCCAGTTGGAGCAAGACGTGCCCATTAGCGAAGATTTTGCCGGCGATGATTATCTCAAGGTCGGGTTGTTTAAAAAACGGTTGGCCGGTTAGCCGGTTTATGCCTATCGACAATCCAACCGCCAACGATTCAACAAACGAAAGAAATCATATGCTACATTCTGCAATCATTGTCAAAGACAGCGGCATTCAAGGCAAAGGATTATTTGCGACGGCGGAGATCAAAGCGGGTGAAGTCACCTGGTGGCAAGGTCCGAATGCGCCGCGTTATCACATTGACACGATTCGGAATTGGCCGTTAGACAAGCAGGAAAGTTTTTTTCGGCTCGCTTATCAAGTCGGCGACGAATGGTATCATGGGCCGGTTGCAGGTTCGCCTTTCGACCCGGCAGATTTTATGAATCACAGTTGCGATCCCAATACGTGGTTCCTCGACGACGATACGATGGTGGCGCGGCGTGCGATCAAAAAAGGCGAAGAGGTGACTTATGATTATGCCACCAGTGAAACGCTGGCGAGTTTTGTTTTGCCCTGCAACTGCGGCGCACGCGATTGCCGCCAAATCGTCCGCGGCTCGGATTATCGGGCGAACAAATCTTTGCAAGAAAAATACGGAAAACATGTGATGGCGCATGTGTTCGCCAGTCTGGCGCAACGATAGCCTTAATCGCGGCCTCATCACTTCATTCGCTATGACGAGCGCAAGCGCGCCAGCCGGGCATGACCGTTTGCCGCTTTTCCGTAACTTTGTTGCATCTTTCCACTTGCCCTTGCGTAAAAATATTACGACATTTTATATTATCCTTAATTTAACCTATAAACCGCCATTAAAACGCGAGAGTGGAGGAACATGAATAAGAAGAAGCTGTGGATCGGCATCGGCTTGGTGGCCGTGATTGCGATTTTGGTGATTGCCAATTTAAGCATGAGTCGCAAGAGCGCCACCACAGTTGAGTCGCAAAAAGTCGAAGCGCGTGAATTGCGCGCCGTGGTTTCGGCTTCCGGAAAGATTCGCGCCAAAACCTCGGTGGATATCAGCGCCAGCACCAGCGGCAAAGTCGTGAAACTGGCCGTCGATGAAGGCGATCCGGTCAATAAAGGCGCTTTTCTCATGCAAATCGATCCGACGCCGGCAGAAGCCAATGTGCGGCAAAGCGAGGCCAGCTTGGCGGCGTCGCGGGCGAATCTGGATTTGGCCAAAGCGAATTTGCAGCAGTCGCAAAAAGAGTTTGAGCGCCAGCAAGCGTTGTTTCAAAAAAATTTGACCTCGGAAGAATTGTTGCAAAAGGCGCGCACCACGTTTGATGTTCAGAAGATGCAAACCCAAGCTGCGGAGCAGGAGGTGCAGCGCTGGCAGGCGATGCTGACGAATGCCAAGCACGAGCTGCAAAAAGTGAATGTGCACTCCGATATTTCCGGACTGGTCACGAAACGGAATATTGAAGAAGGCGAAAACGTTTTTGTCGGCGCGTTCAACAATCCGGCCACGGTGTTGCTGACCGTCGCCGATCTTTCCGTCATCGAAGCCGAAATTGAAGTCGATGAAACCGACATTGTCGGTGTGAAAGTCGGACAAGAAGCGTTTGTCAAAGTTGATGCTTATCCCGACACCTCATTTAAAGGGCAAGTCACCAAAGTTGGTCACAGTCCCATTTTGAGTACGTCGGGCGGCGGGCAGCAGCAGGCGACAAGTTTTGAAGTGATCGTGCAATTGACGGATGTGATTCCGAATGTGCGCCCCGGCCTGTCCTGCAAAGCAGAAATTACCACCGGGTATCGCGAAAAAGCGGTTGCCGTGCCGATTCAAGCGTTGACGTTGCGCAAGCCCTCGGAGCTAAAACCGTTGAACCCGAAAGAGCGCAAGAGCAAAGCCACCGATGGTGCCGCCAGCGACACGACCAAAGAGAAAGAAGTGCAGGGCGCGTTTGTGATCAAAGACGGCAAAGTCCAGTATCGCGAGGTAAAAATCGGTATCGCGGGTGATCGGTTCTTCGAAGTCGTTTCCGGCCTCGAGCCGAAAGAAGAAGTCGTCACCGGCCCGTTCAGCGCGCTGCGCCGCTTGCGCAATGATGATCTCGTGAAAGCTGAACAAAAAACGAAGAAAGAAAATTAGTGATCATTATTCGGCTTTCAGTATTCCGTAATCAGCGACAAGCAACCAATAACCAGTAAACCAGCAACCAGCCATGCAACAAATCTGGGAAGGTTTTGCCATTGCCTTGCGGGCGTTGTGGGCCAACAAGCTGCGGTCGGCGTTGACGATTCTGTGTGTCGTCATCTCCATCATGTCGATCATCGCCGTCGTGTCGATTGTCGACGGCATGGATTATTATGTCAAACATGAAATTGCTGAGCAGGGCAGCAACGTCTTTACAGTCAGTCGCGTCAATGAGTGGGAAATTTTGACGGATTTTGACAAATTTCTCGCTTCGCTGAAAAACCCCAATTTGACTTTGGAAGATCGTGAGGCGCTGCGCGAAGAGATGGCGCTGGCCGAATTTACCGACGCGGCGATGGATCGCAACGGGCGGCTCAACAACGGCCGGCGCTTTGTCGATAATGTCGAGATTCGCGGCCGCACTGAAGAGTATGCGGCGATGGGCGACTTTCCGATCGCCCAGGGCCGCCATTTGACCAAGCTTGATGTCCAGCAGCGCCGCGAGGTTTGTGTGATCGGCTCGGAGATTGCGAACAGCCTGTTTCCCGACACGGATCCGATCCAACAAACGGTTAAAATCGCCGGCCGCCATTACACCGTTATTGGCGTTTGTGAAAAGAAACCCTCAATCCTCGGTTCGAATCAAAATATCTTTGCGTTCGTTCCGATCACGACGCATTTGAAGCATTTCGGTTCGCGCCGGCGGTCGCTGGCGATTCCCATTCGCACCGCGAGTATGGAAACTTTTCAAGCGGCGCAGGAAGAAGCTCGACAAATTCTGCGCATCCGGCACAAGCTGAAACCGTCCCAGGAAGATGATTTTTACATCACGACCTCCGAGCAGTTGTTATCGATTTGGGAGGCGATCAGCAAGGGCATCTTCGGCTCGCTCATCGGCGTGGTGAGCATTACGCTGGTGGTCGGCGGCATCATCATCATGAACGTCATGCTCGTCGCGGTCACCGAACGCACGCGGGAGATCGGCATTCGCAAAGCGTTGGGCGCGAAACGCCACCATATTACCATGCAGTTTATTGTCGAAGCGATCACCTTGACGATCGTTGGTGGAATCATGGGCATCATTTTGGGTTTTTTTGCCGCCTATCTCGTCGCTGCCTTTTCGCCGTTGCCTTATCGGGTCGCGCCGTGGTCGATTATCGTAGCGTTATTCATATCCTTTATTGTGGGCTTGTTCTTCGGCGTCTATCCGGCGCGCAAAGCGGCGAAGCTCGATCCGGTGGTGGCGTTACGGCATGAGTAAGGCAAAAGGATAAAATAAAATGTAGATAAACGACTCACTTCGTGAGTAGGTGCAGCATGCAAAAGGCGCAAGCCCAATCCTGGGAGAAAATACGCGGCCAGATTTATGAAGCGATTCGCGAAGCACTGATGACGATTCGGGGCAATAAGATGCGCTCTTTTTTGGTTATTCTCGGGGTGATGATCGGCGTGGCGAGTCTCATGGGAATGGTCGCGACCTTGTCAGGGTTGGAGAAATTTATTGCAAGCACCCTTAGCGATGAGGGCACGCCGTATTTGTCGCTCCTCAAAGCCGATGTTTTCGCCGGCGAGGGGCACGAAGAATTGGAGAAACGCAAGAATTTCTCTGTCGAGGATGCCTTTGCTTTGGCGACTTTGCCGCATGTGCGTGGGGTCATGATTTTATATGCCCGAGGCACAGTGGTCAAATATAAAGAACGTAAATCTCAGCTCATTCAACTCTTGGGGTCGAACCAGCCGTTTTTGCATGTGCAAAACATGAATATCGTCGAAGGCCGATTCTTTACCGAGTTTGAAGAAGATCACCGCCGCAACGTCGTGGCCATCGGCGACAAAGCCGCCCAATCGCTTTTTCCGAATGAGGATCCGATTGGCAAGCGCATTCGCATCAACGGCAAAGAGTACGAGGTGGTGGGCGTTTTTGGCAAGCGCAAAACGATATTTGGCGGGCTGGCGGATAATTTTATGGCTGTACCTTATACTTCTTTCGAACGCGACTTTCTCTGGTGGAAGCAAGGCCCGGACCTGCATATCATTGTGAATCGTGAAGAAGATCTTGATGAGACGCGAGAAAACGTGCGCGCCGTGATGCGCATGCGCCGGAAAGTGCCGCTGTCCCAGCCGGATGATTTTTCGTTGACCACCGCAGAAGCGCAGATCGAGTTTACCAAAAAGTTGACCGATAAAGTGGCATTGGCTTTGGTCGTGTTGGCGTCAATTGCCTTGATGGTCGGCGGCATCGGCGTGATGGTGATCATGTTGGTTTCGGTCACGGAGCGCACTGCCGAAATCGGCATTCGGAAAGCCATTGGCGCCACGCGCGGTCAAATCACTTGGCAGTTTATCATTGAAGCCGCTACCCTGTCAGGGGTGGGTGGAATGATTGGTATCTTTGTCGGGTTGGGCGTGGCGTTGATTCCGTCCATACTCATCGGCTTTCCTTATACTATGCCGGTGGGATGGGTGCTGATCGCTGTCCTCATGTCGCTCAGTGTCGGCTTGTTTTTCGGTATTTTTCCCGCGCGCCGAGCGGCCAAGCTCGATCCGATTGTCGCGCTGCGGCAAGAATAAGGCAACAAAAATAAAAAAATAAGAAAAACCGTATGAAAAAGTATCAACCGGAATCCTGGGAAAAAATACGCGGCCAGATTTACGAGGCCATTCGCGAAGCGCTAATGACGATTCGGGGCAATAAGATGCGTTCCTTTCTCGTCATTCTCGGCGTGATGATCGGCGTCGCCAGTCTCATGGGCATGGTCGCGACATTGTCCGGGTTGGAAAAATTTATTGCGAGCACCATTAGCGGCGAAGGCACGCCGTATTTGTCACTGCAAAAAGCTGATTTTTTCGCCGGGGAGGGCCACGAAGAATGGGAAAAGCGCAAGAATTTTTCCGTCGATGACGCTTCGGCCTTGGCGACTTTGCCGCATGTGCGCGGGGTCATGATCGTTTATGGCCGCGGCACCGTCGTCAAATACAAAGACCGCAAGTCTCAGCTCATCCAAGTCCTGGGAACGAACCAGCCGTTCTTGCATGTGCAAAACATTAACGTTGCCGAAGGCCGTTTCTTTACTCAATTCGAGGAAGAGCATCGCCGCAATGTCGTGGCCATCGGCGATAAAGCCGCCCACTCGCTTTTTCCAAATGAGGATCCAATTGGCAAACGCATTCGCATCAACGGCAAAGAGTACGAAGTGGTGGGCGTTTTTGGCAAACGCAAAACGATATTTGGCGGGCTGGCGGATAATTTTATGACGGTGCCTTACACGTCTTTTGAACGTGACTTCCTCTGGTGGAGGCAAGGCCCGGAGTTTAATATCATCGTGGACAGGGAAACGAATGTTGATGCGGCGCGAGAAAACGTGCGCGCCATGATGCGCATGCGCCGCAAAGTGCCGCTGAGCCAGCCGGATGATTTTGCGTTGACCACCGCAGAAGCGCAGCTCGAGTTTACCAAAAAGTTGACCGATAAAGTGGCATTGGCTTTGGTGGTGCTGGCGTCGATCGCCTTGATGGTCGGCGGCATCGGTGTGATGGTAATCATGTTGGTTTCAGTGACGGAGCGTACGGCGGAGATCGGCATTCGCAAAGCCATCGGCGCGACGCGCGGTCAAATCACGTGGCAATTTCTCATTGAAGCTGCGACGCTTTCAGGGATGGGCGGACTTATCGGTATCGTTGTCGGTCTGGCGGTGGCGCTGATTCCGTCTGTACTCATCGGCTTTCCTTATTCTATGCCAATCGGATGGGTGCTCGTTGCCGTGCTCATGTCGCTCAGTGTCGGGTTGTTCTTCGGTATTTTCCCGGCCCGCAAAGCGGCCAAGCTCGATCCCATTGTCGCGCTGCGGCATGAATGAATTTTGTACGCCTTCTATTCAAGGAATCCCCCAAGGATAGCGCGAATCCGTGGGGGATTTTTCTTTGACGGGAATTCCTCATCCTTCTACAAAGATATCCGCTTGCGCATCCGAACTTTATTGCATGTATTTAAGAATAGTTTTCGTTGCGGCTGTGTCCGTGGAGATCTCTTTTGTTTGCAGCTTGCGCTTTTCGTTGCAAAAAACCTTTTTGTTGCGCTCTTTATGGAAGAAGAGGAGAAAAATCATGAAGGCGTTTTTTGGTCTTTTCATTTTGGCGGGAATGCTCGTCAAGCCCGCCCATGCACAGTTTGACCCCGCCGTATTCGTTCCCGAAACTTTGCCGTACCGCCTGCTCTCCGGCGCCGTGATTGTCGGTAACGCCAGCGTTACCATCAGCCGTGAGAATGCCGCCGGCACCCTTCATCTCGTCGAATCCATTTCCGGCTTGTTCGAACAAACCGCGGTGGTGACCATGCGCGACGATACCAGTTTGCAGCCGTTGACCACCCAAGTCGTCATTGCGCGCAACAATCAATACCATGAACTAAAATTAGAGTATCGTTTTGACGGCCAACACGTGACCGGTGAAATGAAGCGGCCGTTGGAACTGGGCGGCGTCCGTAGCGTCGATCTCGCGCTGCCGGCCGGCACGACTGATCTTTACCTCGTTCCTCATCTCTTTCGGGCGTCGGCTTTGGCCGTTGGCAAAACCCTCCAATTTCCCCTTTTCAACGGCTTGCAAAATGAGAAAAGCTTCGTGCGCGCCTGGGTCTCGCGCCTGGAATCCGTCACCGTCCCGGCTGGCGTGTTTGAGTGCTTTCGTTTGGAATCGTTTGTCGGCAATTCCCGCGTGATGATAAATATTGACACGCAATTCCCCCACCGCGTCGTCCGGCAAATTTTTCCGGAGCTGCAAGTCAAGTTTGAGTTGATCGAAAAGTAAAGCCGGCGTGAAGTTCGAATTGGACAACCGGTTTTTACAAACGTGAAAGCCATCGCGCCCGGGCCGTGCTTCACGCAAAAAAACGCTTGCACCTTGCTGATGAATTCGATAAATTGACCGTCGCCCGGCGCTCCCATTTTCTTATTTTTTGCGCGAGTATAGCCATGACTTTTTCAGAGTATGCTTTTGGCCGTTACGAAACGGATATCGCCGCCGTTGCCGCAAAGTATCATCTCAATCTCAATGATCTGCAAGTGGAATCTTTCAGCCCCGGCCGGTTGGCCATTTTGGTGGAAAAAGTCGGAAACTGCCGTTTTAAGATTCACCTCAATTTGGAAGAAAGCCGCATCATCTCGGTGAAGCAGATCGCCGGCGAGGCGGCGTTGCACGGCAGCGAAGATCAGTTCGCCAAATACAAAAGTTTCATGAAGTGAGTTTTGGTAGCAGGTTACTGGTGGCTGGTTTTACATACTGGTTACTGCATACTGTTTGCTTCATACGCCCGCCGCAACAAAGTCGCCGGATGCACGACTTCGATCTCGGCGCCGGCTTGGCGGCAGCCGTGCTGCAATTGAATCGCGCAACCCGGATTCGCGGTCACCAAGATTTTCGCCCCGCTCGCCAAAACATTTTTCATCTTGCGCTCCAAAAGCTGCATCGCCGTTTCGAAATGGGTGAGATTGTAGATTCCCGCCGAACCGCAGCACCAACTCGCTTCTTCAAGCTCGATATAATTTTTGCCGGCAATCGCGCGGATGATTTCGCGCGGCTGGCGCGTCACTTTCTGGCCGTGCGCCAGATGGCAGGCATCGTGATAGGTCACGCGTTGCGCCAACGTCTGTGGCGGTTTTTTGAAACCAATTTCGATCAAATATTCGTTGAGGTCTTTCACGGTGGCCGCAAATTTTGCTGCGCGTTCGTGCCACTCCGGCTCTGCGGCGAACAAATGGCCGTAGGTTTTCATAAACGAACCGCAGCCGGCGGCGTTGGCGATAATGGCCTCGACCTTCAGCGCTTCGAAAATCGCAATATTTTTTTTCGCCAATTCCCGCGCGTGATGAGAAGCGCCGGTGTGCCCATGCAATGAGCCGCAACAAACTTGCTGCCGTGGCACGATCACTTCACAGCCGTTTTCTGCCAGCACCATCGCCGTATCTTCATTGACCGCCGCAAAGGCGACATCTTGCACGCATCCCACCAGCAAGGCGACGCGATGGCGGATTTTTCCGTCATGCGGTTGGATTCGCTCCGGCAGCCGGTCAAACGTAAACTTCGCCTCGATGCGCGGCGCCAACGGCGCCAGCGCCAGCATTTTTTTGCCGAATAAACGCGGCAACCGCAAGCGCATGGCGATTTTCTCCAAGCCGGATTTTTGGTAAAAACGCAGCAGCTGCGCGATTCGCCGCAAACGCGCCGGCTCGGTAAAAATTTTGCCGAGAATAAAATCTTTGAGGCGCGACCGGCCGCGCGGCTGGGAAGCGCGAAAATTTTCCACCTGCGCCCGCGCCGCTTCGATGAGCGCGCCGTACGGCACGCCGGGCGGACAGGCGGTTTCGCAGGCGCGGCAATCGAGACAGAAAAACATCTCGTGCATAAAAATCTCATCGATGGCTGTCGTTCCCTCGGCGACATTTTTCATCATCCGGATGCGGCCGCGCGGCGATGAAATTTCCCGCGCTGTTAACGCGTACGTGGGACATGACGCCAAACAAAAACCGCAGTGAATGCACTGCCGCAAAAAGGCATCATCCGGGACGGGAGCGCCTTGGGAAAAAGAAGTCGAAGCTGCAGAAAGTGGCATGAATACAGTTGAAAATCTTAATTTTTCGGTTTTACCAGCCCCTTCAACTTATCTTCCAATTTTTTCTTCGCTGCGCCGGTGGCGCGTTTCTTCTCGTCTTCAATGCGTTTTTCGATTTCCTTTTTCTTGTTCTCGACCACGGCCAGTTGCTCGTCGATCAGGGCTTGATATTTGTTCAGCTCGGCCATCACCTGTTTTTGCTTTTCCGCATAAAGCGCTTCCACCTGCTGGCGGCGTTTCGCAACTTCTTGGTCGAGGCGCAAACGGATTTCCTGCTGGGCGCGGGCGAAGCTCGCTTGCACCAGCTCATTCACGCGCGCCGCAAAAATATTGTCAAGATTGGAGCCAATGTGAAACTGCAACGCATTCGTCAGGCCCTGCACTTCGGCGGTGAGGTGCAACTGCTCCAACGGGCGAAAAACATTGCTGCGGATCAGCGCCGAGATTTCATCGGCCGCCGTTGCGCCAAATTGAAAATCCACTTGATCGATGTCCAGCGTGATTTTGCCGAGCACATTTTTTCCGGCCAGCGCCAACGTCGCATTGACTGCACCGCGATTCGCCTGCAAACGCGCAGGCAAGTATGCTTTGTCGTTTTTCAAATCAACCTCGCCGAGACGAAAATTGGCGGCGCGGAGTTTCAGTGTGTCTTTGGGAACGTCCGAGGTGTGGTCAAACGCCGCGCGCACTTGATACGCATTCGACTCTTCTTTGAAAACCTGGGCATCGAAAACAGTCGGCTTGCCGTAAATGGGCGGATCGCTGGTAATCCCCCATACTTCGCCCTTGAGTTGCAAGGCCTCGGCGACGTTGGCGTTCGTGGCGCCGGAAATGAGCGCGTGCCGCAATAAAAATTTCGGGTAAGCAAACGTGCGCGGGAATGCGATATCCTGTCCCTGCCAGCGCGGCGGATTTTCCACTTTGTTGATCGCCATCAGCTTTTGCGCCGTGGGCAAATATTCGCGGCCCAGATCGACGTAACGCATGATCTCCGCAAAGCGCCCGCCGAGCGGATTGCCAAAGAGCATTTTGCCGACGTCTTTAACATTGAAATCGGCGATGCCGAGTTTTTGCTTGGCGGCATTGAAATCCTGCACGGCGAGATTGTCGAGATTTTTGATATCGCCGACAATCCGGGCAAAATCCTGCTCGGCGTTTTTCCGGCTGGTGGTAATCTCATCGCGCAGCGCCGTCACCTCATCGCGCAATTTCGTCACGCTTTGCAAATTGCTGGTGAAGTCGTCGATCGTTTTGAGATTCTGCAAATTGAGACTTTGCACCTGCGCTTGTAGCGCGCCAATCTTCGCCGGCGCATTGTATGTTTTGATGAACTGCTGCCATTTCGCGCCGGTGCTGTCGGCATCGAAGCGAATGGCTTGCGCGCCTTGCACCACGGCCAGTTGGTCGACATTGACCAGGCTGTCCAGATTGATTTTTTGTTTCAGTGCCTGGAGATTCAAGATCGGCAGCGCTTTGATCTGCTGTTCAATACTCGCGGCGAATTCATCAAACAATCCCGGTTCTTCCGGGGGCAAATCAACCCGGCCGTCCGTGGCGCGCTTGGTGCCGAGCAAAATGCCGGCAATCTTGGCCTCGCGCACAATCAGTTTTTTCCAGAACAACGGACGCAACTCAATGCCGAATTCAACCGGCCCGGTTTCAAAAAGATTCGTCCAGGTGTTTTGGGGGTCGGTCCACTGCAGCCGGTCGAATTTGCAAGTCAGATTAAAAACGCTGAAATGAAAATTGTCGATTTCGACCCGGGCGCGATTCGTTTCCGTGCAGCTATTCTCAATCCAACGTTCGAGATAACGATCACGGAAAAAATAGAGCACGACACCAACGAGGGCGGCGAAAACGAGAAGAAAGTAGATGGCACCTTTGCGCATGATCAATTTAAATCCTCTGCAAAGACCCAAATTTCGGGTCGCAGTTTATCCTTGTTGCTTTTTATCTGTTTTGTGGTCTCACCACTGCCAATCGCGCAGCCGTTCATACCACTGCCAGAGCTTGCTGCCGGTGATGACCTGTACGATTTTCCATTTTTTAATTTTGGTTTCAAGCCCTTCGCGATAGGCGACCACCAGTTTTTTCATGCCGAAATAAATGGGCGCCAGCAACACCAGCCCGCCGGCGCAACTTCCCATTACCACGGTATTGTTGAAACGCGTCAACGGCGCGACCGGCATGTTATACAGCTTTGTCCACAAACCTTGCAGCGCTTGAATGCCGGTGAGAATATAAAAGCCAAGATCGTGAAAAAGTGGATCCAGCAGAAATGCGCCGAAGCTGAAAACGAAAATCGCCAAAGTCGCGGCGGAGAGGTTGACGTTGAGCAAGAAGATGATGCCGAAGATCACTGCGCTTTGCAGGGAGAAAAACGGCATGAAGCCAATCAGTGCGCCGAGCGCAAAGCCGCCGGCAATCTGCGCCGGGCTCGCGCCCGCCCGCATGACTTTGATGAATTTGCTGATGAATTGCAGGAAAAACATGGTTGATTCGTTGCGGGTTGCTGGTGACTGGCCATTGGTTGCTTATGGCGCAAAATTAAGCACGCGCAATTTCCTGGCGTATATTTTGAATTTGATCGGCGTGGCGTTCGGTGTGCGCCGCGAGAAATTCGAGATACTCGGCGCCATTCAAGGCGCCGAGGGATTTCGTCATGAGCCAGACGTTTTGCAATTTGGCCAAATCTACGGTGCTCGCAAAGTCACGCATCTCGGCGCGGCCGCGCCGAAAACCGGTCAGCAAAACTTTGGAGGGAATGCCGGGCGTCGGCAGCATATCCTCTTTCGCCTGCACGCGTTGTTCTTTGTGGCGATAAACGGAAATTTCCGGAATTGCCTCCGTGCGCGGGGCCGCGCTCTCGCGGCGGCCATTGAGCAATTCTTTTAAATATTGCAAACGCTGCACCTCGACGAGCACGAGATGATGCACGATTTCACCAATCGACCACCGCTCCGGCGCCGGTTTGAAGCGCCAATCTTTTTCCGCGAGTCCGGCGAGGCTCTTTTCCAAAACCCCGAGACTCTCGTCGAGCCGGTGTAAAATATTTTCGCGTTGTTTAGTCGAAACCTCTGGCATATTCTGCCTCGCACATTTATATCGGATGTTTTACCTATGTTTTATTCGCCACCCGCTGCAACACTTCCTCAATTTGCCGCCGGTGCCGTTCCTGATGATAGCCGTTGAACAGCAGCCATTCTTCGCCATTCATATAGCCCAACACATAATGCCGAAACGCGCGTTGCCGCAGTTTGTCGAAATTCGCGCGGCGCGCGAGCTGTAACGTTTTTTGGCGTTCACGTTTGTAGCTTTCCAGCAAACGCTGCAGCGACTGTCCATGTGACGGCAGAAACCGCTGCATGGTTTTGACGCGTCCTTCCCGACTCCCGACTTTTTCCATTGCGGCGGTTTTTTGAATGCCGGGACGCGCCGGACTGCCAACCAGCCGCCAGCGCAACGCCCAAACCAAACGGCGCACCGTCCGTTCAATCAACGTGAGATGATGCACGATTTCACCCACCGACCATTCGCCCGGCGACGGCTGCCTTTCCGAGGTTATCTGATCAACTCCGGCGACGGTGGCAAGAAACGCCGCATCTTTTTCTTCCAAAAATTTAACCGCTTCGGCATTCGGCATCGGTTTAACTCTTCTTCACTCGCCGTTGAACTTTTGCGTATTCACTTTTTAGACGGGCCAGCATTTGTTCGCGGCGATCATACAGGCGTTTCAACCGGCGCGGGCGATGTTTCGCCAGGGCGTACGCCGTCAGCAGCGGCATCGAAATCGTCGAATCGCAGTAACAAACAATCGTGTCGGGCAATTGCTCGGGATCGATTTTGCCCCAGCTCACGGCTTCATTCGGCGTCGCGCCGGAAAGGCCGCCGGTGTCGGGGCGCGCATCGGTGAATTGCAAAAAGTAATCATGGCCTTTTTCGGCGATGCCGAGCACTTCCTGAATTTGCGGCTCGGTTTGCAAAAGAAAATTTTTCGGCGAGCCGCCGCCAAAAATTAACACCGCGCTTTTGCCTTGACGCCGCTTGGCGTCGAGCACGATGGCGGCCGTTTCATTCACATCGGCGTTGACATCGTATTGCAATTTGTTGCCGTCCAACACTTTGGCGGCGACATTCATGCCGATCGAAGAATCGCCCGGCGACGAGGTGTAAATCGGCACGCCGCAGCGATAGGCGGTGGATAAGATGGATTTTTTCTTGAGGCCCAGCTTTTTCTCGCGCGCGGCGACGTATTTGCCGGCGAGATAATGAAACTCGGCGGTGCTCATCGTGCGTTGAAATTCCGGCGCGGTGATAATCTGGCGATAAAAGGCGTCGGTATCGAGCAGCACGTGATAATCGAAAAAAATATCATAAATGCGCACGACGCCGTGCTCGCGCAG
>JAJVHT010000146.1:0-5471 GCA_022072515.1 bacterium
GAGGTCATTTTCCCGCCAGCGCCGGAAGCCCAAACGGGTGGTGATGATGAAATAGTTATCCGAAGCAGCCATTCGATTTTATGCCAGCGCCGCGCTATTTCTGCTCATATTTTTTAATGACCAGATACTTCAAGATGGTGTCGCCCACATTGCGGATGCCGTGCTCAGAGTTCGATGGGCAATAAAAGCTGGTATAGGGGCCGGCGGCTTTAGTCTTGCCGTCGAGATAGAACTCCGCTCGTCCCTCGAGCACGAAGAAAAATTCATCCTCAGGATGACGGTGTGGCGCGTGCGTGGCCTCGTGCGGTTTCACGACACTCATTTTCAGCGTCCGGCCATCCAGAAAGTTCTTGTCAACGAACCAATACTGGTAGCCGGCTTTTGTCGACTCGGCCTTCGCAAGGGAAAACTCGTTGACGCAATTTTCAATCGTGAACACTTGGTCCTTCTGAGTTTCCTGAACATGCTGCTGGAACAGTGCAGCGGTTGGCAAGAGGAAAAGCAGGGAAAATAGCGCACCTTTCATACTCGGCTCTCCCGGCAACGCGAATGGCGAAGCGCGATTTGGTTTTTCACTTCATGCTGTCACCTGACCAGCAACATTTTTTCCGTGGCGACGAAGCCATCCGTTTCCAGCCGATAAAAATAGACGCCACTCGGCAAATGGCCGGCCGCGAAACCGGCTTCATGATGGCCAGCAGCTTTTCTTTCACGATGCAGCAACGTCACGACTTCGCGGCCTTGTACGTTATAAATTTTTAAGGTAACACGACTCGCCGTGGGCAATGAAAATGCGATGGTGGTTTGCGGATTGAAGGGATTGGGATAATTCTGCGCCAAACTGAAATGTCCGGGGGGCTCAGAGGCAGGTGAAGCGACGGCGGTTTGCACGCCGCCGGCGCGGTACAATGCCAGGCCGCCGATCAAAGTGCCGATCCATTTGTTGCCGCGCGAGTCGACGGCGAGCGCAAAGACAAAATTATCCGGCAGTCCGGAAGTGCTGCTGTGAAAAGTTTTCCACTCGACGCCGTCAAAGCGGGCGAGGCCGTCTCCGGTTCCGATCCAAAGCGCGGCGCCTTCCAGCGCCAGCGACAGAACCCCGTTGGAGGGCAGGCCGGAATTGGCGTGGGTGTAAACTTCCCACTGCGCGCCGTCAAATCTCGCCAAGCCGCCGCCGGCAGTGCCGATCCATTTGGCGTTATTTTGATCGATCACGATCACCTCGGCATAGCTCGACGGCATGCCGAGTTCCCACAAATTATGATGCACCCACGAAATATCGTCAAAAATAATGACGTGCCCACGGACATTAAACGCGTCGAATGTTCCGATCCATTTGTGGCCATCACGGTCGAGAGCAAGCGCCCGAGTAAAATTTTCTAAAATGCCGGAATTTCTATCATTGAACACGGTCCAGTTCGCGCCGTCGAAGCGCGCCAAACCGCCGTCGGTGGTGATCCACTTGACGTTGTTGTCGTCGATGGCGATCGTATAGATAAAATTATTGGGCAGGTCCGAGTTGGCGCTGTCATAGACGGTCCAGCGCATGCCGTCGAAACTCGCCAAGCCGCCGCCGCTGGTGCCGATCCAAACCACGCCGTCGCGATCGCTAACGAGCGCAGAGACAATCGGATGCGGCAATGGCGAATTCAGCGTGTCGTACACCGTCCACGTGCTGTTGGCATATTTTGCCAAGCCATTCGCCGTGCCGATCCACGCCACTTGGTTGGCCAAGGCAATGGCATAGACCGCGTCGTCAGGCAGTCCGGAGTTGGCGCGGTTGTAGACAATCCATTCCGGCGCTTGCGCTGGCGCATTTGTCCAGGACAACAAAACAATCATCACACCGCCAAAGAATTTGTACATGGGGATGACGCTACCTCCGAACTTTAGATCACAACAAGCTACTTGTTGCTGGCACTGGCTTTCTTGCTCTCTTCGGCTTTCTTAACTTCGACAATACCATGCATGGAAACGCTGCGTTGCGGCGCTTCAACGTCATTGGAGAAAACATAAACCGTCTTGGAGACCTCGCCCATTTGCGCGCCGGTGTTGTAAGTGACTTCGATCTGCCCGTCTTTTTGGGGTGCAATAATTTTCGAGCTTTCTGCCGCGGTGCAGCCGCAGGAGGTTTTCACCTGCGCGATTTTGAGTGTGTCCGTACCGACGTTCTTGAATTTGAAGACATGCTTCACCGCGGTGTTTTGTGCCGCCTTGCCAAAGTCAAAATTTGTCTCCACAAATTTGATTTTGGGGCCTTGGAGAGCTTTGGTGCTGTCTTGGGCAAGAACAGAATTGCCCAACAGCGCCATGGCAGAAATCAACGCGAGACTGAAAATACGTTTAAGAGACATGGTAAAATCTCCCAGTATAAGTTAAAGTTGAATTTTTGTAACGCAAGCTTCCAGCTTGCCGTTGTTTGCAGATTGGAAGTTGGTGCTACGGTAACCTTGCTGTCGCTTCAATGTTAAACGCCGAAAGAATATTGTTGGCGAAATCATCATCCCAGCGGGCTTTGACCTTGCCGTCATGCAGCCAATAAAGGCGCGGCGGACTGGCACCGATCAAATTGAAAAATTCATCCGCGGAAATGAGGTGATATGGATAATTTGTATGCGTTTTCTCGGCAAATGCGGAAATCGCCGCCGCGTTTTCGCTGAACAACAGCACGTAAATTGGCGGAAAATCCGCATTTTTCGCCGCCGCGGTGCTCAGCTCACGCGCGGCTTCCTGACAATGCTCGCACTCGGCGTCGAACACAGCCACGAGCTTGTCGCCGCTGGTCAAGTCGACGCGACTAGACTTTTCGAACTGCGTATATTTTGCAAAAGTTTCATCATAATTGCGGCGAACCGGCGCCAACAGGAACACGGCGGCGAGACTCACCACCGCCAAAATGACGGGAAGAGTGACCTGCCGCTTTTCTTCGCGCGTGCTTTTGAACAGCCACAAGCTCAGGCCGAGCAGAACGACGTTCTTCGCCAATGATTCTGCCGAGGACAGGGGAAGCACCGCGCCAAAACAGCCACAGTCCTTTGCCTCCTCGCCGAGGGTCATTTGATAGCCTTGCAGCAGGGTGAATGCAGCTAACGTGAGGAGGGCACCTGGCAGAATGATTCGTTTTAGATAAAACGGAAAAAACAAAGCGGCGCCGAGAAACAATTCGAATGCAATCACCAGCCGCGCCGGATAAGCCGCCTGCTCGCGTGTCGCGGCCAGGCCTTGTTCGACGATGGCAATCTCAAACAGGCCGACGCCAAGCAGCTTGGAGATGGCCGAGAAAATGAAGACGCTGCCGAGCAGCAAGCGCAGTATGAATTGTATTCGCTCAGTATTCATATAAAAACGGGTTCTGCGAATTGATAGACGTACCCAACGAGAACGCTTTTACAGTTGGTTTCATCTACCAGTTGGAAAAAAGACTTGCAGATTTTTTTCAAATCACGTCGGTCTGTCTTCAAACGCTACAGGCTCTCCGCCGGCTGCACTGCCATGCCGGACCGCAGTTGCAAAATCCCGGAGGTGATCAGCGTGTCGCCGGCTTGCACGCCGCGGGTGACTTCCACAGATTCGTCCGTGCGGCTGCCGATTTCGACGCTCTGCGACTCGGCTTTGCCATTCTTGTATAAGAAAACCCGATATCCTTTCAATTCAGGAATGAGCGCGAACGAGGGAATCGTCAACGTTTCTTTTTCCTTCAACACGACTTCAACGTTGGCAAACGCGCCGGGAATCAACACGCCGTCGGGATTCGGACTGAGCGCGCGAATATGCAGCGTGCGCGTGGTGGGATCGATCTTCGCTTCCACAGCGTAAACGGTGCCGGCAAATTTTCGCGCCGATCCCTCCACCGTGAAACTGATGCGATCACCCTGGCGAATCAAGCTCGCGTACTTTTCCGGTACGGTGAAATCGACCTTGACCGAATTGTAGTCTTGCAGCGTCGTGATCCGCGTCGTCGGCGAGATATAACTGCCCTCACTCACGTAGCGCAAGCCGATGGTGCCGTTGAACGGCGCGCGAATCTCAGTTTTGGCAATTTGCGCTTGAATGATTTGAATGTCAGCTTTGACGATATTCAATTGATTGACGGCAATATCATATTCTTCCTGGCTGGCCAATTTTTTCTCGAACAACTGGCGCTGGCGCTCCGCGTCCTGCTCAGCGAGCGCCTGGCGATACTGCGCCCGGACGAGCTGCGCCTGCAACTCGGCATCATTGATCTTCAGCAAGGTTTCGCCTTTTTTAACGCGCGCGCCCTCCTTGAAATCTATTTTTTCCACCTTGCCGGAGATTTCACTGCGGATCTCCACTTCTTCATTTGATAAAATCGTGCCGACCGTCATCACTTTGTCCCCCAGCATTTCGGCGGCAATGAGTTGCATGCGAACCGCCATCCTTTGGTCACGCGAGGCGTTGGCGGTATTGCTATTTTTTTTCGCGGTTCCCTGCAAAGATCCGATTTTGGGAATTGCCAAGACAGCCAGCAGCAGTCCGGCGCCAATCACAATCAAAACGTTTTTCAATGTTCGATTCATAACGGTGACTCCAACATGAGATGAAACTGCGGTAAACCGCCACCCCAGTGCAGCACGGACAAAATCCACATTTTTTTCATTTCTAAAACTTTTTCCACTTATCGTGCTTAAAATCACGGCGAGCGTAACTATACAATAAAACTTTCTCGCGAAAAAAACAAGGCGTAAATATCCCCATTTGTAATCCCTCAGTAACGGGTGGGTAGCGCAAGCATCTTGCTTGCAGTCAGGATGGCTGCGCTACTTTTTCCACCCGGGAGTGAGGCATTACCCCAATTTTGCCTGAGGGGAAAAGCGGAATTTTATTTCTATGCAGGCCAAAGCAATGCACTAAGAAACGGTATGAGATGATCGGGGGCGAGAAGCCCAGGACGTGCGCTTCTTGCTCGTTTTCTAAGCAGAGGCCACACGAATCTCGATGCTATTGCCATCGTGATCGCGTGTCAAAAGGCCTGCGCCATCCTGTGGGGCGGATAGATCTTCACAAGTCAAGCCGGCCGCTTGAATTCGTTTTTTCAGAATTTCCAAAGTTGCGGCCTCGGGAATACGGATCGAGAAAGCGCGCAGTCCCACCGCCTCCGGCGGCGGAGGCGGTGCGCCTTTTCCGGCCCAAATATTCGTGCCCAGATGGTGATGATAACCGCCCGCCGATAAAAACAACGCGCCGGGATAAGACCGTTGCGTCACGTCGAAGCCGAGGACATTATGATAAAATGCCTCCGCCTTTTTCAAATCCGAAACCTGCAAATGTACGTGCCCAATGTCGGTATGCGGATGAACGCCGTTCCACGGCGCCGTTTCATTTTCTATCTCGCGCAACAAATCGTTAACATCGAGCGGATCCGTTGCCATTTCCACCGCATCGTTGCGCCAGCGCCATGCTGCGCGTGGCCGGTCCGTATAAAGCTCGACCCCATTGCCATCGGGATCCGC
>JAJVHT010000146.1:5571-13535 GCA_022072515.1 bacterium
GCGACGGAGATCATCGGGAGTCGCCGGTTCGGCTGCACTCAGTTGTTCGTCGATTTGTACGATCAGCGTCGACAGCGGCTGCAGCCAGGCGAATTGGGCGTGATGAATCATGAGTTGGAGCAACTCTCCGCTTGACACGCGCCCACGAATTTGTTCGTAAGCAACGCGTTCTGTCTCCAGGAGCACTTGGTGCAAATGCAATAATTTTTGACGCAAATCAATGAGTTGTTGTCGCATAGTACATTTCTAAAATTTGTTCAAAACTCAATTTGCCCCATCCGGCCGCTGCGGAAATCATTCATGGCCTGCTCAATTTCTTCCTCGGTATTCATCACGAAAGGTCCGTATCGCGCAATCGGTTCGTTGAGCGGCGCACCGGCAATAAGCAACAGATTCAGCGGCGCCTGGGCATCCGGCGCGGCGGCAATGGCAATCTCGTCACCATCTTGGGAGAAGAGCACCATCTGGCCGTCGCTCGCCTGCTTTTTGTCGGCGCCGAACTCACCTTCACCATCAATCAAATAAGCCAAAGCATTATATTCTGGCGGCGCCGGCTGCAACACCTTCGCGCCGGGCCGCAGCGTGAAATGCAAATACAAAATCGGCGTCCGGGTTGCAATGACAGCGCGAGCGCCGAACGCTTCTCCCGCAATGATTTTCACGGTCGCCAAACCATCCGCACTCTGCACGGTGGAAATTTTTTCTGCCGGAATGTCTTGATAGTGCGGTGGGATCATCTTGTCGCGTTTCGGCAAATTGACCCAAAGCTGAAAGCCGTGCAGCCGGCCCCCCTGCCGGGCAAATTCTTGCTCCGGCATTTCCGAATGTACCACACCCGCGCCTGCCGTCATCCATTGCACATCGCCGGGGCCCAATATCCCGGAATGGCCCCGCGAGTCCTTGTGTTCCATTCGTCCGGCGAGTAAATAAGTCACGGTCTCAAAACCGCGATGCGGATGAGCCGGCGCGCCTGTCGCCTGCCCCGGCCCGAGATCAATTGGCCCCATCTCGTCAAGAAGCAAGAAAGGATCGAAATCTGCAAAGGCGCTTTTCGGAAAGGGGCGACGCACTATAAAACCGTCGCCCTCCATCGTCTCGATGCTGTTGATGATTCCGGCGACCGTGCGGATTTTCTGCGCTGATCTTGTCATCTATTTTTTCCAATAACCTTCATGAACTTTTTTTGCTTCATTTTCAAGAAACGGCCCCAGCACTTCCACCGGCCGGCTTCCTTTCGAGAGCACTTCTCGACAATTTAAAAACAAGAAGTAGTCACCTGCTGAGGCGCCGATTATTTGATGCAGTTGTCCCTGGCTGAGGGCGTAAACGAGCCGCCCTACTCCGCTCCAAAAAATCGCCGCGGCACACATCGCACACGGTTCGGTGCTGGCATAGAGCGTGCATTTTGCTAAATTTTTTTCCGCGAAACGAGACGAAGCCATGCGCACTAAATTCGTTTCGGCATGGCCGGTGCAATCACGTTCCGTCAGCACAGTATTTTCCACTTCCATAATGACCACACCGTTGTCGTCGACAAGAATGGCGCCGAAGGGGTGATTGCCATGATCACGCGCTTGTTGTGACACGCGTATCGCCGTTTTGAGATGCTGCCGATCAATATCGTTCATGGCTATTCCTGCCTTTCATGATCAATTAGCGCGGCCATCATGCCGCGCACGAATTTGATTTCGTCGTGATTGACGGTGTGATCCATGTTCGCGTACAAACGCATCGTGACCACACCGCCCAACTCTTGTAGAATTTTTGCAGCATGTTCGACACGCGCTTGGGGAATATGAAAATCCACATCACTGCAGCCGAGAAAAATCGGCGTGCTGAGAAAATTGCCATTGTCGTGACGCGGCTCGCCCTCCGCGCCGATGAGGCCGCCGCTCAATCCCACCACGCCGCCGTAGCGACGCGCATGGCGGGCAGCGTATTCCAACGCCAAACAAGCGCCTTGTGAAAAGCCCAGGAGCATCACGCGCTCGGGCGGAATGCCGGCGGCCATGACTTGGGCGATCACGCCTTCGACCTTGGCAAGCGCTGCTGAGAGCCACGGCTCGTTGCTGGCCGTGGGCGCGAGAAAACGCTGCGGATACCAGGTTCCCCCGGCGGCTTGCGGCGCGAGATACGCGAAGCCCGATTGCTTAAATTCTCTGGCCAGCATCAAAATGCTTTCGGCGTCGGCGCCGCGTCCATGAATCATGATCATCGCGGCACGCGCTTGTGCCAACGCCTCGCCCGCGGTTAATATCGGTTGATCGGCATGTAGGCCCTCGTTCATCCTGTTCTCCAAACGATTAAGGTTACATTTGCGTACGCGGCATTTCTAATGGCGGCAACGCGGCTTCGATACTCTGGCGCTGCGGCTCCAGCCACGGCGGCAAAATAAGCTGCTCGCCAAGCTGCGCGAGTTTTTCATCGCGTTCAAAACCGGGGCCGTCGGTTGCCAACTCAAAAAGCACACCGCCGGGTTCTTTGAAATAAACGGATTTGAACCAGAAGCGGTCGATTTGCTCCGAAGGCCACAACCCCGCTTGCACGATGGCGTTTCGAAGCGTCATTTCTTCGGCAGAATCTTTTACACGCCAGGCCACATGATGCACGCCGCCGGTTCCCCACTGGCCGCGCCGTTCCTGTGGCAATTCTTTCACTTCGACGATTTTTCCCGAGGCGCCGCCGTCAACGCCATAACGATGCCAACCGGCCTCGGTGCCGATATGCGAAAATCCCATGATTTGCGTGAGCAGCATCTCCGTCGGTTGCAGAGCGCGTTCCCATAGCCGCACCGCATGCATACCGCGAAGCTGATGCGCCGAAGGAACCGGGCTGGCTTCCCAAGGGACGAATTGCCGCGCATCATCCGTTTCGACCAGGGCCAACTGTAAACCGTGCGGATCTTTGAACGGCAAAACTTTCTCCTCGAATCGTGTTTCGATTTTTTCAAACGCAACTTTGGTTTGCGCAAATCTTTCTTGCCAGTAGGCCAGGCTGCCTCGGGTTACGGCAAAAGGCACTTCGACAGTGAAACCGATGCCTAATTTAGCCGGCGGCATGGCCGGCCACGGAAAGAATGTCAGATCGGTTCCGGGATTGCCCACCGCATCGGCAAAAAATAAATGATACGTATCCGGCGCGTCCTGATTCACCGATTTTTTTACCAAACGCATTCCCATGATCCCAACATAAAAGTCGAGATTTTCCTGTGCGTCGCCGGCAATGGCCGTGACGTGATGGAGACCGTGTACGGAAGTTTTCATTTGTTTACTCCAAATTTATTCAACACAAGCACATTATTTGTAACAATTCAGCGATTTCACCGCCCGGGCGCTCATTTTACGAGATTTGCTCAATCTTGTAAATTCACATTCGCTCACGGTACTGCGCGCCGGGGCGATACGAATAGTTACCATTACTTTATCAACTCCAAGCTCGGACAAATTGTATCAATAGAAATATTTTATATATAAACTATTCATAGTTTAATAAAGTTCCTGACAAAAGTCAAGAAAAAACTGCCACAAGCAATAGACGACGTTTTCTTACATAAAAATAAGTCGCATATTTTTATGCCAATCCGAGGTAGATTTGAAGATTATCTGCTAAAATAAAAAACGGCTCGTTAAATTATCTGCCACGAGCCGTTTTGTAAATCAAATAATTGGGGAAATTACGGTTTGCCTACGCCAATCACGCCACACGCTATGCGCGCGCCGGCATTGCCGGTCGGCTGTGTGGTCATGTCATCGGGATTCGCATGCAAAACCATGCCGCGGCCAATAATGGAGGCCAACACGATATGCTTGTCGATATAATCCAATGCCACGTTACCCTGGTCATCGGCGGTAACGTTGCCCATGTCTCCCATGTGGCGCTTCTCCGCGGTGGGAGCCGCGTGTGCCATGCTGGTCGGATTAAAATGCCCACCCGCCGAGGTTCCATCCGCCGCGCTGCAATCGCCAAATTCATGAATATGAAAACCGTGATCACCTTTAGGAACACCCGTTAACTTGGCAACGACATGAACGCCGCCTTGTTCTTGGGTAAAAGTCACCACGCCTTGCGCCATGTTGCCCGCAGTGGGATGAAGCACGGCGACAACTTTTGTTACCGCCGGACTTTGTGCGGCAGACATAGCGTCATGCATCGCATGTTGATCTTTACTTTTGGTTTTACTTTTATCTTGGGCATTCACCGGTTGAATCGTGAGAGAGTATCCCAGGACGGCCGTCATCAATAAAAAAGCTACTTTTACGAAATTCCGTTTCATCGAATTTTTCTCCTTAAAATAAAAAGTGAGCGCGCCACCAATTCGTATTTAAATTTAACTCAACGGGGAGGTACCTGCAAAGGATATTCGCATTTCGGCTTTAGATCGAAAATCTTTTCGGCGTTCAGAACGTTGTTGGGATCGAGAACCTGTTTGATTTTTTTCATGACCGTGATGCCAGCCGGGCCGGCAACTTTCTCCAAAAACTTTTTCTTGGATAACCCCACGCCGTGCTCACCGGTAATCGTGCCGCCGAGCGCAATCGCCGCCAGAAAAATTTCTTCAAACGCTTTTTCAACGCGGTGAATTTCATCGCGATCGCGCTCATCCGTGAGGCAGGTGGGATGCAAATTGCCGTCCCCGAAATGGCCAAAATTACCGAAGGTCACATTATACTTTTTGCCGATGTCTTGAATGCGCTGCAGCATCGTCGCGATTTCGCTGCGCGGCACCGTGACGTCTTCCAGAATCGTTGTGGGGCGCATGCGCGCGAGCGCCGAAAATGCGGAACGGCGGGCGGTTTTTAATTTATCCGCTTCTGCCGCGTCTTGGGCGATTTTAATTTCGCGGGCCCCATATTTTTGGCAAAGCGACTGAATCTTCTCGAACTCATCGGCAACCGCAGCCGGATGGCCATCGACTTCAATGAGCAAAAGCGCTTCGGCATCCGTCGGCAATCCCACGCGGGCATAATCTTCGACGCACCGAATGGTGGTGGAATCCAAAAATTCTAAAGTGCAGGGAATAATTTTCGCCGCAATAATGGCGGCTACTGTGCCCGCGGCCTTTTGCATATCATCGTAAAGTGCAAGCAGGGTTTGAGACGCAGCGGGTTTGGGAATAAGCTGCAACAAAATTTTGGTAAAAATTCCCAGCGCGCCCTCGCTGCCGATGAACAATTCTTTGAACGAAAATCCGGCAACGTCTTTGACGCATTTATTGCCGACATGCAGCAACTCCCCCGTTGGCAAAACAACTTCGAGTCCCATGACGTAATCTTTGGTGACGCCATATTTGAGGCCGCGCAAGCCGCCGGAATTTTCCGCAACGTTGCCGCCGAGGGTGCAAACGCGCATGCTGCCTGGATCGGGCGGATAAAATAAACCCTTCGCTTCCACGGCTGCGTGCAATTCAGCGGTGAGCACGCCGGGTTCGACCCAAGCCGTCAAATTTTCTTGATCAATTTCTAAAATGCGTTTCCAGGAGGGAAAAAGCATGACGACGGAGCGCGCGACCGGGATGCTGCCGCCGGAAAGGCCGGTCCCGGCGCCGCGCGGGACAACAACAAAACGCTCTGCATTCGCCAATTGCATGATGGCTTGCACATGTTCGACGGTGGTGGGGCGCACGGCAGCCAGCGGAATACTCTCATACATCGGTGTGGCATCGTAGGCGTAGGCGAGACGATCTTCTGGCGAAGCGAAAATATTTTCAGCGCCGACGAGGTCGGCGAGTTTGCGGAGAAGCGCTGAATCGGTAGTGGGAATTTTCATGGCAATACCACGGCCCAGCCGTCGCAAGAATATTCGTGGGATTAACGGTAGTCTTCGTAATTATTCACTTTCCAACGGCCCTTCTCACGGATCGTACTGACGAGAATTTCGCGCTGCATTTGCTCGTTGCCTTGCCGCGCTTCGATACGGAGATGATAAAGAAACATCACATGATCGGCATCCTGATCCGTGCGTTGAATCATTTTATAGTCAATGAAGGGTTTGGCTTGATGAAATTCGCGTTCGCCATCTTGGAAATTGCGGGCGCCACCCTTGAGCAATTCGATTTCTTTCTTCAATTTGTCGGCCGCCAGCCCGCTGGCAATTTCCAGCGCCTGGGCTTGATCGAGCTTGATAAAATAGCGATAACAAAAGTCATCAGATACTTGGCGCGGGTCACTCCCGGCGCCGCAAGCCAGAAGCAGCGCCACGCTGAACAACAATAGATTTATTAAACGAAATGGGTGATTTTTCATGCGCTGAATCAACACGAGTTTTAAGTTCTGATTTTGAAACAAGGACAAAGTAAAGCCCCAGCCAACAAAAGTCAAGAAAAATATGGCCGGTTTATGGCGCGGTTTCGTCATCGGATTTTGGAAAAATATAGGCGCCATAATGCCGCAGCACGACAACAATTTGCTCCAGTCGTTGTAAAGCTTGAAAACATTCCGCACAAATAAAATAATGCTCTTCAAATCGCTTGCGAGCGCTTGGTTTCAAAGAACCCTGGACATAACCAATAATGTTATCGTCACGTTGTAATAAATCGCAAGTCATGAAAAAAAACCCCTGCCGGATTCAGTACGGCAAATCCGCTCTGCCGCCGGCCACGACTGCACTACAAATAAGACGCCGGTTTAGTTCTTCTCTAAATTTTCTCTTACCTTGCGAAGGGCATAAGATTTTAAATTGCTCACGTCCTGCTCGGAAATACCAAGCCGCCGGGCGATCTCTTTGATTTTAAGGTCATCATAAAAATGCAGTTGTAAAATTTTAGCATGCCGTTCGTTGAGCAAGCCAACTGCCCTTTTGACCTTTTCGAGAAGATCAGACTGGGTTACATCGTGTTCAATATCAACCGGCTTGTCGGCAATGAGATCCAGCGGCGCCACCGCCTCGCGGCGACGGCGACGTTGGCGCAAATAATCCACCGCTTTGTGCCGGGCAATTTGCAGAACAAACGTCTCGAAACGTGCACCGCGTCGCGCTTCAAAACGTTGTTGCAGCATGGCTTCATAAGCCGCCTGCATGACCTCCTGCGCCAAATCGTCGAGAATGGCCTGATCCAAGCCGGCAAATTTTTTTCGCAAAAAGTAACGGACACGCAGTGCGAGCTGACGAATGGATCCATTCGTCCAGTCCGGGTGAGGGCTCACGCTTTAACAACCCGCCTTGCTTGTTTTTCCACTGTTGTCCACTTGACTAGCGTAGCTTCACCGGCATCTGCAAAAAACGTTGCGAACAAATGTTGCCGGCTAGGCCTACCTTTCACGTGAACCTGCATTCGTCACAGCGAGGCGGCGTGGCCAGTTGCGCCGATTTTCCTAACCTTTGCTCCTTCACCACTTCCCTCTCTTTTTTGGTATGCTCCACGCGCTATGCGAAAACAATATTTTCAAGCGCAGGATACCAAGCCGTGACGATGCGGCGGCTATCGCCTTCCCCGACGCGATAGTAAAAGGTTCCCTGTGAAGATAATCGCCTGCCGCCTGGAAAGCAAGCACAAAATCAATCGGTGGAGTGCTAAGTGGCACCTTCGGGCGCCAACTCCGCAGAGCTCGCCTCACCCAACACCTTAAATGGCATTTTTCACTCGTGAAACGACTCTTTGCGCCGCAACTATCTAATTAGTCTCCGCAGCAGCAAAAATCTTAACTTTTTTTCAAAAATTTTTCAAGAAAAAATTCAAGATTACAGCCGAAAAAACGACTGCTTAAAAAAATTCACACCAATGGAATTAAAATCAGGGGAGAAAAAGGGGGTATAAATGTTTCTTCAAAATTTACAACTAACAAAAGGGTAAAACCAAATAACTGAACCTGGCATAATGCCGAGAAAGGAAACGATTACATGAAACGCTTTTGGCTGTTTTTTTTGCTTTGCGCGCTGTGTGTTGTTTTAGTGGCATGCGGCGTCGATGCTCCCAATGGGCCGGAAAAAGCTGAGGTGTCAACGAATGATGGTGAGTTGCCGCCACC
>JAJVHT010000146.1:13635-17693 GCA_022072515.1 bacterium
TGAAACGCTTTTGGCTGTTTTTTTTGCTTTGCGCGCTGTGTGTTGTTTTAGTGGCATGCGGCGTCGATGCTCCCAATGGGCCGGAAAAAGCTGAGGTGTCAACGAATGATGGTGAGTTGCCGCCACCGCCGCCACCACCACCGAGTGGTAGCGGTGGCGGATGAAATATATAAGCCTTTGTCCCAATGCTGGAGCGAAGAGGATAAAAAATCCACTTCAAAATAGCATTGGGACACGTTGTCGAGAGGCAACTGTGGTTACCGCCTATTTGCTTTTTGCTCCCGCAATCGACGGGTGAATCCGATCATAAAAGCGAGCAAAATCACTATGCCAAAAGGCATCCAGTTAAGATTTTGCCGGAAGCGAAAAGTCTGGTCGACACCGTAATATTGAAATGCCGCCCAAAAAAATGGATTGGCTCTATCGTTGGCTAATAAAGTGAGTTTGGCGGCGCACAACGCCGTGGCAGCGCTTTGGCCGGCGCGCAAATTGGCATAAAATTGCGTGGTTAGTTTGGTGCTCGTCGCGGGTTCCGTAGGCCATAAACTACCGATCACACTAGGAACCCCTGCGGCGCGAAAGGCCTGCACAAAGCCTTGAATGCCTTCACTGCCGCGCAGAATTCCGGAGGCGGTGTTGCAGCTACTCAAAAATGCCAGGCGACCTGCCGGCAAGTGCATGGCGGAAATTTCAAAAGCATACAGACTGGCCGCGCCGGTTTCATCTTCTTCCAAAATAATTCTCGAAGAAAGCGGTTCGGCATTCTGCGCCTCACTATGTGCCGCAAAATGCAAGATCGGATGCTGCGATAAATCGTTGCGCCATTGCCAATCGCCGGAAAAAGGGCCGTCGGCAATCTGCACGGCCGCCGTGCCGAGAATTTCCTGAATTGCTGCAGCTTCGCTTTTCGTTTGCCACAGATCCCGCGCGCCATTGCCGTTTTCTTTGAGGCGAGGCGTCGCCTGGGCTAACGCCAAAACGGTGGCCGGCATTTGCCGCTGTTGCGGGGAATGGTTCATCGCGGCAGCCAGCGAACTGGCATAACGGACGCTATAATTTCGCAGCAGATACTGAAAGCGCCTGTAATCTTTGGCCACCGTATCTGTCACGGTTGCGGTGAGCAAAATTTCAAACGGCAAAAAGTGCAAATCTTCATCGGGAATGATCAGCAATCTTTTATCGCGCGCATGGCCGATAAATCGCGCCAACAACATTTGATAGAGTTGGTTGGCGGTTTCCGCATTATATCGAAAAAACAGCGGCGAAATCAACTGTAAACTTTGTGAGTCTTGCAGCGCGTAATAAAACGCGGGATTAACCTGGCCAATCAGGTTTCGCAGCGCGGCTTTGCCGATAGCCAGTTCGTGTGCAAGCAAGGAATCGCCAGCAACCACAAAAATTAGCACGCCGTCTTCTCCCACCAAATATGTCAAAGCCAGCTCGTGACGTTCCGTCAACTCTTGTTGCCAGGTCGTGACCGGCAGCAAAATATGATCATCAAAAGATTGCGGCACCGTTAAACCGATTTTTTCCCAAAGCCGGTTCTGTTGCCATTCAAGCTGTGCGATCTCCAGGCGCACTTTTTGGGCATTTATATTTATCGAGTCGGCTGGAAAAATATTGACCAGTTGCAGCCGCTTTTTCAAAAGCATCGCGTCCAGCCGTGCGCCTTGCTGGCGAAGGCTATCGGCAACCGCCGCATATTTGAGCAGCCCGCTTTGTTGCAAGCGCCGGCGAACCACAAGATCACGCATTTGTTCAGCCACTTGCAGCGCCTGTTGCGGTTGCTGCAGGCGCACATACGCCCGGCTTAAAGTAAAAAATAATTCTTTTTCAAAAGGCAAGAACCCCGAAGCCGTTCCGCCGGTGGAAGAAAAAATTCGGTGCGACACCAACGTCGCTGCTTCCTGCAGAACGACAACCGCTTCTTGATGATGGCCGGCAGCCATAGCAACCATGCCGAGGCCATTTATGCTTTTGATTAACGCGCCATAAAATCCGGCTGCGGCGCTCAGTCTTTTGGTTTCCTGAAAATAAGCGTCGGCCTGCGCCAATTGCTGATGATGCAGCGCAATTTCACCCAGCGTCTCCAGCGCCGAAACCATGCCGGTTTGCGATTGGGTTCGGCGGGCCGTGCTTAGTGCTTGTGTAGCCATTTTTTCCGCCAACGGCCAATTATTGACACGTTTCCCCCAATTGGCCAGACTTAACCAGAGGTTGCTTTGCAATTCGGTCAAATTATTCTTTTCCGCAATTGTCAAGGCTTCGTCATAATATTGCTTCGCTTCAGTTAGATGCTGCAGTTCGACGAGTGAAACCGCCAAACTCTGCAGGAAGGAAATCAGATAAAGGGATTGTTGGTATTTACGCGCGTAAGCAATCGCTTCCCGAAAATAAGTTTGCGCCCGTTGATGATCTCCCAAAATTTGATAGACGGCAGCGAGATTATGCACCATGAGCTGGCGATTGCTTTCGTTTTTCAACGAGTCGGCCATTTGATAGGCTAGGGTCCACTCCCGTATCGCCTGCTCATAAAAGCCTGTCGCACGAAAAACATCCGCTTTATAGTGATGCGCCAGCATTGTGCCGTACGCATTATGCAGCTTGCTCGACAACGCCTGAGCATTTTGGGCATGTGCCAGAGCCTCTTGCAAATGCCCCTGTCGCAAGCGCAGTCCCGAAAGCATGCCGGCGATATCGGCTTGCAAATCCAGATAGCCATTTTCCCGGCTCATTTTTCCGGCTTGCTTTATAAGTGAATCGGCACGATTCAAATGGCCTGCGCGCAAATAAACATGGCCCTTGAGAAGGAAAAGTTGCGCGGCGCCGTCCCGATCATTGGTCGCCGTGGTAGCGGCCAATCCTTGCTCGATGGCGACGCGCGCTGAATCCAGCTTGCTCATGAGCATAAACTGGATCGCCCACCGAAAATAAATGCGCCAGCTCGAATGGCCGGCGGCCGCCAAGCGCGCGAATTGCGCCGCCGAAATTTCCGGCCGCGCGCGCAGTGTTTCCCAATAAGCCAGGGCATATTCCGCCAGCCAATCATCGGCATCCTGCGCCCGACGCTGGGTGAGATGTTCGCGCACGTCTTGTTCAAGACCATAAAGCGGGGCCAGATCAATCAGCTTTTGATGAATCGAGAGAAATGCCGTACGCTGTTGCACCGCCTGCCAGCAATAATCCAACGTTTGTTTACGATCACCACGAAATTCCGCCAAAAAAGCGAGCGCGCTATAAACTTCTCCCGCCGGCGCGCCGCGGCCAAGCAAGTTCTCAAAAAACGTTTGCCCTTGGTCAAATCGGCCATCGAAGGCATAACATTGCGCGAGACGCCAATATGCATTGAAATAAAAATCTTTTCCGATCAACAAGGTCGAGAACAATCGCCGTGCCGTCGGATAATCGCCCGTGCCCATCGCTTGCGCCGCGCGCCAATAGACGGCGGGAACGGGTTGGGCAGCGACAGCAGTTGCAGTTAAGATGACGCTGAAGATCAACGCCAAAAATTTTCGACGCCGTGACGACGTTCGCCCAGCGCTCAAAGCAATCACTTTCATCATTTCATTCAAGTTGCTGTGCTCGCATATTCGGCTTTTCGGCAAGTAGCTGCAACAGCATTTGAAGATCAGCCACCGGCAACTGGCAAGCGTAATCTTCGCAGATGTACGCTGTTGCTTTTCCATTCAGCATCGTCATCGATTTAACAAATGGTAAATAGTTTCCCAAATAATCCTGCCCTTTGCCGCCATCCGCCAGCAGCAAAATTTTGTTGGGAATGAACCGCTCGTGCACAGCGCGCAGCATAGCGCGAGTGTCCGGCGCATTCGGTTTGCCCGCGATGATGATTTGCTTGGGCTTGTCAAGACTGCAATCTGCCACAACCAGCATTTGCGGCATAGCGTGGGGTGTGCTTTGCAAACGGCTGCCTAACAATTGCAGCGTGCGTTCGGCCATTTCCCGCCATTCCTTTTTATCGAACATTTGCGTGAGTCGAAGCAGGTTCAATGCGGCGATGGAATTGCCAGAAGGTTCGGCGCCGTCGTAATCTTCCTTCG
>JAJVHT010000146.1:17793-27811 GCA_022072515.1 bacterium
AACAATTGCAGCGTGCGTTCGGCCATTTCCCGCCATTCCTTTTTATCGAACATTTGCGTGAGTCGAAGCAGGTTCAATGCGGCGATGGAATTGCCAGAAGGTTCGGCGCCGTCGTAATCTTCCTTCGTGCGCAGCAAAATGGTTTCATCTGCACCGGAAGTATCGAAGAAGCCGCTGCCGTTCTTATCCCAGAACAGGTGGTTCTGCGTTTCCGTGAGCGCGACGGCATGTTCGAGCCATTTGCTGTCAAACCCGGCTTCATAGAGATCAAGCAAGCCTTGCGTGAGAAACGCATAGTCGTCAAGGTGCGCGGGATATTTGGCTTCGCCGTCGCGATAGCGGCGAGTGAGCGATTTCGTTTGTGCGTTGTAAAGTTTATTCAATACAAAATTCGCGGCGCGTTCCGCAGCTTGTAAGTATTTTGGCGCGTCGAGAACCTGATAGGCGCGGGCAAACGCCGAGATCATCAAGCCATTCCATGCCGTGATGATTTTGTCATCGAGATGCGGGCGGGGACGATTCTTTCGCACTGCGAAAAGTTTCTCGCGGCCTTCGGCCAAAATCGCGGTGATTTCGGATTCCGAGCGCTTGAAGCGGCGCGCGGCGTCGGCGACCGTGTAAGCGGCATACAAAACGTTCTTGTTATGAAACTCACCTTGCGGGTCGCTGATGGTGTTGCCGGTATCGCTCACGCCGAAACAATAATTAAAAACTTCTGCGTTCTCGTTACCGAGCAGATCGACGATCTCCGGCTGGCGCCAAAGATAAAACGCGCCTTCTTCTTTCTCTTCCGGATGCGCCGGATCTGGCGCGCTGTCCGCATCTTCCGCCGAATAAAATCCACCTTCGGGGTGAGTCATGTCGCGCAGCACGTAGTCAAGTACATTGCGCGCCACGTTGGCAAAAAAAGCGTCGTGGGTAATTTGATACGCTTCGAGATATGACCACACGAGCTGCGCTTGATCGTAAAGCATTTTCTCGAAATGCGGCACGCGCCAGTAGGCATCCACCGAGTAGCGATGAAAGCCGCCGCCGAGGTGATCATACATGCCACCGGCCCACATTTTGCGTAAAGTCGCCAGCGTCATCTCCAATGCCCCCTTTTCGTTGGTGCGGCTGTAATAGCGCAGAAGAAAATTAAACACCACCGGCCGCGGAAATTTCGGCGCATGGCCAAATCCCCCGAGACGCTCGTCATAGCTGCTGTAAAATTGCGAATACGCCGTACGCAAAATCGGTGAGAAGTTCACGGCTGCATCTGGCGCGTGGGCAATCGTCGTATGTTCTTGTAACGCTTTAATAATGTCTTCGCCCGATTTTAATACTTGCTCGCGTTGCTCCATCCACGCCGTGTGCAAGCGTTTGAGCAAATCCGGAAAACCGGGCCGGCCGTAGCGCGAATCCGGTGGGAAATACGTTCCCGCAAAAAACGGCTGCAAATTCGGCGTGAGCCAAACCGACAGTGGCCAACCGCCGCTGCCCGTCATTGCCTGCACCGCCGTCATGTACACTTTGTCGACATCCGGCCGCTCCTCGCGATCCACTTTGATGCAGACAAAATGCGCGTTCATGATTTTAGCGACGTCGGGATTCTCGAACGATTCGCGCTCCATCACATGGCACCAGTGGCAGGTCGAATAGCCGATGGAAAGAAAAATCGGCTTGTTCTCCTGCCGCGCTTTCGCAAACGCTTCCTCGCCCCAGGGATACCAATCCACCGGATTGAACGCATGCTGCAGTAGATAGGGGCTTTTTTCATTAATGAGACGGTTGGGTTGGTGGCCGTCCTGTATTTTTTGCAAAATGGCTTCGGCAGCAAGATTCATTTTATCCTCGGCAATTTTTTGGGGTGACGGCCAGACAAGCGGCAGTCCCGGTCCGTTGGTGTTGATAACGTCCATAAAAAGCGGCGACAATCAACACGAGCACGGCAAAAAGGGCATAATGGCGCTGCTTTTGGACCTCCGCTCAACAACTGAAAAAAGCTATTCGTCGAACATTCGCTGGCGCGGGATTGTCATGCTGAATGGGGGTGTCATGCCTTCGGCCTGCGCGTCGACTGAGTAAATGTAATAAATTAGGGTTTCCCGCGCAACCGCAAATCCCCAATCTGGCGTTCGCAAAAATTTTTTAAAAAAAGCTTGACAGACGGATTTACATGTATTACATTTAGCCTATCAAATAGATAGACTAAATAGATCAGATAGATATGCTTTCCAAAAAAGCGAAATATGCGCTGCAAGCGTTGATCCAACTGGCGCGCGAATACAAGCAAAACCCCGTCTTGATTTCCGAGCTGGCGCAAAGAGAGCGCATCCCCAAGAAGTTTTTGGAGTTAATTCTGCTCGACTTGAAAAGGCATGGCATTCTGCAAAGCAAAAAAGGCAAAGGCGGCGGCTATTTTCTCGGCAAGCCGCCGGAAGCCATCGCCATGGGGCAGGTCATCCGTATTCTCGACGGGCCGCTGGCGCCCCTGCCCTGCGTCAGCCAGACCGCATATATGAAATGCCAGGAATGTCGAGATGAAAAAACATGCAGTATCCGCATGGTCATGCAGCAGGTGCGCGATTCCACCGCCGGCATTTTGGACGGCACCAGCCTGGCCGATCTGATGCAGCTCACCCCGAAAAAGACAGCGCGCAAAAGGCTTTAGCGGTTATAAAATTTTTTCACTATTTACTCTATTAAACTGATAGAGTAAATAGGATGAATCGACTGAAGGAGTGCAACGATGCAGGAAAAATCTTATCACCAATCCGGCGCTGAGGCCGGTCCGGAAGTCTGGCAGGCGATCATACAAGCCCTGCAAAATATCCGTTACGGCTCCGTCGAGATCATCATTCAGGATGCCAAGATCGTGCAAATCGAACGCAAGGAAAAAGTGCGCTTTGATAAAGAAAATTCAGCGACGAGGAGGTGATGCGTGATCAGAGACCCGTTGTAAGCTTTTCTGCCGCAATTTCAGGCAGATCACGCCGACCAGACGGCTGGAGGCAATTTTTAAAATACCTCAATATTCACCTTCGAATGACCGGACAACCGGAGTTCTCCAATAACCTCTAGGAGACACTGAGATGAAAAATTTTCAGTTCGTTTTAATCGCCACGACGCTAAGTGGGTTGTTGTATGGAGTAGCGCCTGCTGTCCGTGCCCAAAACGGAGGATTACCCGACTCAACCATTCAACAGCGTTTGGAAGAGCTTGATCAGAAACAACGCATTCTGGAGCGGAAATGGGAACTGGCGCAGGAAGAAGCAGCCGCCAAAACCAAAGATGCCCCGACGCTAATCGCCGGCAAAGACGGCTTTGCATTAAAGTCGGCGGACGGCAAATTTCAATTAAAGCTGCGTGGTTACACGCAAACCGATGGCCGTTTCTATCTGAGTGACGCAGAAAAGCGCCTCACCAATACCTTTCTGTTGCGCCGTATTCGCCCGATTTTCGAAGGCACGCTCGATAAAAATTTTGACTTTTATATCATGCTGGATTTCGGCGGCGGCACTGCCGTTTTGCAGGACGCCTTCGTTGATTTTCGTTATTGGCCGCAAGCCCGTTTGCGGATCGGCAAACTCAAAGAGCCGTTCGGCCTCGAGCGTCTGCAATCCGGCGCGAATCTGCTCTTTATCGAACGCGCTTTGCCGAACAATCTCATCCCCAATCGTGACGTGGGAGTGCAATTGCACGGCGAACTGGCAAAGGGTGTGCTCACCTACGCGGTGAGCGCTTTTAACGGCGTTGCCGATGGTGCCAGCGCCGACAATGACAACGGCGACGAAAAAGATTATGTTGGCCGTCTTTTTTTCCTTCCCTTTAAAAATAGCACAACCGCGGCTCTGCCGGGGCTCGGCCTCGGGATTTCCAGCAGTACGGGAACTCAGCAAGGCAGCACCGCTTCACCCGGCCTGCCTTCCTACAAAACGCCTGCACAACAAACCTATTTTAGTTATCGTTCCGACGGCACCGCTGCCGGCACGACAATCGCCAACGGCAAGCGCATGCGTATCTCTCCGCAGGCTTATTATTATTACGGCCCGTTGGGATTGTTCGGTGAATATGTCATTTCCAATCAACAAGTGGTCAGGGACGCTCATTTCAAAAAGCTGAAAAACGAGGCCTGGCAGGTGGCCGCCTCTTATGTGCTCACCGGCCAAAAAGTTACTTATCGCGGCGTGGCGACTCCCAAGGCCTTTGAGCCGAAGGATAGCAACTGGGGCGCTTTTGAGTTGGCGGCGCGCTACAACAAACTCACGGTGGATAAAGATGCCTTCCCGATTTTTGCCGACCTCACGAGATCGGCGCAAACCGCCACGGCTTGGGCCGTGGGTCTCAACTGGTATTTGAACAAAAATGCTAAATTCACTTTGAATTATGAGCAAACAAATTTCGGCGGAGGCGCAAGCCCGGGAGATCGCAAGCAGGAGAAAATTATTTCCAGCCGTTTGCAGCTCAGTTACTGAAAAAGCCCGGCGTTAACGGCGCTGCACCGGTTCAATACGAATAACCTAAAGCTTGGAGAATACCCATGCGATCCAGAATGCTTTTACTGAGAATGTCCATTGGCGGCGCGATTGTTCTCTCCTATATTTTCGGCGCGGCCCTTCCCGCCGTCGCGCAAAAGGAAATCACCCTCCTCAACGTTTCTTACGATCCCACGCGGGAATTGTACCAGGAATACAACACCGCTTTCGCGAAGTATTGGAAAGCGAAAACCGGTGAGATCGTCACCATCAAACAATCGCATGGCGGCTCGAGCAAGCAGGCCCGCGCGGTGATTGATGGATTGCAAGCCGACGTGGTGACGCTGGCTTTGGCTTACGATGTCGACGCGATTCATGAACAAGCCAAGTTGTTGCCTGCAGATTGGCAAAAGCGTTTGCCGCATAACAGCGCGCCATACACTTCTACCCTCGCCTTTCTCGTGCGCAAAGGCAATTCCAAAAAAATTAAAGATTGGGATGATTTGATCAAGCCGGGTATTTCCGTGATCACGCCGAATCCCAAAACCTCGGGGGTGGCGCGCTGGAATTATCTGGCCGGGTGGGGTTATGCATTGAAAAAAAATAGTGGCGATGCAACGAAAGCGCAAGAGTTCATCGCCAAACTATACAAGAACGTGCCGGTGCTGGACTCCGGCGCGCGCGGCGCCACGACCACGTTCGTTGAACGCGGCATCGGCGATGTGTTGATCAATTGGGAAAATGAATTGCTTTTGATTAAAAAACTCAGCCCTGACAAATATGAAATCGTTGTGCCCTCGCTCAGCATTCTGGCGGAGCCGACGGTGTCCCTGGTTGACAAAGTGGTTGACAAACGCAAAACGCGCGTGGTTGCCCAAGCTTATCTGGAGTATTTGTATTCCGAAGCAGGCCAGGAAATTGCCGCCAAAAATTTCTACCGCGCCCATTCGCCAACGGTCGTAACCAAGTATGCCGCCCAGTTTCCACAAATCAATCTCTTCACGATCGACGAAGTTTTTGGCGGCTGGCAAAAGGCGCAGAAAACGCACTTTGCTGATGGCGGGGTGTTTGATCAAATTTATCTTACCGCCAACTAAACGTAAAACGTCATTTACGTTTTACGCCTTACGTTACCGGAGTGACGCATGGCCTTATTGCTCAAAAAACGCAGCGTGTTGCCAGGCTTTGGCCTGACATTGGGATTCACGTTGCTCTATCTCAGTTTGATTGTGTTAATCCCTTTAGCTGGAACGTTTTTAAAAACGGCGTCGTTGAGTTGGACACAATTCTGGGAAACCATCACTGCGCCGCGCGCGCTGGCTTCCTATCGGCTCAGTTTCGGCGCCTCGTTCATTGCCGCATTGCTCAACAGCATCTTCGGTTTGGTGGTCGCGTGGGTGCTGGTGCGTTACCAATTTCCCGGCAAGCGACTCATCGATGCGATGGTGGATTTGCCCTTCGCCTTGCCGACCGCCGTCGCCGGCATCGCGTTCACGGCGGTGTATTCCAGCCAAGGGTGGATTGGAAAGCTTCTCGAACCGCTCGGCCTGCAGGTGGCGTTCACGCCCTTGGGCATTACTTTAGTTTTGACGTTCATCGGTTTGCCTTTCGTGGTGCGGACGGTGCAGCCGGTTTTGGAAGACATCGAACCGGAATTGGAGGAAGCCGCTGCAACGTTGGGCGCGCCGCGCTGGCGGACTTTTCGCCGCGTCATTTTCCCAACAATTTGGCCGGCACTGGTGACAGGTTTTGCCATGGCTTTTGCGCGCGCCGTTGGTGAGTACGGCTCGGTTATTTTTATCGCCGGCAATATGCCGATGCGTACGGAAATCACGCCGCTGTTGATCATCACCAAACTGGAACAATACGATTATGCCGGCGCGACGGCGCTCGCCGTCGTCATGTTAGTGGTATCGTTTGCGTTATTGTTGCTCATTAATCTGTTGCAGGAATGGAGCAGCCGTTTTCACAAAGTTAACTAAAGCATGAGGATTGCATGTTAAACCAAGCAACGGTGCAACGGCGCGGTCGTGCCATTGCCGCGCAGGTGAAGACGGAACCCGCTGCCGTCCGCTGGCTGTTGATCGCCGCCGCGTTGGGATTCATGGCGCTGTTTGTCTTGCTGCCGCTGGCCGTGGTGTTTGTGTCGGCTTTCGAGAAAGGAATGGGCGTCTATCTCGCTTCAATTCGCGAGCCGGATGCACTGGCCGCCATTCAATTAACGTTGCTGACCGCGGCCCTGGCCGTTCCGCTCAATCTCATTTTTGGCGTGATTGCCGCGTGGGCCATTGCCAAGTTTGAATTCAAAGGCAAAAACGTACTGATCACGCTGATTGACTTGCCGTTTTCCGTTTCACCGGTGGTTTCCGGTTTGATTTATGTGTTGATTTTCGGACTGCATGGTTGGTTCGGTTCATGGTTAAACGAGCATGACATCAAAATTATTTTCGCAGTGCCGGGCATTGTGCTCGCCACGATCTTCGTCACCTTTCCGTTTGTCGCGCGCGAATTGATTCCGTTGATGCAAGCGCAGGGCAACGAGGAAGAAGAAGCCGCGCTCTCGCTGGGTGCAAGTGGCTGGCAAACATTCATTCGCGTAACTTTGCCGAATTTAAAATGGGGTCTGCTCTACGGCGTAATTTTGTGCAATGCCCGCGCGATGGGAGAGTTCGGCGCGGTGTCGGTCGTGTCGGGACACATTCGGGGATTGACGAACACGATGACGCTGCATGTTGAGATTCTTTATAATGAATACAATTCCGCCGCCGCTTTCGCAGTGGCTTCGCTGTTGGCCCTGCTGGCGCTGGTCACGCTGGTGGCTAAAAGCGTCGTGGAATGGAAGACGAAACAAAAGTCACACGTCGAAAGCAGTCCAAGCGTTCAGGAGGAAATCGCATGAAGATCGAAATTCAAAATCTCACAAAAAAATTCGGCGCGTTTGCCGCGCTCAAGAGCATTTCGTTGGACGTGGCTTCCGGGGAATTGCTGGCTTTGCTCGGCCCTTCGGGTTGCGGCAAAACCACGCTGCTGCGCATTCTCGCCGGTTTGGAATTTGCCGACAGCGGCGCCATTCGTTTTGACGGCGATGACGCCACCAGCCAAAGCGTGCGCGCCCGCAAAGTCGGCTTCGTGTTTCAACACTATGCCTTGTTTCGGCACATGACAGTCTTTGAAAACATCGCCTTCGGATTACGGGTGCGGCCGCGCAAATTGCGCCCGTCGCGGCAAGCGATTCATGACAAAGTGCAGGAGTTGCTCAATTTGGTGAAATTGGAGGAAATGGCGGCGCGCTATCCCACTCAACTCTCCGGAGGGCAGCGCCAACGCGTTGCGCTTGCACGAGCTTTGGCAGTTGAACCGCGGGTGTTGCTGCTCGATGAACCGTTCGGCGCTCTCGATGCGAAAGTGCGGCAGGAATTGCGGCGCTGGCTACGGCGGCTGCATGATGAAATTCACATCACCAGCGTCTTTGTAACACATGATCAAGAAGAAGCGTTGGAAGTGGCGGATCGGGTGGTGGTGATGAATGCCGGCCGTATCGAGCAGATCGGCACTTCCGATGCGGTGTACAATCAACCGGCCACGCCGTTCGTGTATCATTTTCTCGGTCAGGTGAATTTGTTTCATGGCCGGGTGGAGGGCGATAAGCTCAATGTCGGTGGGATGCTCATCGATAAGCCCGACGGCGTGCAAGATGAGGCGGAGACAGCGACGATTTACGTACGCCCGCACATGTTGGAGATTGACCCGCGGCCCAATCAGCATCAGCATTTTCGCGCCACGATTAAACACATCAATGCCGCCGGCCCGCAAGTCAAAGTGGAATTGATCACCGCCTGGGGCGCGCCGATTCAAGTTGATCTGTCACAGGAGCGCTTTCGTGTACTGGCTTTAAAAAAAGAAACGGAAGTTTTTGTGAGTCCGAGGGAAATTAGAGTCTTTGCGGAATAACTTCTACGCTTCCTCGACCTCCCGCTCCAGATATTTATGATAATCTTTAACGATCGGTGCGTATTTTTCGCTCAACAATGGCGAGGAGATCATAAAATCGGCGGTGGAACGATTGCAGGCGATGGGAATATTGTAAACGACCGCAATACGCAACAAGGCTTTGACGTCAACGTCGTGCGGATGCGGGCTCATGGGATCCCAGAAAAAAATGATGAAATCGATTTTGCCTTCGGTGATCAACGCGCCCAGTTGTTGGTCGCCGCCGAGCGGACCGGATTTTAGTAGGGTAATTTTTTTGAGCGCAGACTTCTCGTGCCGGGTCGAGATCAGTTTTTTGTTGATCGCTTTTTCCACCAACTTGCCGGTCGTTCCCGTGCAAATTAAGTTATGAGCAAGCAGCACTTCAAAATTCCATTCCACCCATTCGATCAAATCCTTTTTGCGGTTGTCATGCGCGACGAGCGCAACATTTTTTATTTTTTCCATTATTAGCAAATTAAGCGCACGCCAAATGCCAGAACTGACGGACGGCCCACAGAGTCGAAGGGTTCATTTTTGTGCTCCGTAAGATGACACGCCAATCGGGGAACTGCAACACCAGCATTTAAATGCACCGCGGCATTTGCACGACTCGGAAGCATACCGGAAAGCATGTCCTTCTGACCGGCTCCGCCATGACGCAATAAAACACGATGCGTCGCCACCGGCTCTCTATTGAAAGGCTGCCGGCTCAATCGCAAAAGGACTTGCATTGTTGTTCGTAAAGTTGTCACGGTCATTTTCTTTTAACATTTTTATAGGGTTTTGTAAAAGACAAAGACACCAAGAATAAGAAATAAAATTTATACCTTTGTGCCGCGTGGTTAAAATGGAGCGCGGGGTGATGCCATATGACTAAATTTTTCAAAAGCTTGTTTCTTTGCGCCCCAGTTTTTGCGCACCACCAACTCCGGCTGCAAAGACAACCGCTGCGGCGGTGAATCCGGATTTTCCAAACGCGCCAGGAGACACTCTACGGCACGATACCCGATTTCCTCCAAAGGCTGGCGCACCGTCATCAAGCCGGCATATTCAGCCAGGGCGCTATTCTCAAAACCGATCAACACGACATCATCCGGAATGTGCAAACCGGCTTGCTGAATCGCTTTGATGGCGCCGAGGATTTGCAGTTCGCTGGTCACAAACACCGCCAGCGGCAACTTACGGGCTTCGCTGTTCGAGCCAGGTTGTTCCAAAAAATTTTTCAGGGCTAAATAACCGGATTGTTCCTGATGATCACCGAGGATCATTTTGTCGGGTAAACCAACGCCGGCTTTGCGCAAGGCGTGACGGCAATCCTGGAACCGGAGCTGTGCTGAGAAATTTTCGCGCGGGCCGGCAAGCAGGGCAAACTGGCGATAACCAATCCGCATCAAATACTGGATTGCCAACAACGCGCCGGCTTGATTGTCGACTGTAATCGAGTCAAACTGTTCATGACAACTATCCACCAAAACCAGTGGCAAACGCCGGTTGCGGCAGGCCTGCGCCGACTCTTCAGAAATTTTCGTGGACATCCACAACAAAGCATCAATACGGCGTTTTAACAAGACGCGTTGTAACAGCGCGTC
>JAJVHT010000162.1:0-18953 GCA_022072515.1 bacterium
GCGCCACGGACATGCCGGTGTGATACAACTCCGGCGCGCGGAACATCATGTTCAGCGTCATCGAGCCGCCGCCGCTCCAGCCCCAAATGCCGATGCGCGTCGAATCCACAAACGGCCAACGCCGAATTACACGACAGGCCGCCGCCTGATCTTGCGAGGCAAGAATGCCGATTTGCCGATACACGCTTTTTCGCCACGCGCGCCCGCGCGGCGCCGGCGTGCCGCGATTATCAATGCTGATGACGATGTAGCCCTGCTGCGCGAGCATGAGGTGCCACAATTTATTGCCGCCCCAATTGTCCAAAACCGTCTGCCCCGCCGGTTCGCCGTAAACATGAAAGAGCACCGGATGTCTTTTGCTCGCGTCGAAATTGTACGGTTTGATCATCCAGCCATCCAACTCCACGCCGCTGCCGATGTTCACGCGAAAGAATTCGGCCGGCTTTTGTTTCAGCGCCCGCACTTTCGCCCGTAATTTTTGGTTGCTCGCCAATTCGCGCACGACTTTATGTTCCGGCAGGCTCACGAGCACGGTCGAGCGGGGCATATCAATCGTCGAATAATTATGGAACGCCCATTTCGTATTCGGGGAAATATTATACGAATTGGTGCCGCGCAAATCGGCCGGCGTCAAACGCTCCAGTTTGCCTTTGCCATCCAAACGGGTGCGATAGAGATAACGCTGCGCCGGATTATCCGGGGACGCGATGAAATAAAGCCAGCCGCCCTTCGCATCAATATTCTGTACGCTTTCGATGTCGTACGCTCCTGGTGTAACCAGGCGAACTTCGGCGCCGTCGCGGGAAATCAAATACACATGCCGCCAACCGTCACGCTCGCTGACCCACGTGAATTGTTTGCCGTGCTCCAGCCAATTTAGATCGTTGCCGACGTCGACCCACGCACTGTCTTTCTCGGTGATGATTGTACGCACCGCGCCGGTGCGGGCGTTGCCGAGCATGACTTCGTTCATATTCTGCAAACGATTGACATGTTGCAAGATGATTTCTTCCGAGTTGGCGGCCCATTCCATGCGCGCGATGTAATTGTTGCGCGGGTCGCCGGGGACGTCAATCCAGCGCGTTTCACCGCCACTCGCGCTGACCACACCGACGCGGCAGGCGGAATTCGTGGTGCCGACCTTCGGATATTGCACGGGAATGACGAACGAATAAAGCGAGTCGGTGTTGTTGATCAACAGAAAATCGCGCACGCCCGCGGCATCCAGTTGCCAATAAGCAATCGTCTTGCTGTCGGGACTCCAGCACCAACCATCACGCAGATCGAATTCTTCCTCATACACCCAATCGAACGTGCCGTTAATGATGGTGCGCGAGCCATCTTGCGTGAGCGGGGTGATTTTGCCGCTGTTCAAATCTTCCACATAAATATTGTTTTCCCGCACGTAACCGACGGCATGATTATCCGGCGAAAATTTTGCAAACATCAATGTCGAGGGCTTGGCGTTGCCGCCAAGCTGGCGCAACTGCCAGGTCGTGAGATCGAGCACCCAATAATCGCCGCGCGTGTTTCGCCGCCACACCCGTTGCGCGTTGGTGAAAATAAGCAGGCGCTGGCGATCCGGCGACCATTGATAGTCTTCGATATTTAAAGCGGCTTTCGCGCCGGCGGGAACGAGCCGTGAAGCGGACACCAAAATTTCCCGGCGGCCGGTGGCGGTTTCATAGCGCACGATATCCATGCCGCCGGACGTCTCCTTGGACGATTCGAGCGTCGTATAGCCGGCGCCGTTATCCACCCAACGGGCCGGGCCGAAACGTTCAGCGGCGAACTCCCGCGAGCTGAAAATTCTTTCCAAGGTGAGCAAGGTGGAATCGGGGGTTTGCGCCGACACGGACGAGGCAACCAATAAGACTACGGCGAGAATACAATACTTTTTCATCTGCATCTCCTTCCTCTTTAGGGAAATCGACAAACCCAATGATTAAAAACAGCCTTCAAAGTGTAATCAAAACGATAATGCAACAGAATGAAATTAGCAAGGTTTTTAAAAAATCCACGTATAGCCGAGGAGGATCGCGAGGCCGGCATGAATGATGAGCGTGATAAACATGAGGTAGGTGAAGGGCAGATGCAGCGTATGCCAATACGAAAAGGCGCGGGTCGTGGCATTCAGCGTCAGGCGGCTGCTTTCGAGAGAAAATTTGCGGGACAGTAAGGACAACACGCGGCGCGCGATCGGGACCGGCAAGCGTTGTTGGCGCAGGCGTTGATTCCATACGCGCAGTTCCTGCCGCCGTTGTCGCCAGGCGCGCCAAAGCGCCAGCCAGCCGGCGGCAGCGGTTGTCGCCGAATTTGCCGGCGCTAATTCCGCCAGCCTCTCGCCGGCAATGCCGCTGGTTTCGAGATGGCGCTGTACGGCCTTGATTTCAGCGTCGATTTCCTGCAAAGAGAGCATGACGCCGCGCTGGTTGCGCGGCAATAGCGCAAAAAGGAAACGTCCGACAAAGCCGCTCGCCATTACCAACATCATCGACCAATAACAAATCGAAGCCAGGCCACCGAATTTGAACGTCGTGTGCAGCGTTGCCAGCAACGGGCCGGCAATGCCGAAGTAAACATGAAACTGAAACCACGTGCGCGGTGTGCCCCAGTTTTCGAGCCAGCGCCAGCGCTTGCGCAGCGGATACAGCAAAGTTAAAAGGCAAAATAACCCACCGATCACGCCAAAACCTTGCCCAACGATCCCGCTGGGCTTGAGGAGTTCGTGCAACGGATGCTGTGGGCGGGCAGTAATGGCGGCCTGATAATAATCCGCGCCCAGACGCAGCGCCGCAAAAATGACCAACGCCGTGATAAAGATCAAGCCGAAAATGACATACATGTGCGCTTCAAAGCCCAAGCCGGATTTTGCCGGCGGCGGTTGAACCGGAGCCGGCGCGAAGATTTCTGTCGCTGAATTTTGCAAAGTGACTTTTTTTCGCAACGCTTCTGGCTGCAAGCTTTGTTGTTGCAGCGGCCGGCGACGAGAGGTCGTTTCCATAATCAAGTCATTTTAAACGTTAGACCAGAATTTTTCCGGACAGCGGTTCGCCACGCAGCGTCCGCATGGCGATGCCGATTCCTTTTAAAAATTCAAACGGCAGAATGCCGCCGGCCATGACGATGACGGCGTCGTTGGGAATGGATTTTTCTACGCCATTTATTTCCAGACGAACCGTCGTAGCCGTGATGGTTTTTACCTGGCTCGGCAGCAAAGCGCGAATTTGTCGAGTATTGATGGCGGCTTCGATCATCTGCCGATTACGCGGCTTGGCGCGGGTGATGTTTTTTTGCCGGTAAGAGATGGTCACCTGCGCGCCGGCGCCGGCCAACAGCAAGGCACATTCGAGCGCGCTATCGCCGCCGCCAACCACGAGGCACTGGCGGCCGGCAAACTCGCGGGGATCATCGAGTTGATAAATGACTTTGGGTAAATGTTCACCGGGGACGCCAAGTTGGCGTGGCGTGCCGCGACGGCCAAGGGCGAGAATAATGTGGCGCGTCAAATATTTTTCACCGGCGGCGCTGACTTCAAAACCGGCGCCGGTGGCGACGATTTTTTCGACGCGCTTTTTTGTATGAATACGTACGCCGGTTTTCTTGATAATTTTTTCCCAGGTGGCCAGCAAATCTTCCTTGCGAACATCGCGGAAGTGAATTTTGCCATAACCGGGCAAATGCACCGGCGCCGTCATGACTATTTTTTGCCGCGGATATTTCAAGATCGTGCCGCCGATGTCTTCTTGTTCCAGGGTAAGATAACGCAGCTTTTTCGCTGCGGCTTGCAGGGTGGCGCCCAATCCTGCCGGGCCGGCGCCGACAATGATGACATCATATGCCGTGCCATTTCGCTGCGGTAGCGCCGCGAGACGTTCGACGCATTGCATTCCTTGCAGCAAGGAATTGCGAATGAGGCCGATGCCACGCAATTCACCGACCACATAAACACCGGGAACGTTGGTTTCAAAAAACTCATCGGTCACCGGCACCTCGACGCCGTTGTCATGAGTGCCGAGCACCAGCGTAATCGCGCCGACGGGACAAGCCGTTTCGCATTTGCCGTGGCCAACGCAATGGTCGGCCTGCACGAGGGCGGCTTGCATGTTCACTAAAGCCAGCACGTTCTGCTCCGGGCAAGCCTTGACGCAACTCCCACAACCGATGCAACGCGTCGTATCAATGAAAGGATGCAATGAAGGCGGCGCTTTTATTTCGATGGCCGCATTTTGTGCCCGCCGATCTGGAGATAAAAATTTTTTTTGACGGCGTTGATTCCATATGATCACCAACGCTGCAATGCCGACAATAAACCAAAAGCCGATCATAGACTCACAAAGACGTAATGCGTATTACAAAATTGCGCCGGGCCGAGCTGCCAGACGGCGAGAAGTTGGAATATAAACAACCGTTCTCTGCAAGAACAACGCCAGCCGTTTTAAAGTTTTAGTTTTTTAAACAAAGGCAGGCGAATTCTAAAAATGGCGCCCTGGCCTGGCTCGCTCCACACCAATTCGACCTCGCCGCCGTGGTGCCGCGCAATCTCACGCGCTATCGGCAAGCCGAGGCCGGCGCCGCTGCTATCGCGCGGCCGTGATTCGTCGAGGCGGAAAAAGCGCTCAAAGATTTTGTTCTGCATGGCCGTGGGAATGCCGACGCCCGTATCGGCGATTTCACATCGCCATTCATTTATACCCCGCTGCGCTTTTATCGTCAGGCGCCCGTTCGGGTTGGAGTAGGTGATGGCATTTTTAATGAGATTGGCAAACAATTGCCGCAGCAGGGTTTCGTTGCCCGAAATTTCCACGGGGGCTGCCTGAACTTTAAGCTGCAGGGCTTTGGCATAAATGAGCGGCGCGAAATCATCGAGCACATCTTCCAAAATGCCGGCCGGCTCGAGCGGTGTCATCGGCAGCGCGAGCTGGCTGCGATCGGCGCGCGCCAGGAACAACAAGTTTTTGACGATGGCGACCATGTGCTCGGTATCGGCTTTCCCGCGCTGCAACGCCTCGGCATATTCCTGCGGCGGGCGCTCGCGGCGCAAGGTGATGTCGATATCGCTCAGCAGCGAGGTCAGCGGCGTCAGCAGCTCATGCGCCGCATCATTGGTGAATTGAGAAATTTTAGCGAAAGCGTCTTCGAGCCGGCGCAATAGATTGTTGAGCGCCTCGGTCAAATGCACAATTTCGGTTGAGGAGCCGGCGCGCACCGGCAGACGGACGTCGAGTTTTTCGCCGGTGACGGTATTGGCAATCGCAGCGATTTGGTCCAATGGCGTCAAAGCTTTTTTGGCTAAAAACCAACCGACTAACACTGCCGGCCCCAAAGTACCCGCAACCCCGATGAGCAGCCACCGTGACAACACTTGCAAAAAAGTCGTGACGCGTCCTTCATAGGCGCCCACTTGCATCCAACCGACAAAAGCGCCGGTCGTTTCATGTTCCCGGAGCGGATGATAAAACAGAAAGAAAGTTTTACCGTTTTTGCTGGTTTCAAGAAAGTGATCGGTGTTTTTTTCCGCCATGGGCGTGATCGGCAAATAATCATTCGTCAACAACAAATTATCAGAACGGTGCAGCACGTGACCGGCAGCATCCAATATTTGCAAGTAGAGGGCAAGATCGGAATCGACTTGATGCTCGATCTCCTCCCACGGGTGGGTTTCAGTGACTTTAAACGAGGTGGCGGACAAGGTGAAGCTTTTGGGCACTTCCAACGCTTCGGCCTGCAACAACTCCCGCATTTCGCGGCGAATCGCTTTTTTAACCACGAAAAAGAGCATGCCGATCAATAACAGCATAGAGAGAACCCAAATGCCGGCATACCAAAGCGTCAAACGGGTTTTGATGGTCATGATTCGGCCCTTCTCAGCACATAGCCAATGCCGCGCACACTTTGCAAATATTCGGTTGTCGTGCCCTGCGCAATTTTTTGGCGCAAATGCGTGACATAAACGTCGATGAAATTGGTGCTGGTATCGAAATAAAGCTGCCAGACCGCGTGCGCAATTTCCTGGCGCGACAGCACCTCTTCCGGATGCCGGAGAAAAAATTCCGCCAGTTGAAATTCCTTTTTGGTCAGTGCGACGGGTTGATTATTGACCAGAAAAACGTGTTGGCGGGAATTGAGTTGCAACTCGCCATACATCAGCAACTGGGTTTCTTTTTTATTGGACATTTCGGCGCGGCGCTGCAAAGCCCGTACGCGCGCCAGCAACTCCTCGAAAGAAAACGGTTTGGTCAGATAATCATCGGCGCCGGCATTCAAGCCTTCGACACGATTGGCCACGGCTTCCATTGCCGTCAGCATCAGCACCGGAATGGTAAAACCTTCGCGTCGCAGGTCGCGGCAAATCTCCACCCCATTTTTATCCGGCAAGCGCCAATCCAAAATCACCACATCGTAGCTGCTATTGCGCAGCAACAATTCGCCCTCGCGCCCTGAGCCAACGGCAGTCACGTCAAAACCTTCTTCGACGCAGCCGCGCTCCAGTTGCGAGCGCACCCGAAAATCGTCTTCAATAATCAATAATTTGTTCATACGCTTTGGCCTGCCATTGCCAATCAGATCATACCAACAAAGGGTGTTCTTAAAAAAACGGCTTTCTGCGGCAGATTGCAAGCGGAAATTTTGTTTTCATCAAATTTTAATTTATCTTGGCCTGGATTAAGCAAAATTTAATGCAGCCTTCATAGCACGCCAATGTGCGGAGTTTTATTTTAGCATTCAAGGCCAATGAATTCTTAAAAACCCTGGAGAATTTTTATGTTGAAAACGATTTTACGCCGCGCCGCGGTTGCCGTCGCTGCATTGCTGGTCATCATTCAGTTCGTTCCCTATGGGCGCAATCACGCGAATCCGCCATCCCGCGTGGAGCCGCCATGGGATAGCGCTGAAACGCGGGCCTTGGCCAAACGTGCGTGTTTTGATTGCCACAGCAACGAAACGGAATGGCCCTGGTATAGCCAGGTGGCACCGATTTCCTGGTTGGTGCAGAACGACGTCAATGCAGGACGCAGTAAAATGAACTTTTCCGAGTGGGATCGCCCGCAAAAGGAGGCGGATGAAGCTGCCGAACAAATCCAGAAAGGTGAAATGCCATTATGGTTTTATCTGCCATTACATGCCGCCGCTCGGCTTTCCACCGGCGAAAAACAAGCCTTGATTCGCGGCTTGCAGGCCACCATTGGCGATAAAGAGCACTCGGAAAGTGAAGAGTCGGATGATGATGATGATGACGATGACCATTGATGATTTTTAATGTTTCTTTAATGACCGCTTAATCGTTCTCGCCGTAAATTATAGCGCACCAAAAATTAAAATGCGGCGTGCTGTGTGAGTACGGCGATACAAACTATGAGCTCCCCCCCAAGCCCATAAGTTTGAACCGGGTTATCGCAATCTTGTGCAGCACGCTTTTTATTTTTGCTTGCCATCGCCAGGCTATCTTCAATTTTCCCGCGTGATGCTCATTGAATGAAAATTTAAGTTATTCGAAGAAATTTAAATTTTACCCTACTTCCGACTCAAGGGGTATCTACGTTTTATGAAATTACGTATTTTTTTGTACTACGCTCAAATCAAATTCTTTTTGACTCGAGGTAAAAATGTTTAGCACCCAATATTCAGCCTATAAATTCCTCGCGGTTTTGTTGTTAAGCGCAGTAACGTGTTTTGTAAAAACGGAAAGTTATGCACAAATACGCGACACAACAACCCGGTCCAATGATCCGTTGACGCTTGCATTACGTACGCCTAAATTTGTCGCAAATCCTTTCCCAATCTCATCATATTCGTTGCGTTTGCCTGAACAGAAGTTCTCTCCCCTCGATACCTTACACATGTCAGCGTGGGAAAGATTGTGGTGGGGCCGGCATGGCGTGATGCGGCTTGCGTTTAAATTGGACGAGCAAAACCCTGTTAACGATTTACGGCAAATAGCCAAAGTGCGCCGGAAAATGTTGAATATACACCAGGTGTTGGGCATGGCGACGGTGGCTTCAATGGCGGTGACTGTTACCGGCGGCTTCAAAGCGGTTAATGGAAGAGGCGGCTTGCACGAGTCGAGTCTGCCATTCACCATCGGACTTTACTCAACAACGGCGTTCCTGGCTCTGGCCTCACCGCCGAAGTTGGTGTCATCGCGTCAGCAATGGGATTCTATTCGGGTGCATCGTCTGTTGGCCGCGGCGCATCTCGCAGGCATGATCATTACACCGATGCTCGCGCCGGAAGAAGAGCGGACACAAGTCAAGTGGCATCGCGCTTTGGGTGTCGCCACCTTCGCGACGTTTTCCACCAGCATGTTGGTTGTGATGATATTTCACTAAATCGTTATTGCAGGGGTTCGGATGTTCATTTCATTTAAGGGAACTTTTATGAGGATCATAAAGCCATGTTGCATTTTGGGATTTTTACTTTTTGTTCTCATCGCGCCAAACGTTGAAGCGCAAACGCACTACACGATTTTGACCAAAGAAAGTTATGCCAAATATTTTATGAAGCATCCCATGCATGATTGGGAGGCGACAAGCAATGCTGTCAAAGGCAGCATCGATCTCGCCACCGATCTCGCTTCGGCGAAGGTCAATATTACGATTCCGGTGACTTCCTTTGATAGCCATAATGGCAACCGCGATTCACATATGGCTGAGACCGTCGAATCATACATCTATCCCACCGTCAATTTCACAAGTACAAAAATTACGCGGCTTATCACTCCCGGGGATACTGCGAACACGCCGGAACAGCAGAAAGGCGTTTGGCAAGTTGAAGGTATCATCAATTTTCATGGTGTCAGCAAGAAAGTCGTTGTGCCCGTCACCGTGAAGACATCAGAAAAACAGTTGGCCGCCGAAGGCGAATTTGAAAGCACGCTCATAGATTTCGATATTAAACCACCATCCTTAATGATGGTGGCGACTAAAGACTGGCTGAAAATTTCTTTCAGTCTCATTGCAGAAATCTCGAAGTCTGCGTCGGACTGACCACACGCAATATCTTGACTTGAAGCTTCCTGCATCACGTTGATAACGTTTCTTATCTTATTACGCGGCTCGCTTTTTGCAAGAGTAGAAAAATCCGGTTCTTGCGGTCGAATTACACTTTTGAATTTATATCACAATTTTCGCGCTCTGAACGATGAAATCACTTTGAAATGTTGCCTGACGTTTACGTGCAAAAAATTACACGGGGATTCTGGGCATTTTTAATTTTATTCGCTAACACAGCCGGCGCGCAAATTTCGCCCGGGCCATTGGCGCGAGCGCATAATCAGCTTGAGGGGCTTACGAAATGCTTGTCTTGTCACGAGGTCGGCCAAAAGACCAGCAACGCCAAATGCTTGCAATGTCACACCGCCATTGCTGAACGCCTGCAAGCCAAGCGCGGCTATCATGCGGGCATCACGATACCGAATTCCAGCGGTGTCGCAGATAAATCCAAATTCTGCGCCACATGTCACCCCGAGCATCACGGCGTGGAATTTGCTTTGATTCGTTGGGAAAAGGGTGAAACGAATTTCGATCATCGCCAGACGGGATACATTTTGGCCGGCAAACATGCGTTAGCCTCGTGTCGTGATTGTCACCAGCAGAAAAACATTCAAGAAAAATTTGCGAATGCTGCAAACGTCTCTCTCGCCAAAACTTTTCTCGGCTTGTCACAGAAATGTAGCACCTGTCATGCGGATGAGCATCGCGGGCAGCTCGGCACCACGTGTGAACGCTGCCATGATTTTACAGGTTGGACACCAGCGGCAAAATTTACGCATGACCGCGTACAGTTCGTGCTCACGGGGAAACATAAAAATGTCGCCTGCGCCAAATGTCACCCCGAAAAGCCGGCGCGAGAAAAAATGGGAAATGAGCCGGTCGCGGCATTTGTGCAATATACCGGCATGCCGTTTGCGAATTGCACACCGTGCCACCAGGATCCACATCGCGGCAGCTTCGGCAACGCCTGCACGAAATGCCACGCGACGGAGGGTTGGAGAAATATTCGCGGCGGCGCTTTCAATCATGATTTGACGGCGTTCCCATTGCGTGGCAGGCATCGCAATGTCGCCTGTGAAAAATGTCACGCCGGCGGTGATTTTAAAAGGAAGGTCGCGCACCAATCTTGCCGCGATTGCCATGTCGATGCACACGCTGGACAATTTGCCCGGCGCCTCGACAAAGGCCGCTGCGAAAGCTGCCACAACGTGGAAGGATTCGTCCCAACGCAATTTACTTTGGCAGCGCATCAAAAATTATCTTTTGTGTTGTTGGGAGCTCACCAGGCGGTGCCGTGCGGCAATTGCCACACGCGCCAGACGGCGGGACCACTCGCCGGGAAATTGCTTTTTGTTTTTCCGAATCAACGCTGCGCCGCCTGCCATGCCGATGCCCACGCCGGACAATTTGCGGAACGCATGCAAAAAGGCGGATGCGAAATTTGCCACAAGAACGAGAGTTGGCGTGAAAACCAATTTGACCACAACACGGCCCGCTTCAAGCTGGTGGGGGCGCATCAAAAAGTGGCGTGCGGCAAATGCCATCCGCACGAGAGCACGGCGCCAGCGCGGGCAGCGATGAATCCAATAAAAACGGCGAACGCGGCCGCAGAATTCATTCGTTACCGGCCGCTCGCTTTGCGTTGCAACGATTGTCATCAAGATGCGCATCGCGGCCAATTCGGCAAAAAAGAACAGGTGCGTTGTGAAAAGTGTCATCAATCAACTTTGTGGAGTGAATTGCTGTTTGTGCACAATCGCGACAGCGCTTTTAAGCTCGACGGTGCCCACGAAAAGGTTCCATGCGAAAAATGCCATTTCCTCTTGCAGCTAAAAGATCAAACCTACGTGACGATTTACAAACCGCTCAAGCCCGAATGTGCGGCGTGTCATCGTTAAGTTGGACTTGCATCCCGGCGCCGGACGGCCAGCCGTCAGCGCCGTTGCGCAGCAATCAGCCGTATGCGATGCGTTGTCTCCTCCGCGCGTGCTCATCACAAACGCAGCGTGTTTCTTATGCCGTTTTACGGTTTACGCTTTACATTTTGTTGTGGTCGTTTTTGCTGTTGGCAGAGCGCACACCGGCCCAAATTGCCACGGCCAATAATCCTCACGGCAAAATCAAAATCGCGTGCGGCGATTGCCACACGACGAAAGGCTGGTCACCGCTGCGGCTCGATCTCAAATTCAAACACGAGCAGACCGGCTTTGCGCTGGAGGGGCAACATGCAGGTGTGGCCTGCAAACAATGCCACACTTCCCTTAAATTCACCGGCGCTGCCAAGGAATGTAAGGCTTGCCACCAAGATGTGCACGACGGCACACTCGGCAAAAACTGTGAGCGCTGCCATACGCCGCAAGCGTGGCAGGATGTTTCAAAGATTCCGGCGGTGCATCAAGCTTCGCGCTTTCCTTTGCTCGGGTTGCATCAACATGTCGGCTGTGATAACTGCCACGCGCAGCAGGGCACAACGCAATTCGTCAATTTGCCGCTGCAATGCGGCGCCTGCCATCAAAAAGATTTCGACGCCACCACCAATCCGAATCATCGCCAGGCCGGTTTTTCCATGCGCTGCGAGCAATGCCACAACAGCACGATTACCGGTTGGCAAGTCGCAGGTTTCGGCGGCCAGGGTTTCGATCACAGCAAAACACGTTTTCCGTTGCTCGGTGCGCATACGGCAGTCGCTTGCAATCAGTGTCACGTGAACAATCGTTTCTCCGGCACCCCGACTGATTGCTTTTCGTGCCATCAAGCCGACTTTCAACGCCCGACCAATCCGAATCATGCTACGGCGAATTTCTCGCACACCTGTACGCAGTGTCACACCGTGAATGTCTGGAAACCAGCGACCTTCGATCATAACCGCACAGCGTTTCCATTGCTGGGGGCGCATAATGGCGTTGATTGCGCGCAATGCCATGTGAATGGCCGTTTTGTCGGCACGCCGAAAGATTGTTTCTCCTGCCATCAAAACAATTTTCAAAATACGACGAACCCGAATCACGTCGCCAGCAATTTTCCCAAAGACTGCCAGATTTGCCACAACAATAACACGTGGCGACCGGCGACTTATGATCACAACAAAACGCGCTTTCCGTTGCTCGGGGCACATGCCGCGGTCGCTTGCAATCAATGTCACGCCAACAATCGTTTCACCGGCACCCCGACGGATTGTTTTTCCTGTCATCAAACTGATTTTCAGCGTCCGACTAATCCGAATCACGTGACGGCAAATTTTTCTCATACGTGTACGCAGTGTCACACCGTGAATGCCTGGAAACCGGCGACCTTCGATCATAGCCGTACAGCATTTCCATTGCTGGGTGCGCATAATGCCATTGATTGCGCCCAATGTCATGTGAATGGCCGTTTTGCCGGCACGCCGAAAGATTGTTTTTCGTGCCATCAAACGGATTTTCAGAACACCACGAATCCGAATCATGTGACCAGCAATTATCCACATGATTGTTTGACTTGCCATAACAGTAATGCCTGGCGGCCGGCGAACTTCGATCACAACCGCACGCGCTTTCCACTTACGGGCGCGCATCTGGCGGTGTCCTGTGATTTGTGCCATGTCAATAATCGCTACGCCGGCACGCCGGTGGATTGCTTCTCCTGCCATCAAAGCAATTTTCAAAACACGGCCAATCCCAATCATGTGGCGGCCAATTTTTCACATGACTGTTTGTCGTGCCACACGACCAACGCGTGGAAGCCCTCGACGTTCGATCACAGCAAGACGCGCTTTCCGTTGCTCGGCGCGCATGTGACGACGACATGCAATCAGTGCCATGTCAATAATCGCTATGCCGGCACGCCGCTGGATTGCTATTCCTGCCATCAGGCAGATTTCCAGCGCCCAACGAATCCGAATCACGTGACGTTGAATTTCGCGCACGACTGCACGACTTGCCACACGATGAATGCGTGGACGCCGGCAACGTTCGATCACGACGGCCAATATTTTCGCATTTATTCCGGCAAGCATCGCGGCAAATGGCAAAACTGCGCGACGTGCCACGTGAACGCGGCGAATTACAAAGTCTTCGAGTGTATTTTGTGTCACGAACATAATCAAACCAGCATGGATTCCAAACATCGCAACCGCGCGGACTATCAATTCAATAGTCAAGCCTGTTACAATTGCCATCCGCGCGTTTGAGGCCGTCGACTCGTTTGCCGGTTATCCGCAGGTGAAGCCCTGCGTTCGCTCAAAATTGAAATGCTGATAATGAAATCTTTTAAAAAATTTGGCGTCTTGATAAGCGGGTTGGCGGGAATATTGATTTTGCAAAAGGCGGGGGCGCAGCAGCCGATAAACGACGCGCCGCCCAATGAGAAAGAGGCGCGCCTGGAGTTTCGCGTGCGTTATGTGACACCGGATGCAATTTACTTCAACGGCGGTACTTCCCTGGGTGTGCGGCCCGGCGACAAAATTTGGGTGACACGAGGCGGCCAAAAGATCGTGCAATTGGAAGTCAAATACGTTTCCGAGCATAATGCCAGTTGCCTCTTCGACAAGGAACCGGTGCCGCGGGAAAACACTCCCGCCGTGCGCGTGGATGATTTGGTTTTGTGGACGATTCCACTGCCGGAATACCTGAAACGCACGCGTCCGCCGGAAGAGCCCAAGTCAACCGCTGGACCGATTTCGCCGGCAACCAAAACGCGTCCCGCTGCTCCCGAGCCGAAACGCTTCGTGCCCAAACGCCGCTCGCCGAACAACGATCTTAATGGCCAGTTGAGCCTGCAAGCGTTCGGCCAACATGATCGCAGTGCGCTGCGCTATAACTTCTTTGAATCATCCGCGTACTTGCGTTTGAGCCTCGACCGTGTGGCCGGCTTACCCTTGCGCTTGAGCACACGCGCGCGTTCATCACAAAATCGCCAGCAATTCGGTGGCATTAGCATCCGTCCCCAGCCCATGGTGCATCGCGTCTACGAAATTGCGGTGGAATTCACCGCGCCGAACGCGCCGGTGGAGTTTGCCGCCGGTCGCATGTTGCGCCACGATTGGCGCGGCGTCGGCTATCTCGATGGCGTGGCATTGGGGTATCGCTTCAATGAAATATGGAAGGCCGGCGTGTTTGCCGGCAGCCAGCCCGATCTGTATCATTACAATCTTCGATTCGACGAGAAAAAACTCGGCGGTTTTGTGCAAATGAAAAAGCCGGTGCGCCAAAATGTGGAGCTTCTGTTCACGGCCACCGGTGTCGGCCAATACATGCGACAGCAAATCAGCCGCGAGTATCTCGCCGCCGAAATCGCGTTCAACTGGCTGTCGAAATTGTATCTCACGCAATATCTCGAAATCGATTACAATCGCAAGTGGCGAAAAACCGCGCAGACCGGCGTCATCAATTTGAGCAACACCTATTTCAATGCGAGCTATTATCCCCAGCCCTCGATTTCTTTTGGCCTCTCGTATGATGCCCGGCGACTCATTCGCACGTGGGAAATGCGCTCGCTGGCCGACAGCCTTTTCGACCAAGCTTTACGGCAGGGCTGGCGCGCCAACGTCAGCTTGCAGCCATCGGCGCTCATGCGCTTGACGTTGGACGGCGGCTTGCAACAATACAAAGGCACGCCCAATGTTTATTCGGCCGGCGTCTCCGCGAATCTTTGGAATGTGTTACGCAGCGGCGTGGGCTTCAACGCGCGTTTCTCATATTTTGGCAATTCACTGTCGGCGGGCTTTTATCCCGCTCTTGAGGTATCACGCAGTTTTTTCGGTCGCGTGTATGCGACGGTGGGCGGTGGCGCTTATTGGTATCGCATGGGCAATGGCGGACCATCGCAAAATAATCCGTGGGAGCGGGTGCGGCTGGACATCAATCTGACGCGGCGATTTTTCCTCAGCGGCACATTTGAAAATTTTCACGGCGACACCATGAACTTCGGCCGCGGCTTCGCAGACTTGGGCTGGCGATTTTGAAAATAATTTTGCGGGGCTGACATTGAACTGCCGGCGCAATAAAACGTCTTGTCAATATAGGTCCGCTTTGTAATATTTAAATTGGCTGACAATTTCTCAAGTAAGGAGATGGCGGAATGCGACCAAGACATTATGGCTTACAAGCGATTTGCCTCGGCATCATCCTGTTGCAAATTTTTCCCGCCGCGGCGCAGACCGAAAATTGGCCGCGCTGGCGCGGCCCGCGCAACGACGGCACGAGCACCGAAACAGGCCTTGCGGCAAAATGGAGCAAAACTGAAAATGTCAAATGGCGCTTGGAGCTTCCCGGCCCCGCGCCCTCGACGCCGATTATATGGCAAGACCGGATTTTTCTCACCTCCGCCGAAGGCGCCGCCTTGGTGCTGCTGAGCGCCAATACCGCCGGAAAAATTCTTTGGAAGCAAACGCTCGCCAGCGGCAATTACAACATTCGTGAAGATGAAAGCAATGCGGCCTCGCCTTCCCCCTCCACCGATGGCCAGCGGGTTTGGGTAAAATTGGGCACCGGTCTTTTGGCCTGCTATGATTTCGCCGGAAAGGAAATTTGGAGTTTCGATTTACAAAAAAGATACAAGCCGTTTAGCATGTATCACGGCATGTCGTCCTCGCCGCTGCTCGACGGTGACCGGCTGTATTTGCAACTGTTGCATGCGAATGAACAAATCGTTCTCGCGCTCGATAAAAACACCGGCCGGGAAATCTGGAAGCAGGCGCGGCAAACGAACGCCAGCGAAGAGAGCTTGCATTCTTACGCCACGCCGTTCGTTTATCGCTTCAACAATCAGGAATTTTTGCTCACGCATGGCGCGGATTACCTCGTGGCCCATGATCTCAAAGACGGCCATGAACTGTGGCGCTGTGGCGGCTTGAATCCGGCGGAAAACTATAATCCGTTTTTTAGATTTGTCACTTCGCCGGTGGCGAGCGCCGGCCTCGTCGTTGTTCCCTCCGCGAAGAACGGGCCGGTGCTGGGAATCAATCCCCAAGCGGCGAAAGGTGACATCACCAACGCCCCGGCGAATTTCTATTGGAAGCTGACACAAAATACGCCGGATGTGCCCTCGCCGCTCATTCACGACGGTTTGGTTTATCTGTGCCGCGAAAACGGGGTGTTGCTCTGTCTGGATGCCGTGACGGGAAAACAATTTTACGCGGAGCGCACGCATAACCAGCGCCATCGCGGCTCGCCGGTTTATGCGGATGGAAAAATTTATCTCTCGGCGACTGATGGAATGGTGACGGTGGTGAAGGCGGGAAAACAATTTGAAATCATCGCGCACAATTCACTTGCCGAACGGCTGTCGGCCTCGCCGGCGATTGCGGCCGGGACAATTTATCTGCGCAGTTATAAAGCGCTGTATGCGATTGGTGGAAATTAAAAGCACGCGGGCCGCCGCCAAACTCGCCAGGGCGCACGGCCCGCGATCAACTTTGCCGGCTGCGGTGAAGGCCCGGATGCGGTAAGTGAGCGCATAAACCGGCAAAAAGGGCAGCGAAAACTCGGCGATAAACAATTCGGGGTCATGCCAATATAACGCTTGCCGGCCCGGACCGGCCCACCAGCGAAACGATTATCCAATTTTACAAAAAACTTGCTTTTCCGCCGATAAATTCGCATATTGTTTTACTTTGTTAAAACCGGGAAATTTAAACTTAAAATTTCGAATGCCATGATCTTCCGCTATTCCGAATGGCGTGACGAGCAGAACAAAAGCCGCCTGACTTTTGACGACCTGATGCGTTTGTTCAGTCAGTTGCTGCTGCGAACCAACGGCGACGTGGGGCAAGCGCTGCAGTGGCTCACGCAACTCGATCAGCGTCATCGCATTTTTTCGGATGAACCGGGCCAAGGTCTCGGCGATTTCATCGAGTGGATGAAGCAGCAGGGCTATATCGAAGAGCTGGACAGAATGCGGCGGCTGACGCAGAAAGGCGGACGGCGGATCCGGCAAGATTCTCTAAACGAAATTTTTTCTTCCCTCAAGAAAAATCCGACTGCCGGCGATCATTCGACGCCGCAATCCGGCGCCGGCATCGAGCGGCTTTCTGAAACCAAGCCGTTTCGTTTCGGCGATCAGCCCTCCAATATCGATTTTCAATCGACCATCAGCAATGCGTTGCGCCGTGACGGCCTGGAGAATATCAATATCAAAGAAGATGATCTCGAAGTTTATGAGACCGAGCATCTGACGACGTGCGCGACGGTGTTGATGATCGACATCAGCCACAGCATGATTCTCTACGGCGAGGATCGTATCACCCCCGCCAAGAACGTGGCGCTGGCGCTGTCCGAGTTGATTTTGACCAAATATCCGAAGGACAGCCTGCACGTCGTGGTGTTTGGTGATGATGCCGCCGAGGTGAAAGTTTCCGACATTCCCTTTATCGCCGTCGGACCGTTTCACACCAATACCAAAGCCGGCTTGCAAATGGCGCGGCAAATTTTGAAACGGCAGCGCAACGCCAACAAGCAAATCTTCATGATCACCGACGGCAAGCCCTCGGCGATTTTCGAGTACGGGCGCATCTATAAAAATCCTTATGGCCTCGATCGCAAAATCGTCAACAAAACGCTGGATGAGGCCGTTGTTTGCCGCCGCGAAAAAGTTGCGATCACGACATTTATGGTGGCGCAGGACCAATGGCTGGTCGATTTTGTCAATAAATTAACCGAAGCCAACCACGGCCGCGCTTATTTTTCTTCATTAAACCAGCTTGGTCAGTATGTTTTCGTGGATTACATCCGGAATCGCAAACGGCACGTGCGGTGACCTAAAAACCATGAAATCATCTCAATAAAGTATTGTTGCGGAAAATTAAAAGATCCTTAAACTTGAAATAAACAAGCCCTATAATCACACAATGAAAGACCTCCTCAGTTTTCGCACCATCGGTGAATTGCGCGCTTCGGGTTACCGTGTCATCTCCGTGAAAGACGAAGTGCGCAACAATCTCATTCGCAAAATCCGCAGCCGCGAGGCGCTGTTTTCCGGCATCATCGGTTATGAAGATTCGGTGATTCCGGAGTTGTGCAACGCCATTCTGTCGCGGCATGATTTCATCCTGCTCGGCTTGCGCGGCCAGGCGAAGAGCCGCATTTTGCGCGTGCTGCCGGGCTTGTTGGATGAGTACATTCCAATTATCAAAGATTGCGAAATCAACGACAATCCCTTTCGCCCGGTGTGCAAAGCGTGCATGGACAAAGTGCGCGAATATGGCGACGAAGTCGAGATTGAATGGATCGGCCGCGAGCAGCGCTACGGCGAAAAGCTGGCGACGCCGGATGTGACGATCGCCGATTTGATCGGCGATATCGATCCAATCAAAGCCGCGGCGCAGCGCTTGCATTATGCCCACGAGGGCATCATTCATTTCGGCATCATTCCGCGCACCAATCGCGGCATTTTTGCGATCAACGAATTGCCGGATTTGCAGCCGCGCATCCAGGTCGGCCTCTTCAACGTCATGCAGGAAAAAGACATTCAGATTCGTGGTTTCCCGATCCGCATTCCGCTCGACGTGATGATCGTATACTCCGCGAACCCGGAAGATTACACCAATCGGGGCAACATCATCACGCCGTTGAAGGACCGTATCGGCTCGCAGATTCACACGCATTATCCGCGCACTGTCGAAGTCGGCATGCAAATCACCGCGCAGGAAGCCTGGCTGCAGCGTGACAGCATGGCGGTGAAAGTGCCGTATTTTCTCCGGCAAGCCATCGAGCAGCTCGCCGTCGAAGCGCGCCGCAGCGAGTTTGTCGATCAGAAAAGCGGCGTGTCGGCGCGGCTCACGATCACCTGCTTGGAAAATATGGTAAGCAATGCCGAGCGCCGCGCCTATCTCAACGGCGAAAGCGAAGTGACGACGCGGGTGTGCGACCTTTATGCCGCCTTAGCGGCGGTGACCGGCAAAATCGAGTTGGTTTACGAAGGCGAGCAGGAAGGCGTCAGCAACGTTGCGAAGGGCTTGTTGGGCAAGGCGATCAAACAAATTTT
>JAJVHT010000162.1:19053-25134 GCA_022072515.1 bacterium
AATGGCTTCGCGTCACCGTGGATGTTAAATTCTAAACGCTCTGTTGAGGAAGGGAGGCAGTTTGGTTTTTGCATTTACTTTTGAGGACTTAAAATTTCCGTTCCTGAGGAGCATCATGAACAGCAACGAGACGACGACGGGAAAGCCGGAGGAGCTAAAATCACAAATTTCGCGCCTGAATCAAATCGGTATCGCGCTGTCAAGCGAGCACAATCTCAACAAGCTGCTCGAATTGATCGTCAAAGAGGCGCGCAGTTTTACCGATGCCGATGGCGGCAGTCTTTATATTAAAGAAAGCGACCGGCTGAATTTTCTGGTCGCGCAAACCGCCTCGCTCGAACGCCGCAGCAACACGAAGCCGTCGTTCAAATCCTTCCCGGTGCCGCTGACGAAGGCGAGCATTTCCGGCTTCGTCGCGATTACCGGCGAGGTGTTGAATATTTCCGACGTGTATCATATTCCCCCGACCGTCGAATACCGTTTCAACAAGGATTTCGACGTAAAAATGGATTATCGCAGCAAGTCGATGTTGACCGTGCCGATGCGCGATCATCAAGACGAGATTATCGGCGTGCTGCAGCTTGTCAATTCGATGGACAAAAGCGGCAAAGTGGTGCCGTTTAAAAAGGAATATGAGCTGCTGATTCTCTCGCTGGCGAGCCAGGCGGCGGTGGCAATTCGCAATGCCAATCTCATTGCCGAGATCAAAAATCTGTTTCGCTCGCTGGTGCATTATTCGGTGAAAGCCATCGATTCGCGCTCGCGCCATACGGCCGGCCATTCGAGCCGCGTCGCCAAATATGCCAAACGCATTGCCGAGGCGATTAACGAAGAGGCGGATGGGCGCTTGGGCAAAATCAAATTCTCGGCGGAACAGCTTGAAGAGCTGCACATGTGCGGTTTGCTGCATGACATCGGCAAGATCGGCGTGAAAGAAGCGGTGCTGGAGAAAACCACCAAGCTCACCGATGCCCACATGGAGGCCATTGCCTCGCGCTTTGAGGCCATCAAAGCCAACATCTGTCTGCGCGCTATGCAGCAAAAGCTCGAGCTGGCCGGTTCCAGCCGCGACGAGCAGGCGCTGCTGCAGGAGATCGACACGCGTCTGCAAACCGAGCTGAAAGATCTTGATGCGCAGTTGGCGTTTTTGCAGCGCATCAATGATCCGATGCACAATTTCTCACAGGAGGATTTGAGCCGGCTGCGCGAAATTGCCGAGCGGACGTATTACGACAGCGCCGGTGAATTGCGTTACTTCCTGACCGGGCCGGAGTACGAAAACCTTTCCATATCGCGCGGCAATTTGACGGCGGCGGAATACAAGGAAATTCAGCGGCACGTCGATTACTCGCTGGCGATTTTAGACAAAATCCGGTTCACCAAGGATTTGGAAAATATTCCACGCTATGCGGCGGCGCATCACGAGTATTTGAATGGCAGCGGTTACCCCCGAGGCTTAAAGGGCGACGAAATCGCGCTGCAATCGCGGATTTTGTGCATTGCGGATATTTACGATGCGCTGACCGCGCCGGACCGCCCGTATAAAAAAGCCGTGTCATTGGAGCAAACGCTAAAGATTTTGCAAGATGAAGCGGCGCGCGGTAAGCTCGATCAGGATTTGGTGGAGATGTTTGTTCGGCGCAAGCTTTATGAAAGCCCACGTAAAGTTGATGAAAAAGACGACGACAAAGACGAAGATTAGGTTGGGTTTGTTGGTCGCCCAACCTAACTCCGGGCGATAAGTTGACTTCCAAGTCACACCTTGACCGGCCGTGGTGGCGCCACAGATTCGCGTTGTAAGATTTAAACGAATGGTCAATTTTTATTTCGCGTTATTTCCCGCCACGGTTTTTCGCGAGATGTCGAAAAAAAGATCTGTGCTTGTTTCATTGCCGAAAAGTTTGTAGATTAAAAACAAGGGCGAAGCCCTGTTTAGGTTTTCAATATTTAGTTTAATTTAAATTTTTTAGTAATTGCTTCCTGACGCCCGCTTAATTGGGCGTCGCGGGAATTAATATGTCAACGATTGCGCAGCATCTAATCGATGAAGTCCGCCTGGCTTCCGATGTCGTGGCCGTGGTATCGGATTATGTCACCCTCAAGAAGAGCGGACGAAATTTTTTCGGCCTCTGCCCGTTTCATCCCGAGAAATCACCTTCCTTTAGCGTCAACCCCGACAAACAAATTTTTCATTGCTTTGGCTGCGGCGCCGGCGGCAACGTTTTTACGTTTATCCAGCGCCAGCAAGGCCTCAGCTTTCCGGAATCCGTGCGCTTGTTAGCGAAGCGCGCCGGCATCACGATTCCCGAGCCGGAAGCGGAAGACGCCACCGCCGCAAAAGAAAAAGACGCGCTGTATTTCGTCAATAAATTAGCGGCGGAATTTTTTCAACACTTGCTGTTTGGTGAGTTGGGCCGCCCCGGCCGCGATTATATGCACAAGCGCGGCTTCACTGACGAGGCGCTGCGCACCTTTGGAATTGGCTATGCCCCGAATGCCTGGGACAAGCTCACGCAACATGCACGCGAAAAATCAGTGAATCTCGAGGTGATGGCGCTCGCCGGCTTGGTGAATCCGCGCGATAGTGCAAAGCCGCAAGCCGGCTTTTATGATCGTTTTCGGCATCGCGTGATGTTTCCGATTTACAATCTCGCCGGCAGCGTCGTGGCGTTCGGCGGGCGGCGCATTGTCGATGCGGAAGATTCGCCGAAATACATGAACTCGCCGGAAACACCGATTTATCACAAAGGCACGGTGTTGTACGGTTTGTATCAGGGACGCGACGCGGTGAAAACGGCGGATCGTGTGATCGTCGTCGAAGGTTATCTCGATTTGATGCGTATGCATTTGTGCGGTTTTCAAAATGCGGTGGCGACTTCAGGAACCGCGCTGACCGAGCAGCAAGCGCGGTTGATTTTGCGTTATACTAAAAATGTGACATTGCTGTTTGACAGCGACACGGCGGGACAAAGCGCGACGTTGCGCGGGGCGGATATTTTGGTGGAAAACGACTTGGCGGTGGCGGTGGCAACGTTGAGCGCGGGCGACGATCCGGATAGTTTTCTCGCCAAGCGGCCGGCCGCCGAGATGCAGCAGGTTTTGCAGGAAGCGCCACCGCTGCTTGATTTTAAAATTTTGACCGGCGCCACCGGCTCGAAAAACGTGCCGAGCGATCCGGTGGCCAAACGCACGGAGCAACTGCGTTCGATTGCCGAGACGCTGGCGCGCGTGCAGGATGGCTTGGAGCGGCAAGTGCTCGTGCACAATATGGCCGAGCGGTTGCGCATTGACGAAGCGATGTTGTGGGAAGAAGTAAGCCGCTTGCGGCGGGCGCAATATCCGCGCGCCGGCATTCGCCGCGGCCGTGACACCGAAAAGCCCGGCGCCGCCAATGGCACCGGCTGGAACAGCGTGCTTTCACAAACGGGCCGCACGTACGCCGAACGCTGCCGTGCCGCGGAAGAAGATTTGATTCGCATCATGATTTTGCACAGCGAGGCGGCGCCGTTTATTTTCAGTTTTATGCGCGTCGATGATTTTCACGATCCGGATATGCGGAGCATTGCCGGCGTGTATCACGAGCTGATGGAGAACGAAATTTTGCGCTTGCAGCCGGATGCAGAAATGCTCCTGCAATATTTCATCGATCCGCGCCAGGCCGAGTTTGTGAGCCGGACGTTTCATAGTTACGCCGGGCCCGGCAAAACCGAAAACGGCGAAGAGGAAACGACGGCGGCTCTGGAGGTGGATTATCGCCGTTGGAGCGCGGATTGCATGGCGCAGCTTCTGCGTTTGAAAAAAGAAGAAGAAATACAAAACTTGCGCGAACAGCTCAAGGCGCGCGAAAAATCCGGTGGCGACGTCGCCGAATTGATGCAGCAGTTTCTCGAATACCAAGAACAATTAAAACGAATTCGCCCAGAAAGCTTTTTGGGCTGAGGGCAAAGGGCATGAAGCGGAAGCTGCTTCTGCTTCATGCCTCCACTTTCGGCAAAAACCCTGTAATAAAAATTGAGGATGCAATGACACCAATTGAAGGAAGCACTACCGAGCAAATTATAATCTCGGGGCAGGAAAATGCGTCGAATTTAAGATTAAATCGCGGCCACGGCCTGGTGCGGTGCATGACGTTTATCGATGGCTCGTGGTTGTATCACAATCAAGATATGCTGGTGAAGGCGTTTGCCGCTCCGTACAAAATCGATTTCAGTAAAATCAATTTCGTGGCACTGAAGATCATTCGCAATCATCTCGCGAGCACGCTGGGCAACGAAGCGCCGATGTTGGATTTGCTGCGGACGTATTATTTCGCCAGCGTGCCCGCGAACGTTCATCCCGACGATGAGATCAAGCTGCAAGATCAACAAAAATTTTATACCATGCTCAGCGAGTCACTTGGCTTCGAGCTGCATTTGCACCAAATCGATTTTCGCGGCCATCACATGGCGATGCAGGATCGCCTGGAAAAAGAAAGCGACCCCAATTTCATGCCGAAAGAGCGCACCATTGACATGGCGCTGGGCGTGAACATGCTGTATCTCGCGGCGATCGATGCGTACGACATCGCGATTGCCGTGCTCGGCGACGCCGATTACCAGCCCGCGCTCGAACGCGTGCGCCAGCTCGGCAAACGGATTTTGATTTTCACCATCGAAGGCTCGGCGGCGTATGACTATCTCTATCCGCGCCCTAATGTGCGCTTCTCCGATTTTCCGGCCGTCCGCTTTCAAGATAATCTGCGCGAGCTGCGCTTGACGCCGAAACAGGATCGCGACCGCAATATTGGATTTCAATATATTTGCGCCAAATGCGGCAAGGAATTTTATTCCACCTACAAAGCGCCGCCGCGGCAAAACATGTATTGCGATGAGCATCGCATCTGGCATCGCGAGTCGTATTACGCGACTGCCGAGACAGCGAACAACGGCAATGATGGCTATAGTGAAGCAGAAAAGCCGGCAAATGGACAGCCGGCGGTGGAAAACACGGGAGTGGCTAATTGGGCAATAGAAAAAACGGGCGGCACGAATACGCCATAGGCGGGCGCCGCCGGACTTGGGCCGCAGGCTTGCTAAAGTTGAAAAGTTAGTGAACCCAACTCCGGCATCACTTTTCGCGCGAGGGTTTTTGAAAATGCAAACAATAATGATGAAAGGTGTTGCTCACCCACGCATAGCGGTAGCCGAACGGCGCGAGGCTTTGATCGTTCTGACACCAAAATTGCTCGCGGCATAAAATGAAATCTTCACGCAGCCGCAGCGACAAGTCCCATGCCAGCGGAAAAATGTGGCCTTTCTTTTTGACGTTCTTGACAATAATCGTCAGGAAGCGGCCCGGCTCCAGTCGGTTGCCGATGCCGCGATAAATTTGAACCAGGCTCGCCAAAAATTTTTCGTACTCGGCGATATTGCCGACGTCGCGCGCATCCTCGGAGTAAAATTGCAGCAAACCGGCCTGCTGGCGTTTTTGCTGCGTCTCGGCGCCCTTCATGCGCAGCATGTCCCAATACGGCGGGCTGGTGATGATATAATGAAAGGTTCCCGGCAATCCGTGATAGGTTTCCGCAACGCCCGCATCACCGCAGCACACTTGCCAGGCGGTGTTGGCCGGGCGCGCCGCGAACCGCTGTTTGATAATCTCACAAAATGCCGGATTCAATTCCACGCCGTAAGCTTCGCGGCCGCATGCCGCCGCCGCGAGCAGCGCGCTGCCGGTGCCGGCCATCGGATCGCAGACGCGCTCACCGGGTTGCGTGAACCGCTGAATAAACTCTGCGATCAGCGGTTCGGGAAATTTGGCCGGATGCAGCAAAACGTTCTTCTCGCGCGGCGGCGGCTTGACGATGAACCATGCCCGCGGGTCGGGTTGAGCAAAAATATTTTTGTTTGAGCTATTCGTTTGTATTGCAACCGCCGTATGCGGCGACAGCGCTGGCGCCGTGAGCGAAATATCGCGGCGAAAATTTAGGCAATAAATCGCTTCGTTGCCGCTTTTCGACTCGTTGCCGGTGGGATCGCTTTTCGGTAAATCATTTTCGCCGATTTTGCAGCCGATTTTCTCATCTTTCATCGCGAGAAAATT
>JAJVHT010000162.1:25234-27772 GCA_022072515.1 bacterium
CAATGCAAATATTTTTGTTGCGGTTCTGTCTTTAAAATTGCAAATTCAATTTTATGCGCGCCGAAGAGATGATCTGTTTGGCGATTTTGCCGCCGGAAGTCGAGGCCGGCATGCGCTACGCCCTGCAATCGCTGCATTATACTTTCGACCGGATGGGATACGAGCGTGACGCGGCGCAGCGGTTGGCAAAAATCGCGCTCGGCAAAACCTGCGAGGCGACGCTGATTCGCTTTTTGCGGCAGCACGCCATTCCGCATCTCAGCGCCGAAGGCGCGACGCCGCACACCGATCCGGATCGTTTTGATTTGCGGATTTTGAATGAAGTCGTCGATCTCAAAACTTTCAGCGTGCCGGATCAGGTCGCGCAGCCGGAGCGGCTGTTGCATTGCCTGGCGCTCGTGCCGAATCATCATGCCAAAGATCAGTGGAGTCGGCGCCAGCATTACGAGCGTTTGCTCTTCGGCTTTTTTAAGGGCAAAATGCGTTTGCAATTAAAAACCGCTGAAGCGAAAAAAGAATTGTGCGCCGAAGATGTTGAGCGGGTGAGCGTGCCAACTGTTCTTTATCTCGCAGCGGCTCCGACAATCAGCGAGTGCGAGCAGCAATTTCACGCCATCCGGCGCGGCACGGTCTGCCCGCAATATCCCCACGGCACGCGCATCGATAACATGGGCTGCCGGATTCGCGAGCTGAGCTCGTTTCAAAATTTTTTAACGAAGATGGAGAAGTTTCAAAGACGATGAAACGTGTGACGTGAAACGGTCTTAATTTGGCAAATGGCGTGAGCCTATACGCCCAAACTTTTGTTATACGCGTCACGTTACACGAAAACCAGAGAAAGGTGAACCAGATGTCTGTGATGGTCGGAGGAAAAAAAATTCAGCGGGTCACCGCGCGTGAAGGCTATGATCGCTGGTCGAGAACTTACGACACCACGCCCAACCCGGTGGTGAGCATGGATGATCGCTGCACGATCATTGCGCTCGCGCCGAAAGCCGGCGAAAGAATACTCGATGCCGGCTGCGGGACGGGGCGGCATTTCGGGCCGTTGCGGCGCGCCGGCAGCAAAGTCTTCGGCATCGATTTTTCGCTCGGCATGTTGCGCGTCGCCCGGCGGCAATTTCCGCAAACGCCGCTGCTGCTGGCGGATTTGCAACAAGCGTTGCCTCTGGCGAATAACTATTTCGACGCCATTTTGTGCTCGCTGGTGGGCGAGCATTTGGAGCCGCTGCCGCGGATTTTTCGCGAGATGCAGCGCGTGCTCAAGCCCGGCGGCCGCCTGATTTTTTCCGTTTATCATCCGGACATGGCGGCGGCCGGCATCGAAGCGAATTTTCAGGAAGTCGATGTTGAGTTTCGCCTCGGCGCTTATCGCCACACGGTTAAAGATTACTTGCACGCGCTGCAAAACGCCGGTTTTGTCGACATTCGCCAGCATGAATGGCGCGGCGACGAACAGCTCATTACCGCCGTGCCGCAAGCGAAAAAATATTTGAATTTTCCGATTCTGTTGATCTTGCAAGGCAAAAAATAGCGTGGAAGAAACGAAGGCGTTTTTAATTTATGAAACGACCTGTCCGCTTCTTCACGCGGCGAGTAGCACCCCCATGTCATCCCGAAGGGATCTTGTTTAATAGCCAGTACCGTGCTTGAAACGAACAAGATGCTTCCAGCCTGACATATAACTTCGTCGTAAATCATACAAGGACAAATATTCATGCAAAAAATCGCAGTGATCGCCGGCGACGGCATCGGCATCGACGTCACCGCCGAGGCGATGAAAGTGTTGCGCCGCGTCAATGAAAAATTCAAGCTCAAACTGGATTTGGTGGAATTTGAGTTTGGCGCCGAGCATTATCTCAAAACCGGCATCGGCATGCCGCCCGGACAAATGGAAGAATTCCGGAAAAATTACGCGGCGATTTATCTCGGCGCGCTTGGCGATCCGCGCATTCCCGACATGCGCCATGGCCGCGAAATTCTTTTGGCCATGCGCTTCGATCTCGACTTGTACATTAATTTGCGCCCGGTAAAACTGTTGCACGAGCGCCTATGTCCGCTCAAAGAGAAAACCGTGAAAGACATCGACTTCATTGTTTTTCGCGAAAACACTGAAGGCCCGTATGTGAATGCCGGCGGTATTCTGAAGAAAGGCACGCCGGATGAAGTGGCGACGCAGGAATCGTATTACACCCGCAAAGGCGTCGAGCGCATCATCCGCGCCGCGTTTGTGTACGCGAAATCGCATGGCCGCACGCGCGTGACGATGTCGGACAAATCGAACGTGCTGCGTTACGGCCACGATCTGTGGCAGCGCGTGTTTGCCACCGTCGGTGAGGAGTATCCCGACATCGAAAAAGATCATTTCTTTGTCGATGCGCTGGTCATGAAGATGGTCAAAAATCCTGAGCATTTTCAAGTGATCGTCACCGAGAACATGTTGGGCGACATCATCACCGATCTCGGCGCGATTTTGCAGGGCGGCCTCGGCATGGCCGGCTCCGGCAACATTCATCCCGGGCAAGTTTCGCTCTTCGA
>JAJVHT010000117.1 GCA_022072515.1 bacterium
AATTCCACGGCGCTGGCGACACTGCCTTTTTGCAGCAACTCTAAAACCTTATTGACAAACGCCGTCGTATCAATACGGTTCTTGAAGTTAATGTATATGAAGCGCTCAATAACGATAGCAGCGGAAACAACCATGGTGAGCAGAATGGCGTGCATCCAGCCGCCGCCGTCACGATAAAAACTGATAATACCGTCCATCTAAACTAAATCTCCTTAAATTGTGTTGCAGTATTAAAATGATAATTCACGATTAAACCAATTCCACACGCTCGATTCACCACGGAATTTGGCCACGCGGATATTTGCGGGAAGTGCGAGGAAAGCGCTCTTTCTCCATCGGCCGGAAGATTTCCCGAAAAAAGGAGCGGTCGATTTGAATGCCGTCAACTTTGGGGTCGCTGCCGGGAATAATGAACAGCGCCTGCGGCTTGGCGATGCTGCCAAGCACCTCGACCTTGTCGAGAAAAACCCGAACGTTTTTTCCGCCTTCGTCAATCACTGGCGCCGGCAGGGTATCTGGCGCCGCCGATTGTGCAGCCGGCGGCGTTTGCAATGCTGGTGGTTGCGGCTCTTGTTGTTGCGCCATGCCCGGCGTTATTCCCCAAGCGCCAACCACCAAGATTGTGGCAAAAATTGTTGCGCGTAACATGCTCATGCTAAACTAATTGTTTTTGATTCCTTCGTTGGAGGCATTCATCTGCCCGGTGGCGCCATTTAAACCCGGGTCTTTGGGTTTTTCATCAATAGCACCGCTGGCCGGCGTTAGTCCGTCCGCCGGCGCCGCCAGCTCGATCCCCAATTCCGGCGCCAGGACTTGCATCCGTTGCTTGCTCTGGTCGATCCAAGAATTATTGATGCCGTTTTCTTCAGCTTGTTTCACATTGGCTTGATAGGCCGCAAACGCTTTCTCTTTAAAGGGGCGAATCTTCTGCTGCAATTGTTCCTCATACTTCGCCATCAGATCTTCGGAAATTTGTTGCCGCGGCGATTCCCAAAAGAATCGCGCAAATTCCTCGAAAGTCGCGCCGATGCGGTATGAAGCCGCCGTGGTCCAATCTGCCACTTGAAAACCCGCCGCATCCTTGTACTCTGTCAACACTTCATTAAACAGCGTTTGCTTGCGTTTTAGATTTTTATCCAGGGGCGGCTCAAGATTGACCTGCCGATAAGTCTCGAAGCTGATTTCACCCAATAAAAACTGGGCTTGCGCGGGCATATAGACTTCCACCGGCTGCGCTTCGCGCACAAAATTTTGATAGCTTTCCAGCGTGCGCGTAAAATAGTTGGTGGCGAGTTGATATTCTTTACGTTTGTAACAAATCTCGCCGGCCCGGCACAAGGCCTCGAGATATTGGCCGGGGTCATTCGTGTAATTCGCCAAATACCGGTCATACGTTTTCAAGGCATTTTCCAATAACCCGGCATTCTCATAACATTGCGCCGAGGCGAAAACGGCTTTGGCGGCATACGGCGAACTGGCACGCAAGCTTACCAGCGCCAGATAATTTTGCGCGGCGCGCGTCCAGTTGCTCGCTTCTTCACAAAGTACCGCCGCTTTGAACAACGCCTCGTCGACGCGCGAGGAATTTGGAAACTTAAAATACAGTTTTTCGTAAGTGTCAATCGCCTTATCTTTATTTCCGGCTTGTTCAAATTGGAGTGCGGCTTCCACGAGCGCCAGCTCGGAGATAGTGGAATCATTGCTGCTCGCGGCAATGCTGGTGAACGCCTCCGCTGCTGTCGCCGCTTCACCTTTGTTCTTCAAGCCTTCGGCCAGCTTGAATTTCGCCGAGTTGATCAAGCGATACGCCCGCTCCACTTGCCGCGTCGAATCCGGGTACTTCTCCACGACCGTGCGCGCCCATTTCTCCGCGTCGGGATACCGCTCCTGCTGAATGGCGCATTGCGCGCTCAGGAGATGCGCCTGTACCACAAAGGGGTTGGCCGGCAAATCCTTGATCAGTTTCGCATAAACTTGTTGCGCCATCGCATATTGGTTAAGGCTGAACAAGCTCTCGCCGTATTTCATCAGGATGTCCGGCATTTTCTCGCTTGACGGCAAGAGCTTGATAAAATCATTGCACGCGGTCAGCGCCTTGGGAAAAACGGCGTTGGGCACGCGTACCGTGTCTGCCTTGCCGCTGCCCAAAAAATCGGCTAAAAAGAAATTCGTCGTATCCGCTTTGGGCCCGCCGTTCAATTCTTCAAAATGCGCCAGAATGCGATTGTAAGCGGCCTCCGCTTTGAATTCCGAGCCGGGGAAATTGCTCACCACTTGCTGATACGCATTCGCGGCATTTGCAAACTCTTTGATCTCGTAGTAGCACTCGGCCTGGTAATATTGCACTTTTCCGGCATTGGCCGATTGAGGAAATTTCGCGAGGAAATCGCCGTAGCGCTCGATGGCCAGACGATAGCTGCGTTCACTAATTTCTTTTTGGCCGCGGGCCTGCGCTTCGGTTGCCAAAGTAAAAAGATTTTCTTCTGATAGCGCCAGCGCCTTTTCACGCCCTGGCCCCTCAGGAAACTTGCCTAACCAGGCGCTGCCCGGCCCATAACTTTTCACCAAGGTCACACGCGCCGCTTCCGCCTTTTCAGGATCGCCGGCTTGCAGATAATTCGAGACGATTTTGCTTTGGAAATCCGGCGCTTGCTCGTGATACGGCCACAACCGCAAAATGGCTTCAAGCGTTTGAATGGCTTCGTCGTAAAAATTTCTGGCTTGATACGTCTCGGCCAACCGCATGAAAATTTCGAGACTGTAGGTTTTCTGGCCGAATTGATTCATGAACGATTCGGCTTTGCGGGCGCCACCAAAATCCGCAAAACACTGGGCCACGTACTCAATCGACTCTTTGCGCAAATCGGTTTTGGTCTTGCCCAAAATTTCCGTGTTTTGCGCCTTGCTGACCATGTTGACATCATCAATCAAATAAATGAACGTACTGATGGCTTTGGCAAAGTCATTTTGATTATAATATGACCACGCGAGTTTGTACAACCCCATATCAAAGAAGGGATTCTGCCAATTATCGATCAGCTTGGCGTAATGATTAACCGCCTCGGCATACTGGCGATGATCAAAATAATACTCGCCCAGACGAAAATGGCTCTCGAGGAGATAGTCACTCTTGGGATATTCCGCCAACAGTTTTTGGAAAAATTCCTTGGCGCGCTCAAGATTGTTCTCTTCGAGATGACAAATTGCGATGCGATAAATGACTTTATCCACGAACGCGGCGGTCGGATATTTTTCCAGAATTTTATAGCCCATCTCGAGAGAGGGGCGGTAACTCGGCCGCGGCATCACCGGCTCGGTTTTGATTTCGCCCGCGTCAAAACGCTGCAGCAATGAATCGTATGCCGCCATTTTAGTTTGATACTCTTGCGCCGAGCGTTTGACATACAACTCGACAAGCTGAAACATGACGGTGGGCGTAAAATCGTTGTCCGGATATTTGCTAACGAGCTGCTCGCCCTCGGCAATCGCGCGTTCGAGATCGCGCAGATTGGGGCCGACAGGCTGCGCCACGACGTCCGGTTTTTTCGTCGTTGGCGGTTTATTCGCAGCCCGGTCAACAGCTTTCTTGGCGTCGTTGCTGTTCATTTTTACCGGCGCAGACGCTTTGCCAGTGCCGGCGGTTTGCACTTGGGCGGCGGCAAAATCTATGGCCCCAAAGGAGGCAATGAGTATCGTCGTCACGATGCGCAACGGCGAAAGGTGGGTCGTATTCACTTTCATATTCAAGTTAATCCCTTCTCCAGGACAAAACCATTCGTGAACTATTTCGGCATCCCTTTGAGAAATAGCGCGCGGGCTTTGCCATATTCCGCATACGCATGCCAGTGTTTACGCGACTCCTTTCGCTCCAATTCTTGTTGCATCAGTTCGATATTCTGCGAAGCTTCTTCAAACAACTTTCGTTCCGTAACGATGTTCTCGATCAATTGATCTTGCTGGCGCGACAAACGATCATGCTCTTCTTTAATGTACTTCGGCACCGTTTTATCCAAATTAATCTTCGTCAGCAGCTTCGACTCCAACACCAGAAGCTGCACTTTCAGCTTTTCCATCAATTGCTCCTGCTCGCGCAAGCCGATTTGTAGCTCCGAGACCCGTTCGGCAATATTACTTGCTTCCGGATATCTTTGACTGATGAAATCATATTCTTTGAACGCAAAATCATAAAGCCCCATTTGCAAATAACATTGCCCCAGCAAAAAGTGGCCTTCTTCCCCGTATTGAGCTTCATCGTAGTTCTTGATCAATTCGTTGAGCGTAATCACCGCGGTTTGAAAATCATTTTGCTTGATCGCCGCCCAACTGTTGGCAAGTAAGGCTTGCGGAAACGTTTCATGCTCCGGATTGACCCGGCGGAAATGGGTCAAGGCTTCCGGATAATAGCCCAATTCGTAATAAATGTAGCCCAAGGTTAAATTGGTATTGTTGACGACATCGCGCTGTTCCGGTCGAATGAGCGGCAGGGTTAGCAGCTTGCGCAACGCGGTGACCGCCTTGTTGACCATTTTTTTTTTAAGTAGGCCAATCCGACCGTATATAGGCTGTGATCGAAGTATTCGCTGCGCGTGCGGACTTTGCTAAGCGTCGTGATGCTATTGTCATAATCACGTTGCGAGAAATAAGACATGCCCGCATAATAGCGCGCGCCATCAATGATCTCGTCATCGGCAAACTTCGCGACAATGCCGGAAAAAATCTTCAGACACTCGGCATAATTCTCAGTTTGATAAGAAATACGCTGGAGGCCATACAACGCGCCGCCGGCATACTTGCTGAGCGGATATTTTGTCAGCAAAAAGCGAAACATCTTGGCGGAAGATTTATACATCGTCATCTGGTACATGCTCTCGCCGAGATGATAAAGGACGCCGTCGGCCTGTGAAAAGGCCGGGTAATAATCGAGGAGGATAATTAACTCCCGCGCGGCTTTCCAATAGGCCTTTTCCTCGTAATTTTTCAGCGCGTTTTGATACAGCCGTGCTGCGGCGCGATCCATATTGCGGTCTTGCAATTGTTCCGGAATACGCTCCGGTTCCGTTTTTTGTTCTTGCGTCCATCCAACGATAGCACTCGTCAGGCTAAAGGCAATTAAAAAAACTAATGAGGTGCTAAAAGGTGTCAGTCTTTTTTTCATTCCGATTCAACGCTTTTTATCGAGTAACTCGTTCGCCAGAACGGGTTATTCCAGGTGTTCAAGGGGTGGTTTTTCTTCAGAGTTCTTGGGCGCAGCGGATTTTTCTTCCGCCGCTTTATCTTCTGCGGGTGGATCCGTCGCCGGCGGTTGGTCGGCTTCGAGTGAATTTTCCATTTTTTGTAAATTCTTCTCAGCGCCCTCCCGCTCGATACGGATTTGCTCGAGCTCATCCATCGCGCGTTTATCTTCCCGCAACCGCGCGGCGGCGCTGGGGCGGTGTTCCCCGCTGCCATGCCCGCTGACTTGGTAATTCAATCCCAGCGTGACCTTCCAATCGGCATAGTCTTTTTTGTATTTTGCATAAAGGGGGTCGATCAAACCGCTGGCCGGTTTGTCCAAGCCCAGATCAGCAGCCAAATCCACGATGAAATTCCATGGCCCGAGAATCTTCAGACCCTGCGTCACACGCGTCGAATTTTCTTGGCGGCTCACGGCGGCATTGTTCGCAAAAATTTCGCCGGTGTATTCGGTGTAAAAAACGATCGACCGGATCGGAAATTTCAAGCCGGCGCCGATCAAGTATTGATCTTCCGGGGCGGTAAACGGCTGGCCGCTGAAATCGTGATCCATGTAACCGAAATTCAAATACAGCTTGAGCGGAAACAATGGAAACGCATCCGTCATATCCACCGTCACGAGGCCGAGGAGGCCACCGCCAAATTTTCCCGAAGAATACGGCTCATATTGCACGTTATGATTCTTGGCGATGGGGATGTTGGCAAAAAAGTTGAGGCCGGTAGAAAAAGCGCCCACCGACAACGGCGTGGCATATTTTAATCCGATTCGCATGTCGCCGGGCGGACCCCAGACATGTTTTTGGTCGTCTTGATAAAGCACCGGACTCACGGTAATTTCCGAACGTTTGGAAAGTCCGAGCGTAAATCCGAGAGAGAGTGTATGATCTTTGCCCAGACTTTGATTGCGCTTGGCATGATCCAGGAAGGTTTGAAAATACGTGTTGATGAAAAACTGGCCGCGCCCAATCGGCTCAGCCGTAAAAACCCGCATCAATCCGCGACCGCCATGAATTGTGGTTTGGCTGAAACACGGCAGGCAAAAAACGAGCGAGAGACAAAAAGCGACTAAAAGTCGAGATACGCGTTCCACGATGCAGTCCATTGAAGTTAAAGCGAAAACTCAACCATTTATTTAACAGGAACAATACCGTCAAGCTTACACTTTTGCAAAATTAAATTTCGCGGGGTGGAATTTGTGAAGAGCAAATAACACAGCTTTGAAAAATTTCCTCACACCGCAAATTGGCAAGCACAACAAAACTAACTAACACAAGTTTCATGCCATTCGTCAAAATTAAATAGCACGCGTTAAAAAGGTGGGGGCGAAAACTGGCAAGCACTTAAAAAAATTGAAGGTAAGAACGAAAATCAAAATATTGCAACACCCCGCAAGAATCTGCAATGCTGACTCACGCTGAAACAAGGCGGCAAATAGAATTTCATTTACGTAAGCGTATCAGTCGCTGCCTGGGGGCGTATAGATTGCAAATTTGTTACGGAAAAAATTGGCGGTCGCGAATAGAACCGTTGCCAAAAAAATTCAAACCCCAAAGCCAACATCACGCCGGCAATCGCATCAAGCACGTAATGATACTGCAAAACAAAAATTGAGAACGTCAATGCCACCACCAGCGGCACGAGGCGCCAAAACCCCCGGCGATGCTCGCCATACAATGTGATCAGCGCCACCCAGGCGATGGCAACGTGTGAGCTGGGAAACGCGGCGCCGACTACGGAAACGTAATCCTGCATCGCCGCAATCATGTGGTAAAATGGTCCACCAACGAGATTGAGCTGTTCATTTAAATTTAAGGCATGGCGCGGACTGCGCGCGGGAATAATAATGAACAAAAGATAACAAATATAAAAAGCCAAACTCAGGCGGTTCATGAAATCGACAAAGGATAGCCGCGATTTTTTGTTTTCAGAGCGAAAAAAATAATATCGCCCCGCGACGCCGAGAATGAGCGGATAATAGCTCCAATAGGCAAACGCCATCACTTCAATAACCCACCAAGGCAGGTACTGCTGAATCAGTAGATATGGCGGCCGCCCGAACAGCCAAAGATCAAAACCGATTAAATATCTTTCGATCCAAAAGGGAGAAACGCTTTTGACCAGATAAGTAAATTCGCCAAACAAGAGGAAGCTAAACCAAAACAACGGATGCCAATCGCGCAGAAATCTCAGCCAGCGAGGGGGAATGTAGTCCCGATGCGTTTCGGCGCGCAGGTGTACCCAATAAATGAGGCCGGCGATAAAAATCCCGGCAGCGATATGCGCCACAACGAGGCGTGCACGAATCGGTAGCGCTTCGGCAGAAAAAGCAATGAGTATTAACGTGAGACCAAGATAGCCAACAGTCAGACGGTCATAAAGATGAAGGTAAGTCCAGAAATGTCTTAGTTTCATAAAAGGCTGGCAAGCAAAAACACTGGCGCCAAGTTTGGTTACGGCGGTTAATTTTGGCAGCAGTCAGCGGCTGCCGCCATGACGGGCAAGCGCCGCCAACTTGGTCGCTCAATTGTGCCGCGCAATGTATTCGTTCCCGCGGCATTGATGCGCACTTGCACAAAATCCCCCGGTTTGGCCGACTCATCAAAAAAAACGACGCCTTTGTATTGATCGGTCCGCCCCAGCCACTCATGGGGATTTTTCTTGCTCGGTTCTTCGACGAGCACATCATGAATCTTGCCAACTTCAACTGTATTGCGCTGCTTTGAGATCTCGCGCTGCAAATCGATGAGCCGCATCAGGCGCCGCGTTTTTACTTCTTCCGGCACGTCATCTTCAAATTTTCGCTCGGCGATCGTCTGTTTGCGCTGGCTATACTTGAACATGAAAGCGGAATCAAATTCGACACGGCGCACGACCTCCAAAGTTTCCTCGAAATCCGTGTCGGTTTCACCGCAGAAACCGCAAATCACGTCGGTGGTCAGCGACACTTCCGGAATGATGGTTCGAATTTCATCAACCAGATCGAGATATTCTTTTTTCGTATACGTGCGCCCCATGCGGTCGAGTACGCTGTCACTGCCGGATTGCAACGGTAAATGAATATGCTTGCACAGTTTCGGATTAGCCGCCATCGCGCGCAAAAGCTTGCGCGGAAAATCCTTGGGATGGGGCGAAGTAAAACGCACCCGGCGAATGCCCTCCACCGCCGCAACCATTTCCATCAAATCGGCAAAATCATGCTGCTCGAAACGATAGGAATTGACATTCTGCCCCAACAAAGTCACTTGCCGAAAACCTTCTGCCGCGATGCGATGCACTTCGGCGACAATGTTTTTCGGCTCGCGCGAGCGCTCACGGCCGCGCGTGTAAGGCACCACACAGAAGGTGCAAAAATTATCGCAACCGCGCATGATGGCAATCCAGGCATTCACCCCGGCTTGGCGCTGCGGCGCAATATCAGAATAGGTTTCATACTCCGAAAGCGAAAAATCAAAACCCTTCTCCCCTTTTCCCAGAACGGCATCAATCAACAACGGCAAGCGTTTGTAACTATCCGGCCCGGCCACAATGTCCACAATTGGTGCATGTTCGGCCAATTCCTGGCGCAGGTTCTGCGCCATGCACCCCAACACGCCAACGACAAGTTTTTTCTGGCGGCGCTTGCGGCCGCGCAGTTCATCCAGCCGGTAATAAATTTTTTCGTGGGCATTCTCGCGAATCGCACACGTATTCAACAACGCCACTTCGGCGTGATCGAGATTGTCGACAAAAGTATGTTGCTGGCTGCGCAAAATCGAGCGGATGAGCTCGGAGTCGTACTCATTCATTTGACAGCCGAAGGTTTCGAGAAAAATTTTCATAAGACCAGATTACTCAACTGATGCTGCTTTCACGATTTCGCCGATTCCCGTGTCTCCTGCAACCGAGGCCAATCGCACTCGCACCAAAGAATTCGGCGACAGTTTTTCGCAAGGAATCGCCACTTTGATATAATTATCAGAAAAACCCAACCAGTGGCCCGGCGTGCTCTGTTCTTCCGTTAAGACGCGCAATTGCCGGCCAAGAAAACGTTTGTAAAAATCGAATTTTTTTGCTTCAGAAAGACGATGCAGTTCGGCGCTGCGTATTTTTTTAATGGGTGGCGCAACCTTATTTTTTAGTCGCGTCGCGGCCGTGCCGCCGCGCTCGGAGAATGTGAAAACATGCGCGTAAGCCAGCGGCGAGTTTTTCAATAAATCACAACTCGCACGAAACGCGGCCTCGCTCTCACCGGGAAAACCGCTCATGAGGTCCGTCCCGATGAGAACGTCTGGCACACGTGCTGCCGCATACTCGATAAACTGCAAATATTCTGCTGTCGTGTAAAGCCGTTTCATTCCGGCCAAAATATGATCATCACCACTTTGCACCGGAATATGCAAATGCGGGCAAAGCACTTCCGAATCAGCCATCAAAGCAATCAACTCATTCGGGATGGTCGTCGGCTCGATGCTGCTGATGCGCAAACGCTTTAATTCCGGAATCGCCAGCAACATCTTGACGACATCAAAAAACTTCTTGTCCTCAAATTGATACGTGCCGATATTCACGCCGGTGAGCACCAGCTCTTGATGCCCGGCATCAATGAGTTGTAGCGCTTCGCGTTGAATGTCTCCGAGTGCACGGGAACGGGCGCGGCCCCGGGCAAACGGAATCACGCAAAAGCTGCACATAAAATCGCAGCCGTCTTGAATTTTTAAATTGGCGCGTGTGGTCGGAGCGGCACCGGCCCCAGCCGCAATGGTGAACGGCGCTTTCGTCATCGAGGTTTTAATGACCCGCGGTTCGGGCAGTTTGATCGGATCATCGATGTATTCAATCACGCGCAGCTTATCCTGAGTGCCGACAATCAGATCAATGCCGGCAATTTTTTGCAAAGCCGCGCTGCCGATTTGGGCGTAGCACCCAACCACGGCGACAAACGTAGCGGGATTTTTCCGCAACACTTGCCGCACGAGCTGGCGGCACTTGGAGTCGGCTTGTTCCGTAACCGTGCACGAGTTGATCACACAAACATCTGCCGCTTGGCCAAACTCGACCAGCTCGTAGCCGCTTTGCCGGAACGTGTTGCCAATCAACGCCGTCTCCGCCTGATTAAGCCGGCAGCCGAGAGTGTAAAAAGATGCTTTTAGTTTTGATTCACGCACTTCACAATTTTTCAAATTTTGCCAGGGTTGCCGTTCGCGCTAATCATTCCATTCTCTGCGACTCATGCCGGCGGCGGGCTTGCACTGCCGTTTTCCGAATAGTTTTCCAGATGCAGGACGACGACCAATTTTTCAAAAATGGCGATGCGTTGTTTCAATGCGCCGCCACCGCGCTCTTTGAGATAACTCGTGAACAGCAACGCGAAAAAACAGAGCGCAAAAAGTAAAACCCAAAGGCTCCAACGTAACATGGCGTTGACCGAGAAGTCGATGAGTAACGCTTTGCTGTGATCAAAAACGAGTTTAAAAAAATAAATTCCCGCGATTAAAGCAAACGCCTGCACCATCCAACGCCAATTGACTCGAATGGCGCTCCACCTTGTTCCCGGCAGACGCCGTCGCGTTGAAGTCATGGCCGGCGGCATTTCAGCCATGCTTCGCCTCGAGATAGCGTTCGACATCAATCGCCGCCATGCAGCCCATGCCCGCGGCTGTCACCGCCTGGCGATAGTAATGATCCACCACATCGCCGGCAGCAAAAACGCCTGCAATATTGGTCATGGTGCGTTGCTTCAATTTCACATAACCGATTTCATCCACTTCGATCTGGCCCTTAAAAATTTCGGTGTTCGGCTGATGTCCGATCGCTACGAAAACGCCGTCACACCGCAGTTCCGTCCGGGCATTGGTTTTTAGGTTGCGCAGCGTCACACCCGTCACGGTCCTTTTGGCCGTATCATGCACTTGCTCGATCGCGCTATCCCACACAAAAGCAATTTTCGGATTTTTAAAAGTGCGTTCTTGCATGATTTTGGACGCTCGCAAAGAATCGCGGCGATGCACAATCGTCACTTTGCTGGCAAACTTCGTGAGAAAATTGGCGTCTTCCATCGCCGTATCACCGCCGCCAACCACGATCACTTCTTGGTTGCGGAAGAACGCGCCATCGCAAGTGGCGCACGAGGAAACGCCGTGACCGCGCAACTGCCGTTCTGATTCCAGCCCCATCCACTTCGCCGAAGCGCCCGTCGAAATGATAATTGTCTCCGCTGAATATTTTTTCTCGCTGACAAAAACTTCAAACGGATGCACATTGAAATTTACTTTCGTCACGGCATCGTGAATGATTTCCGTGCCGAACTTCTCGGCCTGCATTTGCATTTGGTTCATCAGCTCCGGTCCCATAACGCCTTCGGAAAAACCAGGATAATTTTCCACCAGTGTCGTCAAAGTTAATTGCCCGCCCGGTTCCGGGCCGGCAAACACCAAGGGCTTCAGATTGGCACGCGCCGTATACAGCGCCGCAGTGTAGCCCGCCGGGCCGGTGCCAATAATGATGACTTTACGCGTATCAGACATGTCTTTCTTCACTTTTTTGAGCAACTTCATTTCGGGTTTCTACTGGACCAATTCATAATTTCGCAGTAACCTCTGAACCGGCGTAAATATAAAAATACAAAATCGCGCCAAGATTATCAAGCATTTCTTCTTGGTCGCGATTAACAGATTTTTTCACCGAAAATATTGCTCATCCTCCAATTTGCGACATATTCCGCTCCGGCTTGATGAACGTCGCCAGATTGATCTGATGCCCCGCCCATTTGCGCCAGACTTCGGCGCGAATCAGCTCAGCCAGTTCGGCGTCGCTGGCGCCGGTGCGCAGCGGGGTTTTCAAATCCGTCTCTTCAAGAGAAAACAAGCAATTGCGGAAATGCCCGTCGGCGGTAATGCGCACGCGATTGCACGACTCGCAAAACGGTTCGCTTACCGAGCTGATGAAACCGACTTCGCCTCTGCCGTCAACAAACCGAAACGTATCTGCCGGCACATGATCGGCGCGGGTTTCTTTGGGAATGAGATCGTATTTCCGGCGAATGCTGTCGAGAATTTCGCCTGTCGTCATCACTTTGTCGCGGCTCCAAACGCCCTCGCCGTCCAGCGGCATGAATTCGATGAAGCGGATTTGATAATCCCGCGCACGCGCAAACTCGACCAGCGGCAAAACCTCGTCGTCGTTGAATCCCTTCATGATCACCGTGTTGATTTTCACCGGACGAATGGGATACTTCGCCAGTTCATCAAGGCCGGCCATGACTTTTTGATACGCCTCCCGGCGTGCCATCTCGGCGAAACGATCCGGCGCGAGCGAATCCAGGCTGACGTTGATCCGGCGCAAACCGGCGCGATAAAAATCTCCGGCAAATTCTTTGAGAAAAAAACCGTTGGTGGTCATGCCGAGATCCTTCAACCCAGGCAGCGGGGAGAGCATCGCAATCAATTGCGTCAGATCTTTGCGCAACGTCGGCTCGCCGCCGGTCAGGCGAATTTTATTGATGCCGAGTGCAATGAAGATTTTTGCCAGCCGCAGAATCTCTTCGAAGGTCAGAATCTCCTTGCGGTTCATCCATTGCATGCCTTCTTCGGGCATGCAATAGCGGCAGCGAAAATTGCAGCGGTCGGTGACAGAGATGCGCAGATTGGTTGCCACACGGCCAAAGGTATCTACGAGAGGTTTCATATTTGTCTCCGCGTCTTAGAGATGTTCAATCAAAGGCGCCGCAATCCGCAATTCCAAATTCGCAATCCTCCGGACGTCGTCAAAAATCAATGCCCTTCTGCGCGAACCGGCCTTTTTGATACGGATGTTTGATCTCGCGCATCTCCGTCACCAAATCGGCGCGATCGATAACTTCTTGCGGGGCGCCGCGGCCGGTGAGGATGAGGTGCACGTTTTCCGGCCTGGCCGCCATAATCTCCAACACTTTTTCGACCGGCAATAATCCCGTGCTCACGGCCACGTTGATTTCGTCAAGAATCACCATGTCATATTCGCGGCTGCACACGAGCGCCAAAGCGCGATCCGCCGCCGCCAGCGCCGCTTTGCGGTGTTCTTCCGCGGGCAGCTTGTCATCGAGAATTTTATAAAAACCTTTGCCCATCGGCTCAATGGTAAAATAAGGGGCGAGCAATTGCGCGCCGTCCAATTCGCCATAATGCCAGGAGCCTTTGACAAATTGGAGCATGAAGACGCGCAAGCCATACCCCACGGCGCGAATCACTGTTCCCAACGCGGCCGTGGTTTTGCCTTTGCCGTTGCCGGTGTAGACGACAGTCAAGCCATTTTTAATTTCGATTTTCTTCGGGATGGCAGCCATAGGAATGAAAGTTCCAAACAATCAAAAAATGCTATATAAAAATAAATGGCAAGACGACTTTGTGACAAAACCCTTAGCCTGATATTTTTGCCAAAATCATCTTGCCAAATAGGCTTGCAGTAACGGCGCCCATTCTGACTTAATTGAGGCGCACGATCGCCGCCAAATCATCCAGGAGACGCTCGAAAGTCTCTCGCGTCAAATGGCACGGCACAAGCTCGCGCTGGCCGGCTTGATTGGAATGAAGATAGCGCGAGAACGCGGCGCCGATGCCGTGCTGCAGCAGCACTTCATAGTAAAATTTCTCGCCATCCTTTTGATACGGTGTGGCGCTGCGAACTTGGGCGAGGCAGTTATACTCGTCGACTTCCACTACCTGAAACCTTTCGAGCAGATAAGTTATGCGGCGCTCGATTTCGCCGGCCTGCCGCAGCAGCAGATCTTTGAGTGCAACGCTGGCCGGCGGCGCCTGCGCTCGCACCACCGAGAGCGTTTTGACGATATAGCTGAATTTATCAAAATCCACAATCTCCAACTGTACGCGCATGCTGTCAATCTTCTCATCAATGACGTAAGCGCTGTCCTGGCCGTTTGACTTCACATTCTCCGCCAGCCGAGCTGCGTTCAGTCTTTCGGTGATTTTTTGTCCGAGGGTCATGGCAGCATCTCCGTTTTAAAGGTTAGTCGATTTCCGTTTCTTTAAACTCATCGTCCTCAAAGCTCAACAGGGTTTTCGTTTCATCGACCATCGTCTCCAGATGAACGGGCCGGGTCCAAATCACAGAGAGGTTCTTCAAAGTGTCGCGCGCTTCGTCCAACTTCAGGTCAATGCCTTCGTGGCGATGCCGCAAGTACAGCTCCCCGCGGTTGCGGTAATTGCTCTCCACCACGTAAATAAACGGCTGACCCCAATTCGTCAGCATGAAAAGCAGCTTTTGCTTGATCACTTTGAAATCGCGATCGGAAATTTCATACAAATTATTGCGGTCATTGTACTCGTAAACGAACATCTTGTGCTCGCGGCAAAACTCCGGCGTCAAAAACGCATCGATGAACATGACATCATTGTACATCTTGCGCACTTCAAAAATCTTTTGCCGGCCCAGGCCAAGCTGTTTGTCCCAATTCTTCTTGGTCGTGTAGTCGTCGCACTCTTCGTATTCCTTGCCGAATTTGCCTTTGTTCCAGCGTTCTTCAATATCGCGAAAGAGCTCGATGCCGAGTTTATAGGGATTGATCCGGCCCGGTTGCGTAAACATCGTGCCGGAATGATGATCGGCGTAATCGATAATTTCAGCGTCTGAAAGAATGCGCGTCGTCATCATCTTGGAGTGCCAATAACTCGCCCACCCTTCGTTCATAATTTTCGTCTGCGCCTGCGGTGCGAAATAATACGACTCTTCCCGCACGATCGACAAAACATCCTGCTGCCATTTTTGCAACGGCGCGTAGTCAATGAGAAATTGCAAAATATCGCGTTCCGGCTTTTCGGGAAAGCGCTGCGATTTGGATTTGGCCATCTCCTCTTCTTCCTTACGCTGCCGCTCAATCACCGCGCGCGGATTGATGAAATCATCCATGTACTCCTTTTCGCTACGCAAGCGCAGCCTGGCTTCAATCGCTTCTTCTTCCTCAGGCTCCGTTTTCGCGGGCTCTTCCGGTTTCTCGATAAATTGCGAATGCGGATCGATCAAATTTTCAATGGAAAGGCAAACATCGACAAAATCTTCCACCGCCTCCTCGCCAAATTTCTCCGCATAGCGGCGAATGCGCGTGGCGTGGTTCGCCATCTCGTCCATCATTTTGCGGTTGGTTTTCGAGAACCACAGATTATTTTTGAAAAAATCGCAGTGGCCGTAGACATGCGCCATCACCAGCTTTTGATCGACGAGATTGTTGCACTTCATCAAATAGGCGTAACAGGGATCATTGTTGATGACCATCTCATAGATTTTGGAAAGCCCGTACGAGTAGCTTTTCGAAAGCTCTTCATATTCCATGCCGTGCCGCCAATGCGGATAGCGCGTTGGAAAGCCGCCATAGCTGGCGACTTCGTTGAGTTCGTCATACTCAAGCATCTCAAAGATCGTCTCATAAAAATCGAGACCGTATTCGCGGGCGTAGCCTTTGATTTCGTCACGGAAAGCGGAGAGTTCTGCAGTCAGGCTCATAGAATTTGATCACTGGTCGAAATCAGTTATGAATCGGCTGTCCATCGCAAGGCAATTGTGGCAAGATTATGCGAAACCTTTATGCCGGTTATTTGCCACCATCCCAAAGCCTTGCAGACAGGCCGGCAGTCTGTGTTACTTCCCTTTGCCTAAAAAATCCTTGATCGATTGGTAAATTGCTTCTTTGTCGGCAATTTCGGAGAGAATGAGTTTGTCTTCATTCTCAAAATAATCTTCCAGGTCGCGAATGAATTGGCCGCTGCCGTAAGGACTTTCAACCTGGCCATAGCAAAAGAGATTCGCTTTGGGAATCAGCTTCTCTTCAAGAATCGAGATACATTCGTCGGTATCGATCTCGCCCCAGTTGTCGCCGTCGGAAAAATGAAAAAGATAAATATTCCATTCCGTCGGGCTATATTCAGCGTCGACAATTTGATTGGCGAGCTTGTATGCGGACGAGATGATCGTGCCGCCGCTTTCGCGCGTGTGATAAAACGTTTCCTCATCGACTTCCCGCGCCACGGCATCATGAATGATATAACGCGTCGTGATGTTTTTGTATTGATACTTCAGCCAGGTGTCGATCCAGAACGACTCAATCCGCACGATTTCCTTCTGCTCTTCACCCATGGAACCGGAAACGTCCATCATGTAAATAATCACCGCGTTCGCTTCCGGAAATTGCTGGGTTTTCCACGTCCGATAGCGCCGGTCTTCGCGAAAAGGAATGATGATGGGATTGTCAGGATCATACGTGTGACTGATGATATGCCGCCGCAGCGCCTCCTTGTACGTCCGCTTGAAATGGCGCAACGATTCCGGCCCGCTGCGGCTGATGCCGGTGTAGCGGTCCTTGTCGCTGACAATGTTCTTCTTCCCTTTCGCTTCGATGCTCGGCAACTCCAATTCTTCAGCCAGCATCTGGGCGAGCTCTTCGAGCGAAACGTCGACTTCGAGCAGATGATCGCCCGGCCCTTCACCGGCCTGGCCGGTGCCGTCTTCATCATCGCCGCGTCCGATGGGCGTGCCGACATCGCCGTCACCCTGCCCCACCCCGCCGCTGTTCTTGGAAGAATAACGAAAGTGCGGCAAATTGATCTGCGGCACCGGAATGCTCACCAAATCTTTGCCCTTCTTGCCGATTAATTCGCCGCGCGTGATGTACTTCCGCAGCTCCTTTTTGATCTTGCCGCGAATAATCTGCCGGAACCGGCTGTGGTCCTTTTCAATGCGTTTGACCATGCTGTATTTTTCGATAAAAATTGACGCGCCGGACAAGTAAACAGTTATGGCGATCCCGTCGGTGAATTGCCCACGTTCATCGCTCTGATTTTAATTTTTCTTCACCAGACTTCGCCTCGGTTAACGCCGGAGTTGCTGCTTCACATCGCCGCGGGCAAAAATGCTGGCGACATAATTGAGCACGTCGGTCGCGCAAATATCGCAATAGCCATAATATTTCATCATGCGCGATTTCACGACGTCGATCTTCTCCTGCGTCTCTTTATCGACGACGCTGGAGATGAGACTGGTGAGCTTGATGGTGTCCTTCTGATCTTCAAAGAGCTTCAGCTCCAGGGCTTTTTGCAAACGTTCGTTGCTTTTGTAATCGAAGACCTTGCCTTCCAACGCCAGCGCGCCGATGTAATTCATCACCTCCCGGCGGAAATCATCTTTGCGGCTTTCGGGAATGTCGATCTTCTCTTCAATGGAGCGCATCAGGCGCTCATCCGGGTCTTCGTTGGCGCCGGTGTATTTGTTCTTCACTTTCTCGCGCTGCGTGTAAGCCTTGACGTTGTCGATGTAATTGCCGCAGAGCCGCTTCAGCGCATCTTCGTCAGCGGCAATCGCCCGCTGCACTTCGTTTTTAACCACATCTTCATATTCTTCTTTCACGACCGCCAACAGCTCTTTGTAGCGTTTCCGCTGTTCGTCACTGTTGATGAGTGAATGATGTTTCAATCCGGCTTCCAACTCATTGATCACCATGAAAGGATTGACACAGCCCTCGCCGCGGTCGCTCACCAAAGCATTGGAAATTTTATCCTGAATATAGCGCGGTGAGATGCCTTCCATGCCTTCCCGCTCGGCATCAGCGCGCAACTCTTTGATATTGTCTTCCGTGAAGCCTGCCAGCGTTTTGCCGTTGTACAATTTCAGCTTTTGCAGCAAGGTCAATTGCGCCTTCTTCGGCTCTTCCAAACGCGTCAGCACCGCCCACATGCCGGCCATCTCAATAGTGTGCGGCGCGATGTGCTTGCCTTTGATGCGGCTGAGATTGTAGTCTTTTTCGTAGATTTTTATCTCGTCGCCAAGTTTGGTGATGTACGGCACGTCGATTTTCACCGTGCGATCACGCAGCGCTTCCATGAACTCATTGGATTGCAGTTTCTTATATTCCGGCTCGTTCGTGTGGCCGATGATGACTTCGTCAATATCGGTTTGCGCAAATTTTTTCGGCTTGACTTTATGCTCTTGCGAGGCGCCGAGCAAATCATACAAAAACGCGACATCCAGTTTGAGCACTTCGATGAACTCCACCAAGCCGCGATTGGCAATATTAAATTCACCGTCAAAATTGAAGGCCCGGGGATCGGAGTCCGATCCGTACTCCGCGATCTTGCGATAATTGATATCGCCCGTCAATTCCGTCGAATCCTGATTTTTTTCATCCTTCGGTTGGAACGTGCCGATACCGACACGATCTTTTTCCGAGAGCAACAAGCGACGCACTTTGACTTCACCGATGACTTTCGTCCAGTCGCCGTCATATTTACTTAACTGCTCACGGAAAGTTTGCCGGCAAAACGGGCACAATTCACCGATAATGTGAACCTGTTCGTCGGGAGAACGGTCTTTATTCAACTCATCCATCACCCGGCCGCGAAACTGCTCGGGAATCAAATGCAACGGTTCCTCGTGCATCGGACAATTTACCCAAGTGACTTGACCGTCGTGCTCTTGCCTCCAACCGTAGCTATACAAAGCGCCGTCTTTCGTTAACGAATATGCTTCCAAACCTTTCTTCAAAAGCCGCACGATCGTGCTTTTGGCCGAACCCACCGGACCGTGCAAAAGGAAAACACGCTTCTCGGTGCCGTATCCTTTCGCCGCCGATTTAAAAAGACTGACAAAGCGCATCAACGAGCGTTCGAGGCCATAAACCGCATCACGGCCGTTGTCCATGGGGTCGCTAAAAAATTTATAGCGAATCAGTTTTTCTTTGTGTTCGGTGATCTCTTCGGTGCCGTAACTGAGGATCATATCGTGAACGCGCTGAAAGGCATTGCGCGCTATTTGGGGATTCGCCTTGACAAGGTCCAAGTATTCAGCCAGCGAGCCTTCCCAATGCAAGTCACGATACCCTTGCACGTCCTGCAAGTTGCCGATGAGACTGATGATGTTGTTGGAAGAAGCGGATGACTTTTCGTTCATCTTATACCTCCATTTTGACAAATGTTCAATGCAAAGACAAAATGGCGTCGCAGCGACACAACTGTGTACTGCTTGATTTATGGTGATGCAATTGCTGCGCCACCGTAACGAGTGTCGTTAATTGCTGAACGACCCTCCTATTTGCCGAAGAACTTTTCCAGAGGAAAAAGCGACCACGTTGTACAACCGATCAGCGGTAGGTTACGGACAGCCATTCACGCTTACCCCTAGCCCGGCCCACATTGCGCATCGTCCCCTTCAGATATTGCCGCGAGGAGACGCTGCTGCACAGCTTTCCTCGGTGCCGATGCAGGGCCTCAACCTATTCTGCCCGTGAGAACAATTCATGAGGTAATTTGTCTTTGCGTCAAGAAGATCATGCCAACTTATCTGCCCTGTGTCAGCCCTCAACTTACTCTTATAAACTTGCATGATCTCCCCGATAAAAAAAAAGTCGAAACCCGTTGGAATTTCGACCTGCAAAAGACAAAGATCAGTTAGAAGAGATTGTAAATATCATTTTAGTGATGCCGAGGATAAAAGTCAAGATGTTTTTTCATGATTTTGGGGCGGCGGCGCTCAGCATCAATTTTTTTCACCATACCGTTGACCTCGACGTCAACCCGTTTTGAATTTATTCCTTTTTACTGAGCGGGGGGCAAAAGGTTCCGCTTTCACCGGCGGGTTGAAATATCCAAAGCGAACCTGCGGAAACCTTTCCCGAATCTCTTTGAGCAACCGCGGCATTCCCAGAAATTTCGTCGTGCCGGGGGCATCAGCCAGGCCGATACTGTCAGCATACCAGTCCGGGTCGATATTCAAATTGCGCCATTGAATCATATTCAAGTCCGAAGCCTCAATCAAACGCGCCAGCGCCACAAACTCTTCATCGTCATCAGTCACCCCGGGAAAAGAAAGGTAATTAATCGAAGTCCACAGCCGCTTTTGCCGCGCAAATTGAATGCTGGCAATAACATCGGCAAAACGATAACCGCGTGGCTGATAATAGGCCGCATAAACCGGCTCGCGCAAACTGTTGAGCGAAACCCGAATGCTATCCAGCCCGGCATCACATAGAAGCGACACCATGGCGGGGCGGCTGCCATTGGTGTTAAGATGGATCGTGCCGCGGCTGGTGTGCTGGCGAATTTTTTTGATCGCCGCGGCGATAAGCGCGCCTTGCAAAAGCGGCTCGCCTTCACAACCTTGTCCAAAACTGACGATCGCCTGCGGCGCGCTTTCGAGATGCGGCACGGCAAGCTCGACCATTTCTTCCACTGTTGGTACGAAGCCAAGACGATCATGCGGCGATTGCACCGTGTCCCCCGGCTGTTCGGAAATGCAGCCGACACAGGCCGCGTTGCAGGCGGCGGAAACGGCAATCGGCGCTTCCCAGCGCTGCAAAAACAAATTTTGCGCATTCGGACAACCGTAGCGCAAGGCACAATTGATGCCGTGATGTGAAATCAGCCGGTTCGCCGGAAATTGTCGGCGCCGCTGTTCAACCAGCTTTTTAATTTTATTTAAAGAAAATTGCGCTGGATCGTGTTTTATATCGTCGTCAACCCGCAGGGCCGGAACGCAAAAGCGATCCTGATACCAACACACCGCGCTGTAAGCATAAATAGGAAGCAATGGCGCCGCGGTTTGGCGATGATAGGCGGCCACGGAAAAGATGGTATAGGCGGGCGGCAAAAATGCTGCGACCGCGGTGTATTCATCCAGCCGCTGCGGAGCACGGTTTTTTCGCGCATATCCCACCGGCACACGTTGCGGCAAAAAATAAAGCCGGCTGCTTGCCGGCAATGGCATCAAAAGCGCTGGATCAAGCGGGTAGATCTCACGGCCGCTGCGTCCGGCAGCGTGGAAATCGGGTAGATCGAAAATCTCACCGGCCGCATTGGCCGCTACAAGTTTGGGATAATCCGGCATTCTTCATTTAAATTTGACCACCTTAATTTAAGGCCGCCGGTGAACATTTACAAGAAGAATGTTGGGCATCGCCATGATACACCAAACCAAAACAAACACAAAAATTTGCCCGTTTATTACCCCGGAGAATCCATGGGAGCCGCGCTCGAGTCACGTTACGTTTTATCTTATCCTTACGTTTCACTTTTCCTTCAGTTTTATGTCATAAACGCAATGCCAAACACCATCATTGTCGCGCGTCAATGGCCGGACACTAATCTCACTTCTCTCTCTGGGGGTAAGATAGGGATCGCCCTCAAACATCACTTCATCGTTTTGCTTTGGGTAACCCTTGCCGGAAAGAACGTAATGAACATGCGCCGGCACGCCACCGCCAGGATAATTGCCCGGCTTGATGGTGCGAAATTCGTAGCGGCCTTCACCATTCGTGATCATCGTGCCCTTAATGCGCGGGTTGTCAGAACTGTTCGTGCCTTTGCGATAATAGCCTGCGGCGTCGGTGTGATAAACATAAACCGTGATGCCCGCCGCCGGCGTTTTGCCGTCCGGCGCATAAACGGTTCCCGAAACGATCAATGGCTCGCCGGGTTCGTCTTTGGAGGTCAGGACGGTTTTCCACGAACCATATTTTGAACGGACTGTTTTGGAAAAAGCTTGCAGGGTCAACAGACTACTGCTCAGCAGCCCAAATAAAATCACGGCATAAATCATCGGTGGGCAGCATTTACGTTTTAAAATTTTTGTGTTCATGCTTGACCTTTCATAATTTGATTTATCAGTCAATTAAATTTTTCACTACAAATCAGCGGCCCGCCGGTCGGCGCCACGGTTACAACGGCAGCCAATATCGCCACCAGGATTGGCCGAGTCCAAATTTGTCTGCCCACAATTTCAGCATACGCTTGTCGCCTTGCAAGACCCCGTCGCGGGTCACACCAGGTGGCGGCGAAACAAGCTCCACCATGCGGTCATAAACACGCGGCCGTTCCAGCGCCGGGACGCGAAAGAGCAAATGCCACAGTGTGAATGAGTCTGCTTCGCGCACCGCGGCCAGCACCGTGTCAATTGCGGCGCGCTCGTTATTGGTCAAATCCCACCGCTGCAATGCCGTGCGCAGCATCGCGCTGGCGTTTTCTGAATACGGCGTGCCCGGCCCCCTACCAGGACGAATTTCACAAAAGGCGCCGGCCGGCACGACCGACTCCGGCCCTTGTTTATTTTCAAGTGCAACATAGCCGCGCGTGACATGCAAAAGCCCGAAGCCGTCATCGTTCATTTCGAGAGTATATTCGCAACCGAGATCAATGGCCAAAGCGGAGGCGGTTTCGACGAAAAAAAGCCGTGGCGGCGCCCAAATTTCTGCGTGCAGCTTGCCGCGCGCCAGCGCCAAACGATGATCGGTTAAGCGCGTGCTGACCAGACGAAGACGTGAGCGCGGAGCAATCTCCACTTGCCCGATCAGGCCGATGTCAAGCTGGGCGCGCGAAGAGTCATCGGTTTCAAGCCACTCGCCGACTTTTAATTGCCCATTCGCGACGAGGCGCTGCGAGCCGATTTGAGGCGCTCCCGCCAGCGGCGCCACCTGCCAAGCGGCTTGGCGGGTTTGCATGAGATACCAGAAACCGCCCACCGTGACAATGAGTACCGCGACGGCAATGGCGCCGCGCAGGCCCCACGCCGTCCAATTGTCAACGACACGATTTTCGTCACCGAAGAGGGTCTTAAGACGCTGCAGAGCTTCTTGCCGCCAATGGCTTGGCGGCGCCGTTCGTTTTGCAATGCCGGGCCAAAGATCAAGCGGCGGCTCAATACGCGCCGGCAGCTCCGCAACTTGCCGGCGCAGCGCGAGAAGAAATTCGACTTCGTGTTGGCAGTCAGAGCATGTTGCGAGATGGCGCTCGAAAGCGAGCTTTTCAGGGGCTGGCAAGAGGCCGTCGACATAATCGTGGCGGCGAATTTCCATTTTATCGCAATTCATTTTTCCAATGCCTCCCGCAGCAGTTTGCGCGCCCGGTGCAACTGCGCTTTCGAGGTTCCTTCGGCCACTTCCATAAACGCCGCAATTTCATTATGCTGATAACCTTCGATATCATGCAACACAAAGACAGTGCGGGCTTGCTCCGGCAGCGCAGCAATGGCACGCTCCAGATCAACCGTGTTGCCCGGATTTGCCGGGGTGCTCGCTTTATCATAAAACGACAAATCATCTGTTGTCAAAACCCGCGCCGTTCGCCGCTTTTTCGCGCGCAAATCCACGAGCACAACATTGACGGCCAAACGATACAGCCAGGAGCTAAACGCGCTTTCACCGCGAAATGAGCCGATCATTTCCCACACACGCACAAACACATCCTGGGTCAATTCCTGGGCGCGGGCGGAATTCGCCAATAAGCGCAGACAGATGGCATGGACGCGGCCGACATTCTCACGGTAAATTTGCTCAAATGCCGCCCGGTCGCCGTTTTGCGCCCGACACACTACACTTGCTATTGAGGTCGCGCTGTCGTTGTCGCGCTCCAAGACAACCTCCGCTCTCGCCGACGCTATCACTTTAGTCTCGCCTGTGGTCTTTGTCAATAAGATACCGTTGCCCGGCAAAGGGTTTAAACAATTTGTCTGAAAATTGAAAAAAAATTGACCCGGTTCATCGTAATCGTGCCACAAGAGAATTCGCCCATGTTATCAGATCGTCCAAAGCTTCGCTGCAATCTTCCAGCATCACGCTTGCCTTTAATCGTTGAATTTATTATACTGTTGCCCAGCGATTGAGCTTAGGTTCGACAATTTGATCAGCCTCCAGCGGTATCAATCGCGTTCCTTAATCTTGACGGGTTTCTTAATGACGGAGCAAACATGCGGCAAAAAATTTTGCTGCTTGCGATGATTACTGGCGCCTTGTTGAATTCAACCGGCACACTGCATGCGCAAAACCAGCCAATCACATTTGAACACATCAGTCTCGCGCAAGGATTGTTGCAAAGCTCGATCACCTGTATTCGGCAAGATCGCAAGGGTTACTTATGGTTTGGCACATGGGATGGCCTGAACAAATATAACGGATATGATTTTACCATTTATAAACACAAAGCGCAGGAGCCCAATTCTTTGTCGGATGACAACATCTCGGCAATTTACGAAGATCGCGCCGGCGTGCTTTGGATTGGCACTCTGGAGGGCGGACTGAATAAATTCGATCGTGAGCAAGAGCAATTTACCCATTTTGTGCACGATCCGAAAGACCCTTACAGCCTCAGCCACAATCGTGTGGTGACGATCGCCGAGGATCATACCGGAACACTTTGGATCGGAACTCGCGGCGGATTGAATCGCTTCGATCGAGCTACGGGACGATTTACCCACTTTGTGAATGAGCCGAACAATTCCACTAGTCTCAGCCATAATCATGTTACCTCCATCTATGCCGATTCCACGCGAAAAATACTTTGGATTGGAACCTATGGCGGAGGGCTCAATCACCTCAATCTTGCCACGGGACAATTTACGCGTTTGGTGAGCGACTCAACGAATCTCCATACCCTCAGCCATAACCAAGTCACTTCAATCCGCCGAGATCACACGGGCATGCTGTGGATTGGAACAACCAACGGCCTCAATCGCTTTGATCCGGCCGCTTTTCGGCTCAACTCTCAAGAAACAGCGGCAGAATTTGCGCGTTTTCTGAATGACCCGCAAAATCCGAACAGCCTCAGTTCCAATAATATTCAGCTCATCTACGAAGATTCGGAGCACACCCTGTGGGTGGGAACTTTTGGCGGCGGGCTCAATCGTTTCGATCAAACGACCGGGCAGTTTACGCGTTACCTGAATGATCCCAAAGATCCGCAGAGCCTGAGTGACAATCGTATTCTGGCGATTTATGAAGATCGCGCCGGCATCCTGTGGATTGGCACAAATGGCGGCCGACTCAATAAACTTGACCGCAACAAAGAACGTTTTCTGCACGTCGCCAACGTCCCGGATCATCCCAACCGGCTGAGCCATAATCGCGTCTGGGCAATCTACGAAGATTCCCGCCGGACGGCCTTGTGGATTGGAACGCAAAATGGGTTGGACAGGTTTGATCCCGATTTATTTTCAAAAGAAATCATTGCGAAACGGGATTTTTCCTTCGACGAATATAAAGGAAAGCCGGGGTTCATCCATTTTGCCAACGACCCGAAGAATCCGCAAAGCCTGAGCAATAATTCCGTGCGCGTCATCCATGAAGACTCGCATGACGCCGGGCTCTGGATTGGCACGGACGGTGGCGGGCTAAATAAATTTAATCCCAAAACGAAAAGGTTTACCCGCTTTGTGAACGACCCCCAAAATTCCAACAGCCTGAGCCACAACAGCATTCGCACCATCTTGGAAGATCACACCGGCACACTTTGGATTGGCACTTACGGCGGCGGCCTCAACAAGTTCGATCGCGATTCCAAACAATTTACCCGTTTTGTGAATGATCCGGCCAATCCGCACAGCTTGAGCCATAATCGCGTCTGGGCAATCTATGAAGATCGCGCCCACACCCTGTGGATCGGAACAAGCGGCGGGCTGGATAAACTTGATCGCGAGACCGGACGGTTTACCCACTTTGTTCATGATCCCGCCAATCCGCAGAGCCTCAGCCACAACGCCGTCTTTGCCATCTACGAAGCGCGTATCCCCCAGGACGGGATGTGGATCGGAACGTACGGCGGCGGCCTCAACCACTTTGATCGCGCCACGGAAAAATTCACGCCTTACACGACCACTGCGGGCTTGGCCAACGACGTCATTTATGGCATTCTCGAAGATGATATGGGGCAATTATGGATGAGCACCAACTACGGATTATCCTGTTTTGACCCGCAAACAAAAATCTTTAGAAATTATGATGAAGCGGATGGCTTACAGGGCAAAGAATTCAATGCCGGCGCACTTTTTCGAAGCGCTAACGGACAAATGTTTTTCGGCGGCGTGAATGGCCTAAATATTTTTTATCCGCATCGCGTCAAGAAAAATTCGGCGCCGCCGCCGGTGGTGATCACCTCGTTCAAAGTATTCGAGAAACCGCTGCAGTTGAATCGGGCTATTGACGATCTCACAACGATAACCCTATCCTATCGACAAAATTATTTCTCGTTTGAATTTGCGGCGCTGAGTTACCGCCATCCCGAAAAAAACCGGTATGCCCACAAATTAGAGGGCTTTGACCAAGATTGGATTTACAGCGGCAGCACGCGGCGCTATGCCAGTTACACTAATCTTGATCCGGGTCATTATGTTTTCCGCGTCAAAGGCGCCAATGACGACGGCGTTTGGAACGAAAACAGCACAACGCTGGCCATCAGGATCACACCGCCGTGGTGGCGAACCGGGTGGGCGTATGCACTCTATATCATCCTATTGGCTGGCGTCATTGCGGCGGTCGATCGCATTCAACGGCGGCGCGTGATTGCGCAAGAACGCGCGCAGGCAGAAATTCGCGAAGTGGAGCTGCGCGCGCAAACGGCAGAATTACATGCCAAAACTGCCGAGGCCCAAGCGCAAGCCTTGCAGGCCGAGAACGCGCGCAAAGAGTTGGAGTTGCAGAAAGCCGCCGAACTGCAAGCCGCTTATCAGGCCTTGGAAGAAGCCCACGCGGATTTGCAAGCCACCCAGGCGCAGCTCATTCAGTCTGAGAAGCTGGCTTCGCTCGGCCAGCTCACCGCGGGCGTGGCGCACGAGATCAAAAATCCGCTGAATTTCGTGAATAATTTTGCCGTGCTGTCGGTGGATTTGGCGAAGGAGTTAAGCGAAGAGCTGGTAAAACTCAACACGAAAGGCGTAAATGATGAGGATTTGGCGAGTATCACGGAAATTCTCGAGGCGTTGGTGCTCAACGCCGAGAAGATCACCCATCACGGCAAACGCGCTGACAGCATCGTGCGCAGCATGATGGAGCACGCGCGCGGATCTTCCGGCCAACGGCAAATGACGGATATCAATCATTTGCTCGACGAAGCCGTCAACCTGTCTTATCACGGCATGCGGGCGCAGGATCCGTCTTTTAATATCAGCATCGAAAAAGAGTATGATGAAACGCTCGGCCAGGTCGAGGTCGTACCGCAGGATTTGCAGCGCGTTTTTATCAATATCATCAACAACGCCTGTTATGCCGCGCATCAAAAACAGAAGGCAAAAAGCCAAGAGCAAACGGCAAACGCCAGTGCGTTCATGCCCGTGCTCTCCGTGCGGACCCGAAACTGTGGCGACAAGGTCGAAATTGGCATTCGCGACAATGGCAACGGCATTCCGCAGGCGGTGCGAAATAAAATTTTCACGCCCTTTTTCACCACTAAACCGACCGGCCAGGGCACAGGGCTGGGGTTATCCATCAGCTACGACATCGTCGTGCAACTGCATCGCGGCGAGTTGCATGTGGCAACCGAAACCGGAAAGTTCACGGAGTTTATCATCCGCTTACCCCGCATTTGATTCTACCTCGATGTTGTATTTCAAGACCGCTGTTTTCACCCAACGGCTTGCAGCGACTATTGGAAAATCGGGGTTCGGTTTTTATGTG
>JAJVHT010000055.1:0-4565 GCA_022072515.1 bacterium
TGAATGGCTTGCGCCAGGTCATTGCAAAGCTCAACAGGCTCGTCAGCAAAAAGTCGCTGCGCTTCACAAGTTGCCGCCGGGTCATAGGCTTTGATTGCGGCTGCCTGCGCGAGTAACCATTTGATGATCGGAATGGCGGGAGATTCTCGTATATCGTTCGTCCCCGGCCGGAAGGCCAAACCCAGAACCGCAACGCCAATCCCTTTTAATGAAGGAAAATGTTTTTGCAGGCGCGAGAAGATTTGTTGGGGCTGTTGCTCGTTGATGAGAGCCACGGCATCCAACAGCCACATCGGCCGGCCGGCTTTTTCGCCATGCGCAATCAAGGCCTTCACATCTTTGGGAAGGCAACTGCCGCCGAAACCACAACCGGCCCAAAGAAAGGAGGTCATCGGTGCTTTTAGGCGATCGCCGTTGGGCGAGGCCAGGCTCAGATATTTGCTCAGATGCAGCCCCTGCATCACTTCCACGACATCGATGCCGCCCAACGCCGCGCCTGTATTGCCGATTTCATTTGAGAAAGAGATGAGCGTGGCCAACAAGGCATTCGAAGCATACTTGATCATCTCCGCGGTTTTGGTGTTGGTTTTTAATTTTTCCACTTCCGGGAAGACGCTGTACAGCTTCTCCAAAACCTGAATGCTTTTTTTGTCAATGCCGCCCAAGATGATGCGATCCGGAAACATGAAGTCTTGCACGGCCTCACCTTCGGTCAGAAACTCAGGATTCATACCGACACCAAAACCCCGTCCGGCTTTTTTGCCGGAGGCCGCTTCAAGAATGGGAAGCACGACGCTGTCAGTGGTTCCCGGCACCACCGTGCTTTTGACCACAACCAGATGATAGGTTGATTTTTCTTTGAGCGCCTGTCCAATTTGTTCGGCCGCCGCCTTAATGTAGGTCAGATCAATTTCCCTGCCGTCAAAGGGCGTACCGACCGCGATCAACGTGACGTTGGTTTCGACAACGGCTTTTTTCAAATCCGTCGTCGCGTGCAGCCGGACCAGGATGTTTTTGCGCAACAATTCCTCCAGGCCTTTCTCATAGATCGGAGAAATCGTGCGGTTGATTTTTTCGATTTTTTCCTGATCCACATCCACGCAGACGACTTGATGGCCTTTTTCCGCCAAACAAACGCCAGTCACCAAGCCGACGTAGCCGGTACCGATGATGGAAACTTTCATTATGCGGCCTCAGCTTCACGGTTGTCGGCGTACCACAGCAACGAGCGCTTCAAACCCTCGTCCAGGGTAATGGCCGGATTATAACCCAAATCCGTTTTGGCTTTGCTAATCACGGGACAGCGGCGATTGGGATTGTCAATCAAATATTTCTGATCAGTGCTGGTTTGGTGCACTACACTGCCGCGATAGCCCCAAAAATCTCTGGCCAGATTCGCCATGCGTTGCGCCAGTTCGGCCATGGAAATCTCGGGGGTTTCCACGCCAATATTGTAGGCCTCACCGTCTTGTCCTTTGACGAGGATTTTGTAGTAACCGACAACAGCATCGGCAACGTAACAAAATGTTCGGCGCGGTGATCCCGTGGAAAGCATGGTAATGTCCCTCCCGGCCAGGATATCCCGGGCAAAATCCGGAATCACCCGGCGATCGGTGATTTTTAAACCCGGTCCATAATTATTGAATGGACGCGCGACTTTGATGGGGAGTTGATATTGACTGGTGAAATTCACACAAAGTGTTTCACCGAATCGTTTTGACTCATCATAGCAAGCCCGTGGCCCCGTGCAAGAAACATAACCCCGATAGGTCTCGGGTGTGGGAATATGTTCCGGTGACGGATCGCCGTAGATTTCACTGCTGGAAAAAAATAAGAAACCATTAATGGGTTTATTCTTGTCTTTTTGTTCCCGGCAATATTCCAAAAGAAAACGCAAACCATTGACATTCGCATCCATCGTGGCGAGGGGATGCGCCCGGTAATATATCGGCGAAGCAATAGAGGCCGCGTGAATGATATACTGGAAATCTCCAATCATCTTTGGCAGGGGATTGGTGATGTCATGTTCGACCAGAGTCAGATTATGGTCTTTTTCCAGTTTGGTCAACCAAGCCGGCACACCGCGCATGAAGTTGTCATAGACCGTCAAATGAATGCTGCGGGCTTCCGCTGTTTTTTTATTCCAATGGAGAATGGATTGGACCAAATAATAACCGAGGAATCCTGCCCCGCCGGTTATGAGCAGCCTTTTGCCCGCCATCTCGGCAAGCTCATCTTTCAGGTTTCTGCAAATATATTCCAAATCCTGATTAACAATTTCTTGAGAATTGATCATCGCTTTCCTCATTTGATTACTTTAATAAATGTGTTGCGCCCTGCACCTTTGCCTCGCTGCAAAATCATGCATACACCCGCACTTCCGGAATCGGCACCACGAATTGGCCGCCCCACTCACGTATGTAGGAGGTCTGTTCCATGATTTCATTCTTGAGATTCCAGGGCAGGATCAACAGATAATCCGGCTTCGTCTCTTTGATTTTATCCGGATGATGAATGGGAATGCGCGTTCCCGGCGTGTACTTTCCTTGTTTATAGTGGCTGCGATCCACTGTGTAGTCGAGGAAATCCGTCCGGATACCGCAGTAATTCAACAGCGTCGCGGATTTGCCCGGCGCGCCGTAGCCGGCGATGGATTTGCCCTCGCGCTTGGCGTGGATCAGAAACTCCAACAGTTTTTGCTTGGTCGTCTTGACTTTTTCAGCAAATGAAAAATAATGTTCCAAGCGCGTGAACCCGGCCGCCGCTTCTCTATCTTTAAGCTCCGTGACGCGCGGGCAAATCGGCTTGGAGCTGTCTTCGCTATGGCGCGCATAGATTCTTAATGAACCGCCATGAATGGGCAGTTCTTCAACGTCAAAGAGGATGAGATCGTGCGCCGCAAAAACCTTTTCAACCGTGGTAAACGAAAAATAGGAAAAGTGTTCGTGGTAGATCGTATCGAATTGATTTCTTTCCATCAGCCGCATGAGATGGGGAAATTCCATCGTGATCATGCCCTTGGGCTTCAAAAGCGTTTTCATCCCGGCGACAAAATCATTGAGATTGGGCACGTGCGCGAGCACATTATTCCCGAGCAGGAGATCGGCATTTTTTTGCAATGCCGATAGTTCCTGCGCCAGCTTTTTGCCAAAAAATTTCACCAGCGTCGGAATGCCCTTGTTGATCGCAACTTGCGCCACGTTCCCGGCCGGCTCGATTCCCAAAACCGGTATGCCTTTCTCGACAAAGTATTGCAGCAGGTAGCCGTCGTTGCTGGCAAGCTCCACCACTTGACTTTTGGCGTCAAGTTGGAAGCGCTCAACGATCATATCGACATACGATTTGGCATTCTTGAGCAAGGCGTCAACGTAGGAGGAAAAGTAGGCGTATTCACTAAATATAGCTTCGGGACTAACATATTCCTCCAACTGCACCAAAAGGCATTCTTCACAGACATAAACGTGGAGTGGATAAAAAGGCTCCATCCAATTAAGCTGCGGCGTTTCGATGTGGGTTTGGCAGAGCGGCGACATGCCCAAGTCAACAAAAGTGTGGTGCAGGGCGGCGCCGCAAAACCGGCAGCGCGCTGAGTTTTTGAAGGTCGTGTTTTGCATGCCATTTCCTCGTCATTATTTATATTGCAGGGCCGCGTTGGTCATCCCCGATTTTTCCATCGGGTGTTTTTGCAGATTTAAAAGATGTTTCAAGGCAATTTTCCATTCACCGCCGAGGTTCCGCCAATTCTGTTTCAGATACCATTCCCCAAAGAAGATGCGCGCACAACGAAGTTTCTCCCGGCCGGAAATCGGGGCGTTTTTGATTGACTTGAGATATTCGACAAACCAGCGATTGGCCGGATACACGTCGTGACGCCGGCGATTGCTCGGATCGAACCAAACCGCCACTTCCAGGAACGAGCGGGTTGCTCCGCCTGACGAACCCGGATGTCTCCGCCGCAAGAACAACGGTTCAGGGATTTCCCAGAACTCGCCGAGCAGCGCCAGCTCCATCAACAAAATTCTGTCAGCGCCAACAAATTTGTCAAGCCCGCGCGTTTGGCGTAACGCCGCCGGGCGGATCAACCCATAGACCGCGTTGCAAAGCCAAACCTCTCGAAAGAAATGCAATAAGCGCTGATGGGCGCTGGCTTCGCGCAGGTCCAATTTATCTTCGTAAATTTTTATGGCGTTGCCGTCTTTATCGATCAGGGTGGTTTTAGGATAGCAGAGCACCACGGCAGCGGGCGCTTTTTCAAAAACCTCGACCAGCCGCGCCAAATAGTTTGGCGCATATTGATCGTCGTGCGCCGTCCATTTGAAATATTTTCCTGTGGCCAGTTCGAAAACGCGGTTGAAGTTCCACGCCGCGCCCATATTGGTTGCACTGCGGAAGTAGCGGATACGCTGGTCCCGGCGGACGTAGCTCCAGCAGATGGCCTCGGTGTTGTCGGTCGAGCCGTTGTCGGAGATAATCAATTCAAAATCTTCGAACGTTTGGGCCAAAATAGAATCGAGGGCCTCTTCGAGATATTGCCCGGCGTTGTACACCGGCAGGCCAATGCTGAC
>JAJVHT010000055.1:4665-27568 GCA_022072515.1 bacterium
CATTGAATGCCCTTTTCCGCCAAGGCTTTCATCACCCGGTCCCGGTTTTGCATGCGAATGGCGAAAATATGATAAACGTGTCGGGCGTAATGGGCTTCGCATGGCAGGATAACGTTTTCCAGACCAGCCAACAGCGTCTGATAGAATTGCGCGTGGCCGCGGCGCGCCTCGTTCCAAGCCGGCAAGTATTTCAGCTTGACACTCAAGATCGCGCCCTGCAGACCATCCATGCGGCCGTTCCAGCCGATAAGGGTGTGATGATATTTTTGTGGCTGCCCGTGATCGCGCAACAGCTTGATTTTCGCCGCCAGCTCCGCGTTGTTGGTGACGACGGCGCCGGCCTCACCGTAGGCGCCCAGATTTTTGCCGGGATAAAAACTGAAACACCCGGCCTCACCAATTGACCCCGCCGGCCGGCCTTGGTAAGTCGCGCCGTGGGCCTGGCATGCATCTTCGATGACGAACAGGCCATGCGCTTTGGCAATGGCCATAATCGCATCCATGTCCGCCATTTGGCCATACAAGTGCACGGGAATGATTGCTGTGGTTCGCGAAGTGATGGCCGCTTCCAGCAAAGCCGGGTTCATTGTGTACGTGTTTTCGTCAATGTCCACAAACACCGGCTTGGCGCCACACATGCTGATGGCTTCTGCCGTTGCAATGAACGTATTGGGAACGGTAATCACTTCGTCGCCGGGGCCGACGCCGAGGCCGCGCAAAACCATCCACAACGCCGCAGTGCCGTTGCTCACGCCCAGCGCATGTTGGCTGCCGCAGAACGCGGCAAACTCTTTTTCAAATTGCGTCACATACGGTCCGCCGGCAAAAGCTGCGTCGTCCAAAACTTTTTGCATGGCGAGCGCGATTTCGGCGCGGATCGTTTGATATTGCGCTTGCAGATCGAGAAAAGGGACTTTCATGATGGTTTCTCTATGGCGTTAAAATATTCAAATCCACAAAAATTCTAAAAGTTTTGAAGCTGCTCAACTGAGCGCTGCTCCCAACTGGAAAAACTATTTCCATAAGTTTTATCTAAGCGCTGGAAAAACTGTTTTCCGGAATCGTCATTTTTGCCGGCCGCGCTCGCCGGATTTGAGTCGTGAATTTTCCTCAACACTCGCGCCGGATTTCCCGCAACAATCGTGTTGGGCGGCACGTCTTTCGTGACCACGCTGCCGGCGCCGACGATGGCGTTTTCACCGACGGTGATGCCGCACAAAAGCGTCGCGCCCGAGCCAATCGAAGCGCCGGCCTTCACTCGCGTGGGAATGCAAACCCAATCTGTTTCGGTTTGCAGCTTGCCGTTGGCTTCGGTAGCGCGCGGGTAAACATCATTGATGAACGTCACATTGTGCCCGATAAAAACTTCATCTTCGATCATCACGCCTTCACAGATAAACGTGTGGCTCGAGATTTTGCAGTTTTTGCCGATGGTGACGCCTTTTTGAATTTCGACAAACGTGCCGATTTTCGTGTTTTCGCCAATGGCGCAGCCGTAAAGATTGACGAAATCATAAATCTTGACGTTGGTTCCCAGACGAACGTCGGCGGTAATGCGTTGCGTTTGCATACGAATCTCCATTTTATTTTGAAGGCTCTATTCGGATCTACGCCGCGGCTTTTAAGAAGGGCGAATAGTTTTGGTCAATGGCCTGCCGCGCGCCGTGGTGGCGCAACGACTGGTTGGCGGCCTCGAGAATCGAAACAACCTGCAGGCCGGTATAGCCGTTGCTTTTTGGCATTTTGCCTTCTTGAATACATTCCAGAAAATGCTCGCACTCGCGGCGCAACGGTTCGTATTCACTGACCCGGGGCGTATAAATATCGCCGTAGCGATAAGCAAACTGGAATTCGGCAAATGTATCGTAATACGGCGGCACGTCAACGCCTTTGTCGTAAATTCGGATCTTTTCATTCGGACTGATATCGTCATACACCAGCATTTTTTTGCTGCCGACGATGGTGATCTTCCGGATTTTATCCGGATTCAGCCAGCTATTGTGAATGAACGCAATCGTGCCGTTGGAGAAATTCAGCGTCACCGTCGCGACGTCTTCGATGTTGGGCTTGAAGTGCGCCTTGCCCTGCGCGTTGACGGTGAGCGGCAGTTCTTCCAGAATATAGGTGATGATCGAGATGTCGTGGGGCGCCAAGTCCCAGATCACATTTATATCCGGCTGAAACAGGCCCAGGTTGGCGCGGGTACAATTGATGTAGTAGATGTTCCCTAACTCGCCGCTTTCGACAATTTCTTTGGCTTTGTTGACGGCCGCCGCATATTGAAAAGTATGGCCGACCATCAAGACCCGGCCCTGCTGCTCCGCCAACTGAATCAGCGCCCGGCACTCTTCCGCCGAAGCGGCCAGCGGCTTTTCAATCAGAACATGTTTGTGATGCTCCAGACATTTTTTGCCGATGGACGTATGGGTGTGCACCGGCGTCGCGATGGCCACGGCGTCAATGGCGGGGTCCCGTAAAACGTCGTCCAGGCGGTCGGTGGTGACAATCGTCGGATACAAACTTTTGATGCGCTCCAATTTCACCGGATCCAGGTCGCAGCACACTTGCATGTCGCAACCGGGAATCTGGTTGAAGTTACGGAGCAGATTTGGACCCCAGTATCCACAACCGACAACCGCAACATTAATTTTGTTCATTTGACACCTGCTTAAAAGTATTGTGTAAGTGCGTGTTGGGAAATCCGTTTTTAGGAAACGTATTGACCGGCCGCTTGCCGATGAAGAATTTTGATAAACGACTAAACATCACGACCGGTCGATAGCAGTTCCATTCGTTACACCCCGTCCGGGATGAGCATGACTTTGATCGTTTTCAACAAGATTTTGATATCCAGCGCCAGCGACCAATGTCGGGTATAATGAATATCCAGCCGCACCATCTCATCGAAAGTGGTTTTATTTCTTCCCGAAACTTGCCACAATCCGGTGATGCCGGGCTTTGCTTCCAAGACCCGGCGGCGATGCCATTTTTGATATTCATCAACTTCATAGGGGATCGGCGGCCGCGGCCCCACCAGGCTCATCTCTCCGACCAACACATTCCATAACTGCGGCAGCTCATCGAGACTCGTTTTTCTCAAAAATCTGCCGATCGGCGTAATGCGTGGATCATTTTTGATTTTGTAAACCGGCTGATCGGAGGAGCCTTGGTTGCTCGCGCCATTTTTGCCGCGAATCAGGCTCTTCACGTATTCCTGATGAATCCGATTTTCACAATTATTGTACATGGTGCGGAATTTCAAGAAGGTGAAAGCGTCACCGCGATAGCCGACTCTTTTTTGTTTGAATAGAATGGGACCGCGCGAAGTCGTTTTGACGAGAATTGCCGTCAACAACAGCAGCGGGCAAAACAAAATCAGGCCGGCGATGGCGCCAATGACGTCCAACCATCTTTTCAACATTTTTTCCGCCGACCCCAGAAGGTCCGAAATAACTTGGGGATCCCACCGGCACACATCAAAGATCGGAACTGCCAGGGCAGGACCGCCGGCCAGTTGCAGGCGGCCTTGGCGCGTCTCGTTAATTCCAGCCATTCTAAAGACCGGCACTTTGTTCCAAACATTTTGCCGATAATCTTGGGCGCGCCGAACGACGGCATTCTCGGGCAAGCGTTCGGGCAGGGATTTTTCCGGGTAGGAAATAATTTCCATCTCCAATTCAGCAGGATTAAAATTCTCTGCCGCCGAATGCGCCAGCCGGTTCCGGCTAAGTAATTGCGTCAATCTTTTGAACACATAACGCGCCGCCATTGTATCGGTATCCGGCAACAAGATTAAAATCAAGTTTTCCTGATAGAGCGACACGACGTCGGTCTCGCGAATATTAACACAGATGTGTTTGGCCAGGTCGCCGGTGCACAGTGCGGCAGGAGCATTTTCGCCGTTGCCGGCGGGAAGATACATGCTGACGTCAAGAACGAGCAGAGACGTTACCGAATTCAACCGCTCGGCCCTTCTTTTTTCGATAAGCAAGCGTTGTCTAAATTGATCGAGAGAATGCAAGTTGTTCTCCTGGCCATGCGCCGGAGAAGGCGATGGCAAGCTGGGTTGGCGGCGATTCGAGGTCAAACTTTTGAGTAGGCTTTTCATAGTCATTTTCAAACGGATTACAGATTTTTTTTGTCAAGCACGGGCTTGGCACGGCTCCGCCGCGTCAGTCCCAGCGCTTGCAAGCGCCGGCTGGCGTGGCAGAGAACAAAATTGTAAAGCTCCTCAAACAAATGGGTTTCATGAAGGCCGTTGCAGCAGAGGCCTTCTCTTGCGAATTACTAAAGACTGCTATTTTCACTGCTACTGCCGCCATTGCTATGATGACGGTACGACTTCCTAAACCTCGACCATTGACCATTGGCCGGCAACCGGCTAATTGATGTAATGGTTGCTCCCGTCGTATCCATTGACTGCTTCCGTGTCCATGCCATTTAGGATGGTCCCGATGATGTTGGTCTGGCTGTTTTCAAGCAAATTTTTGGCTCTGAGCGCCACGTTCTGGCGTGTGCGGCCGGATTTGATCACAAGACAGACGCCGTCAACTTCACCGCCGAGGGCGATGGAATCCGTTACCGCCATCAGCGGCGGTGAGTCGATGATCACGAGATCATAATGGCGCTTGAACTCGGCCAGCACCTCGCGCATTCGCTGCGCCGCCAGCAGCTCATACGGATTGGGCGGCAGTGTGCCGCAAGGGAAAACAAATAAATTCTCATTCTCCGGCGCCTGGATGGCCCAGGAGGTGACCACCTTTTCAATCGACACGATATGATTTTTTAACATGTCGCTCAAGCCCGGCTCCTGGTTCAGGCCGAGAATGTGATGAATCATCGGGCGTCTGAGATCACAATCCACCAGCAATGTTTTGATGCCATTTTGCGCAAAAGCTTGCGCCATATTAATCGCGGTCAGCGTCTTGCCCTCGGCGGCATTGGAACTGGTGACTAAAATGCTTTTCAAAACCGTACTGCCGTTGACCAGAGCAAATTTAATTTGCAAGGCGCGATAAGCCTCATAGACATGGGAGCCGGCTTCGAGCTGAGAAAGCAGCCTTCCCGCATAAGAACGTTCAGACTTCTGGTCACTTTTGTATGCGCCTCTTTTGCCATTCGGATGAATCGACGGAATCGAAGCCAGCACCGGCAAATTGACGTGTTCCTCCACATCCTGCGGTGATTTGAGCGAAGTATCCAGCGTTTCCAAGAGCAGGACCACGGCGACGCCGATGAACAATCCCAGAAAAAAGCCCAAGGCCAGATTTTTTGTTTTTTCGGGTTTGAGAGGAGAACCTGGCTGCTGTGCCGCATCGATGAGCTGAACCTGGCCGTACTTGCTGGCCTCGGCGATACGCAGCTCTTCACGCTTCTGCAGCAGCATCGAATAGATTTTATCATTCACATCCCGTTCTCGAATCAACCGCGCCAGTTCCACCTCCTGTTGAGGCAGCGCCTGGATTTCTTTATCATACTCGGCAAGAATATTTTTTAGACCCTGCTCTCTGGCCCTATAGGTTTCCAAATCCACTTCCAGGGTGATGGATTCTTGCAGCAGATTTTTTTTCTGGGACAATGGATCGCTGATGATCTCAAGGTCGGTGGTACTCGTGAGTTGCTGGATCAACTCTTCTTTAACCCGGCCAATTTTTTGAGCCACGGCTGCCATTTCCGGTTGATCGGGCCGGGCACCATGGGCCTCAAGGGAGGCGCGCTGTCGCTCCAACTCCCCGAGCTGTTGCTTCAACTGCTGAATTTGAGGACTGGAGCCAATGGCGAGAGAAGGCGCCAATTCTTTTTTCTTCTCGGCGATCATCCGTTGGCGCTGTTCCAAAACGGCGCGCTCCGTTTTCATCTCATTATACTTTGCTTCGGTCTCGGTCATCCGGCCGAGAATATCAGCCGAGGCATTGCTGAGCGCGGTCATTCTATTCTCTTCTTTGAAAGTCTGCAGCGCCTTTTCGGCTGCATTCAGCCGTTCTTGAAAACCCGCAAACTGCTTTTCCACAAACTCCCGCGTACGGGAAATTTCATTCCGCCGCTTCTGTACATTCCAATCGATGCTCAGCGCCACATAAGTATTGGCGATGGTCTTGGCAACCGCCGGGTCGTTGGCCGTCACTTTAATTTGCAGGATATCGGATCCCGGCAACATTTGCACTGTCAAACTCTCTTGAATTTTTTTGATAATGAGCTCCTCGCGTGAACAATTGGCGGTCACGGAGGCGTCCCCGATAAACGTCCGGACAACCTCTTCCGGCAGCGCTTGGGCCAGTTCCTGGGTCAGCGCCCGGCTTTTAAGCTTCTCAATCAAATTGAACATGGCGTTGCGGCTGAGAAGAGCAGGCCGTCCGGTTTCTATAATCAAGATGTTGTCTTGGGGCGCTTCGCAAATGATGGTGGCGACTGCCTCATAAACTGGCGTAGAAAATTCGTTATAGAGCACAACCCCCGTCATCACCACGGCCAAGCAGAGCAGCACCAGCCGCACGCGCCGGCGCAGCGCTTGTAAAGCACCCTGGAAATCCAATTGGCGGCGGGATGGCTCTTTAAAATTGTTTGCGTACATGACAGATGGCGTTAGAAGTATTGGGTTTTATCTTCCTTTTTCCGAACGGCTGATGAGAATATAGAGCGTCGCGAAAGCGGAGAGATCCCGCAAGACGCCGACGAATTTTCCCAAATGATTTTTGCTTTTGGGCACATACACCACGTCACCGGGCGCCACCACCGGAATGCTCTTGAGGCTCGCCGCTTGCAACAAGTTTTCAACATTAATGACTCGGGTTTCGCCGGCATTTTGTCCGCCCAACGAAATCACTTTCACTTGATGCAAATTCGCCTGATCCGTTGTCCCGCCGGCCAGAGCGATGACGTCAAGCAGGCTCATCCGAAAAGCGACGTCGAAACTGCCGGGTTTTTGCACACTGCCCAACACTTTCACAGTTGCGGTCAGTGGATTGCCCGGCACCACGATCGTATCCCCGTCTTTAAGTAGCGGGAGCGAATTGAGATCTCCCTTTAAATAGAACATTTCCAGATTCACGGTCTGATTGTTGACCAATTGTCCTTCTTTACGGATCAGTTTTAGCTGCGACAACAGAGCGCCGGGAACAAATCCACCGGCTTCGCTAATGGCGCTTTGCAGCGTCGAGGTATTGCGCAGCGTGTAGTTGCCTGGTTTGGCGACATGCCCCAGCACGGTTACCGCAATGGGGTAACTTTCGACAAAACGAACCACCACGATTGGGCGCGTCTCCAGCGCGCGGGAAAGCTGGTTCACCAACAGCTCACGCAACCTGGACGCAGTCAGGCCATCGACCGGCACGCCCTCCAAAAACGGGTAATCCATTTTTCCTTCCGGATTCACGAGAACATTCTGATTGAGTTCTGCATGCTCGGCGACCACGATTTCAATCACATCGCCCGGTTTGATTTTGCGTTCTTGACCGGCAGTTTCCCGGGCCGGCAAAAGACAAAACCAAACCAGCGGCAATGCAAAATATTTAAAGTAAGACACGGCTGCTCTCCTAATTTTTATTCCAAATCACGTGGATCGATTTCCACGGCAAGGGCTTGTTGGATGGCCTTGATGGCGATAACCACGCGATAATTGTTCTTCTGGATGATGAAAGTACCTTCGAGTCCTTTTAATGGTCCTCGTACAATTCTAACTTTTTTTCCGGGCGTCAAGAAGTCGGCAATCTCAGTGCTTGCCTGGCTTTCCAAAACTTGTTTGATGGCATTAATCTGTTCATCCGGAATCCACGCTGGCACGCCGTTAAAGGAAACCAAATTCGCCGCGCCGGCCGTCTGCAGAACGGGCAGCCGATCACGCAAGGCGATATACACAAACACATAACAACTGAACAGCGGCGCTTGGAGCGCTTGATAACGATCGCTCCAGCGATGGTAAACGGTGTTGAGCGGCAGATAACTGGCAATGCCTTTTTCTTTGAGTTGCAGAGCCACTTTCTTTTCGTGTCGACTCTTGGTCTGTAGAGCATACCAGCGTGGCGAAAAATTCAGCTCGCCATAGCCGTTCGTGAGATGCATGGCACACACCTCTCCGTGTGGAGGTAAAATAATGTGATGGAGGCATAACAAGGCAGGGGAAACAGCAGGAAATAACACTTGAAAATAGCGTGAGAATTCACTATAATACAAGCGGCAGAAGAATAAAGTATCCCCTACTTTATTGTGCCGGCTCGATGAGAGTCGCATCTCTCATCGAGCTTTTTTTACTCAAACTCAGTGATGCTTACTTCTCGCGCTACCCACCCCTACTTCTATAGACAAAATAAAACGAAATTTTTCCCCATTTTTTAGCGCACTTGTTGAGCGGCTTTTCAGCTCGTGTTCTCTAATCTGTTCGCCATTACATCATTCAAACGACATGCCATGAAATTTATCGAAATCGGATTGATCGGATTAATAATTTTTAAACAAGATGTTAGTATAACAAACTCCGTTTGATAAACAGCCCAACTTGTAACCGTGGAAGCGCTGATTTCCAAGTGTGTGACCAAGTAGCGGTCCCTTTTTCAAGGTTTTCTTCTTTTCGTATTTAATGAATTTACAATGCTGTAGAGGGTTTACTCAACTTTGCGAGCCTTTTGGTTTTAGAAATTTATCGGATTGTCTATTTCCAAACGAAGTTATCGGAGGAACAAACTAAGAAGAGTTTCACACCGACCGGGCGCTTAGTTCTGTAAGCGAAAGTAAGTTTGCAAGCTTGAGCCAATCTCATAAAATGAACGCCCGGGCGGTGAAATGGCTGAATTGTTACTGAAACAGTGTGAATCTCTTTAAAAGAAACGATGTTCTTTATGGAGTGTAACCAGTGATGGTTTTATTGCATCAAATAAAGCATGCCCGCCGGTTGCTTGTTGCAGCGCGGTGAAGAGGCCGCCGCCCGCCGGTGTAAAATAGACTTTGCAGAAAAGCTTTATCACGGCGCCGACCCATGTAATGGCGCACGGATTTTTCCGTCTGGATTTATAGAGAGGGTGGGATATTGGAAAACAAAAATAACCTGGCGTTGAAATATGAATTTTCTCGGCATTGCCCTACTCGCGCTTTTCGTCTTTATCGTTGTTCGCCAACTTTGGTTGCGCCAACAAGTGCGTCACTATGCGGCGAGGGAGGTGGCGGCCAAATTGAACAGTGAGTCGAAGCCGGTCCTGCTCGATGTGCGCACGGTCGGTGAGAACCGTAGCGGCCACCTCAGCGGTTCCATCAATGTGCCCCTGCATGAATTGAGCCAGCGTTTGCCGGAATTGGAGAAATATCGAGACCGCGAGATCGTGGTTTATTGCGCCAGCGGCAGCCGCAGTTTGAATGCGACGCACTTTTTGCGCCAGCACGGCTTCAACGCGGTCAACATGCGCGGGGGCATGAACGCCTGGCGCGCCTTGAAAAACTGACCTCTGAGCTTCCTTTCGATGCCGTTTTCCCTGAAATTTTCCTACTTTTCGTATAACCTTTCGCAAAATTCTTAAAAGTAAGAAAATATTGCCTTTTTGCCCCGTCCTGACTCTTTGTTTTTCTTACATTTGCAGTATAGCACGGTATTTGCCTTTGCGCATAGTGTAAATCGCTTTGACGCGGTCCTTATTCTTTTAAGAGGAGCAAGTAATGAATCGCCAAATGGTCACAATTGATGGCAATGAAGCCGCAGCCTATATCGCCCACAAGACGAACGAAGTCATTGCCATTTATCCGATTACGCCGTCATCATCAATGGGTGAATGGGCGGATGCTTGGTCCGCTGTCGGCAAGAAAAATATTTGGGGCACGACGCCGGTAGTAACAGAGATGCAGAGTGAAGGCGGGGCGTCGGGCGCGGTGCATGGCGCGTTGCAAACCGGCGCGCTTACCACAACGTTCACCTCGTCGCAGGGATTGATGCTGATGATTCCCAACATGTACAAAATCGCCGGCGAGTTGACGTCGACGGTTTTTCACGTAGCGGCGCGTTCGTTGGCGGCGCAGGCGTTGTCGATCTTCGGTGATCATAGCGACGTCATGGCGGTGCGCGGGACGGGATTTGCGCTGCTGGCGTCGGCATCGATTCAGGAAGTGATGGATTTTGCGCTCATCGCGCAAGCGGCGACGCTGGAAACACGCGTACCGTTTCTGCATTTCTTCGATGGCTTCCGCACCTCGCACGAGGTCAACAAGATCGAGCAGTTGACGGAAGACGATATGCAAGCGATGATCGATGACGAGCTGGTACGTTCGCATCGGGCGCGCGCGCTGTCGCCGGACCATCCGGTGCTGCGCGGCTCGGCGCAAAACCCGGATGTCTATTTTCAAGGCCGTGAGACGGTCAATCGCTTTTATCTTGATTGTCCTGCTATTGTACAGAAAACCATGGATAAATTTGCCGGTTTAGTGGGACGCCAATACAAGCTGTTTGATTATGCCGGTGCGCCGGATGCCGAGCGTGTCATCGTGTTGATGGGTTCCGGCGCCGAGGCCGTGCAAGAGACTGTGGACTATCTCGTCAAGCGCGGCGAGAAAGTCGGTGTCGTCAAAGTGCGGCTGTATCGGCCGTTTTCGGTCGAGCACTTTATGAAAGCTTTGCCCCCGACGGTGAAGACGATCGCGGCGTTGGATCGCACGAAGGAACCTGGCAGTTTGGGCGAGCCGCTTTATCTGGACATGGTTGCGGCGATAAGCGAAACGGTGGCAAAAAAGAACGGCTCGCTCAACGCCTTCCCGCGCCTGATCGGCGGGCGTTACGGTTTGTCTTCCAAAGAGTTCACGCCGGCGATGATCAAGGGCGTGTTCGAGGAGATGAAAAAGGCGGAACCAAAGAACCATTTCACAGTAGGTATTAATGATGATGTGACGCATACCAGCATCGCTTACGATCCCGCCTTTTCGACGGAACCGGACGAGGTAGTTCGCGCCATGTTTTACGGGCTCGGCGCGGATGGCACGGTCGGCGCCAACAAGAACTCCATCAAAATTATCGGCGAGGACACGCCGAATTTCGCGCAAGGTTATTTCGTTTACGATTCCAAAAAATCCGGCTCGGTGACGGTGTCCCATCTGCGCTTTGGTCCGCGCCCGATTCACTCAACGTATTTGGTGAATAAGGCGAATTTCATCGGCTGCCATCAGTTCGGTTTCGTGGAAAAGTTCGCCATGCTGCCCGACCTGGTGGAGGGCGGCACGTTTCTGCTGAACAGCCCGTATGGCCCGGAGGAAGTGTGGGAACATCTGCCACGCCAACTGCAAGAGCAGCTTATCGCCAAGCAGGCGAAGTTTTATGTGATCGACGGCTACACCGTGGCGAAAGAAACCGGCATGGGCGCGCGCATGAACACCATCATGCAAACCTGTTTCTTCGCCATCTCTGGCGTGCTGCCGCGCGAAGAGGCGATCGAGGCGATTAAAGCCGCGATCAAAAAAACGTATGGCGCGAAGGGTGATGAAATTGTGCAGATGAATTATCGTGCTGTCGATCAAACTTTGGATAGATTGTACGAAGTCAAAGTGCCGAATAAGGTCACCAGCACGTTTGACCGGCCGCCGGTGGTCCCGAAAGAAGCGCCGGACTATGTGAAAAATGTGACGGCAAAGATCATCGCGGGCTATGGCGACGAGCTGCCGGTGAGTGCGATGCCGGTGGATGGTACGTTTCCGACGGCGACGACCATGTGGGAAAAACGCGCCATCGCTTTGGAGATTCCGATTTGGGACAAGGAAATTTGCATTCAGTGCAACAAATGCGCGCTGGTTTGCCCGCACGCCGCGATTCGCGTGAAGATTTATGAAGAAAAAGAACTGGCCGGCGCGCCGGCGACGTTCGATTCCACCGATTATCGCGAGCGCGAATGGAAAGGCATGAAGTACACCGTCCAAGTCGCGCCGGAAGACTGCACGGGCTGCGGCATCTGTGTGGAAATCTGCCCGGCGAAAAACAAGCGTGAAACGCGGCTCAAAGCCATCAATATGAAGCCGCTGCTCGAGCATCGTGACCGCGAACGCGACAATTTCGATTTCTTTTTGAAGCTGCCGGAGGTGGATCGGCGCAAAGTCAAAGTCAACTCGGTGAAAGGCTCACAACTGTTGCAGCCGTTGTTTGAATTTTCCGGCGCCTGTAGCGGCTGCGGCGAAACGCCGTATGTCAAGCTCGTCAGCCAGCTCTTTGGTGATCGCGCCGTCATCGCTAATGCCACCGGCTGCTCGTCGATTTACGGCGGCAATTTGCCGACGACGCCGTGGGCGAAAAATCCTGAGGGCCGCGGTCCAGCGTGGTCGAACTCGTTGTTTGAAGACAATGCGGAATTCGGCCTCGGTTTTCGGGTGACGCTTGACAAGCACAAAGAACAAGCCGAAGAGTTGCTGCGCGGTCTGCAAGCAGAGCTTGGGTCGGCGTTGGTGCAGGAAATCCTGGCGGCGGATCAATCCAATGAGACCGGCATCTACGCACAACGTGAGCGCGTCGCGCAATTGAAAGCCAAACTTGCCACGCTGCACGCTCCGGCCGCCAAGAATTTGCTCAGCCTCGCCGATTATCTGGTGAAGAAAAGCGTGTGGATTATCGGCGGCGACGGTTGGGCGTACGACATCGGTTATGGCGGCTTGGATCATGTGCTGGCCTCGGGCAAAAACGTGAATATTCTCGTGCTCGACACCGAAGTGTACTCCAACACCGGCGGCCAGATGTCGAAAGCCACGCCGCGTGGCGCCGTTGCCAAATTTGCCGCCGGCGGCAAGCCGCGCCCGAAAAAAGATCTCGCCATGTTGGCCATGAGCTACGGCAACGTTTACGTGGCGCGTGTCGCCATGGGCGCGAGCGATACGCAAACCGTGCAGGCATTCGTCGAAGCGGAGCAATACGACGGCCCCTCGATCATCATTGCGTACAGCCATTGTATCGCGCACGGCATCAACATGACGAAAGGCATGGAACAGCAGAAATTCGCGGTGAATTCCGGCTACTGGCCGTTGTTCCGGTACAATCCGGTGCTGGCGACAGAGGGCCATGCGCCTTTGCATTTGGATTCGCGTGCCCCCTCGATTCCGGTGAAAGAGTACATGTATCGTGAAACGCGCTTTAAAATGCTCACCAAGAGTGATCCGGTTTCCGCCGAACGTTTGCTGAAACTGGCGCAAGAGGATGTGCAAAGCCGCTGGCAGATGTACGAGCATTTGGCGACGTTCAATCGGGCCGGCAGCAATGGCAAGCCGGTTGCAGCCGCGGCTGCGGCGCCGGCGGAGAATGAAACCAAATAACCGCTGGTAACGAAAAGTGAGCTGCAATACAAATGTGTGTTAAATTACTGCCATAGTCACATAAATCTAATTTACCCTTTTATCCGTTTTGGTAACGGAGGGAGATTGTTATGTCTGCTTACATGGAATTGGTGCATTTCCCGTATGGGTTGCCGGAGTTGCGGTCGAATTATCAGAAATATCTGACCTGGGCATTGGTGATTTCGATCGTGTTCAATTTTGCCCTGCTCGGCACTTATTATGCGGCCGTTTATCTGCAAAAGGATGAGGCGCCGATTCGAGTCGTTCGCATTATGAAATACAGCGAACTGGGGCCGCCGCCTTCGATTACGGAAAACAAATTGGCGGTCGCGGCCAGCGTCGCAGTCTCGTCCGCGGTTAAACCGAGCATTGGTATTCCGGTGCCGGTGCCGGATGCTTTGGTCGATCCCGAGCAAACCTTTGCCAGCCAAACGGAAATGAGCCAGGTCGTCGGCCCCATGACGGGAGAAGGCGATGGCGGCGCGACGCAAGTCGTGGCCGAGCAAAGTGATTTGGATTTACAGATCGAAGATGACGGGCCGCCGCCGGACTTTGTGCCCTTTGAAAAACCGCCGACGGTGATCAAACGGGTTGAACCGATTTATCCGGAATTGGCCAGAAAAGCTGGAATTGAAGGCAAAGTGTTCGTCAAAGTGTGGATCGATAAACACGGCAAAGTCAAAGATGTGATTGTTCTGAAAAGCACGGTCGAGCTGTTCAATCAAGCTGCTATTGATGCGGCGAAACAATGGGAATTTACGCCGGCCATGATGAAGCTCGGACCGGTCGATGTGTGGTCCACGTTGACTTTTAATTTCATGCTGCGCGATGTCAGGCAGCCCCAGTGACACGCGATGCAGGCGAATGCGCAATAGACAAAACCTTCGAGTGCTTGGCGGTTGGATCGTGAGAGGCAAGCTGTCGAAAGACGGGAAAGAGACTATCATGAAAGCGAAAATCTTTGTCGGCGCCGCAACGCTGCTCTGTGTTTTTACTTCGGGATGGGCGCAATCTCAGATCACGAAGGGAGAGCAACTTTTGCGGCAAGGAAAAACGGAAGCCGCCTTGGTGGAACTGCGATACGTGGTGGCTAAGTTTCCTAAAAATCCAGCGGCTTGGCAGTGGCTTGGAGAAGCGTATTTGCAAGCGGCAAAACCGGATTCAGCGTTGTGGGCGGGGGAGAAACTGGTGGACTTGAACGAGAAGACGGCGGAGGGATATAGCGTGATGGCGCGCGCGTATTTGGCAAAAAAGGATCTCAACGCCGCCAAAAGTACACTGCGCGCCGGACTCAAATTTAACAAGCAAAACGCCGATTTGCTGCGGTGGCTCGGTGAAGCCTTGGTGGCCAGCGATTCTACCGATAAAGCGATCGTCGCCTTTGTGCAGGCCACCAAAGCCGCGCCCCATCATCCGGCCGCGTATGAGGCGCTGGGCAATATTTATCGCCGCGAGGGCGGAACGGTTATGGCGATGATGAATTATGAGAAGGCCCTCGAGTTAGATTCGCTGCATGCCGATTTGTATCACAAGCTGGCGAAGATGTATGTCGAGGAGCGGCGCTATAATGATGCGGCGCGCATCTATCAACGCGTCATCAAGTTGGACACGACGAATCAAGCAGCGGTGATGGAATTGGCCAAATTGTTTTTTGCCGCCAAGCAGTATGCGAAAGCTGTCCCGCTGCTGCAAGGTTATGTGCGTTCAGCGCCGGACTCCCTCAATGCCTGGATCATGTATGTGGATGCGCTTTATATCACCAGGCAGTACAAGGAAGTTCCCGCGGTCGCGCGCAAATTGCTCGCGCTGCAACCCAACTCGGCAAAGACGCTGCGGATGCTGGCCCACGCTAATTTCGAGACGCGTGACTACGAACAAACGATTGCCGCCTATCAGCAACTCAAACGCCAGGAAACGCTCGCGGGCGATGAATTCAAGCGCCTCGGCAAAGCTTATCTTGAAACGAAGCAGGATTCCCTGGCCGCGAATGCGTACGAAGAAGCCTTGCGTTTGGGGGCCGGCAGTGCGGAGATTTATGGCGAATTGGGCGCGTTGTACATGCGGGCCCGGAATTTTGAAAAAGCAGCGGCAACATTTGAAAAAAGATTTTTGCAAGATTCCATGGCGACCAGCGCGTATGTGAACTACGCGCTTTCCAACATGGCGCTCAGCAAGTGGGAGCTGGCGCGGGTGGCTTTGTACCGCGCGGTGGAATTGAAACCGGATTATGTGCTCGGCCATCTTTTTCTCGCTCGCGCGCTCTCCCAAATGGACTCATTGGCGCGCGCCCGCAAGGAATGCGAAACCGTGATAAAATTGGCCGGGGCCTCCGGCAATGGCTACAAGGCCGAGCTGGCGGAAGCGCATGGCCTGATCGGTTTTGCTTATTTGTTGGAGAAAAGGTATGCCGATGCCATCGAACCGTTGAAAAATTCGATACGGCTCAAAGGTGACAATCCCCAAACCCACCTCTGGCTGGCCCAAGCGTATGCGTTGAGCAGCATGTCGGAAGAAGCCGTGGCAGAATACAAAATCGTTTTAAAGCTTGACCCGAGAAATAAAGAAGCCAAGAAAAATTTGGCGCTCATCGAACAATGAAAAGCAAAACGTAAAACGTACGACGTAAGTTAACTTTACGTTTTAAGGTTTGCGTTTTATCAAAGAGGGCAAAAGTACATGGATTTGACAACACGTTATCTGGGCAGAAAGCTCAAGAACCCGCTCGTGGCCTCGGCCTCGCCCTTGTCACGCCACCTTGATAACATTCGCCGTTTGGAAGATGCGGGCGCGGCCGCGGTTGTGCTCTTCTCGCTTTTTGAAGAAGAGATTCTCCACGAAACCCGCGAGTTGGATCATTATCTCACCTATGGCTCGGAGAGTTACGCGGAGGCCTTGAATTATTTGCCGGCGCCAAGCGAATTCTATCTGGGCCCGGATGAATATCTCGAGCATATTCGCCAGGCCAAAGCCGCCGTCCATATTCCCATCATCGGCAGTTTGAACGGCGTTTCGCCCGGCGGCTGGATCAACTACGCCCGCAAAATCGAAGCCGCTGGCGCGGACGCATTGGAATTGAATCTTTATTACATTCCCACCGATCCGGCGCTTGCCAGCGACGACGTGGAAAGACTTTATTTGAACACGCTCAAAATGGTGCGGCAGAGCGTCAACATGCCGGTGGCGCTGAAGCTCAGCCCGTTTTTTAGCGCCATGGCCAATATGGCGAAACAATTCGACGAAGCGGGCGCCAACGCGCTGGTGTTGTTCAATCGTTTTTATCAACCCGATATCGATCTGGAAAATCTCGAAGTGACTCCCAACGTCATTTTGAGCACGCCCCAAGCCATGCGTTTGCCGTTGCGCTGGATTGCCATTCTCTACGGCCGCATCAAAGCCGATTTGGCGGCGACCAGCGGCATTCACACCGCGCCCGATGTTTTGAAAATGTTGATGGCCGGCGCCAACGTGACGATGATGGCTTCGGCGCTGCTGCATCACGGCATCGGCCATATTCGGCAGGTGTTGCGGGAGATGGAAATTTGGATGGAAAAGCATGAGTATGAATCGGTGCAACAAATGCAAGGCAGCATGAGCCAAAAAGCCGTGGCGGAACCGGCCGCGTTTGAGCGCGCCAATTATATTAAAGCGCTGCACAGTTTTCAAACCGCATTTTAAATAGCTGGAGTGGATATGAATTCGCGCCTCAAAATTTTTCTGGCAGTCATCGTGCTGGTTGTCGCCATTATGTTTCTCATTGGCAGCGGCATGAACGACACCATGGTTTATTATGTCACGGCGAAAGAGCTGAAAGCGGATCCCGTTAAATTTGTCGGCCGCGGTTTGCGTTTAAATGGCAAAGTCGTCGCCAATAGTTTAACCAAATCCGCCGCCACCGCGTTTGAGTTTGCCATCATGGCGGATGGCGAATTGGTGCGCGTGCGTTATGCCGGCATTCTTCCCGATACCTTCAAAGAGAATCATGAAGTTTTGTTGGAAGGCGAATATACCGGCGAGGGTGTTTTCGTCGCGCGGCAAATTTTTACCAAATGCGCTTCCAAATATGAAGCCGTGCCGGAACATGATTCAACGCTGATGCAGAAATAAATTAATTGTGGTCTCGTAAATTTTTACTTGTAGCTGAATTTCGTCAGACGACGAATATTTGCGCTTCGACGCCGAAGGAGAAAAATTCATGCCGGAACTTGGAAATTGGTTGCTCTGGCTGGCCAGCCTCACGACAGCTTACAGCCTCATCATCTTAATCATTGGCATTCGGCGCGGTCGCGATGGCGCCAATTTGATCGCCAGCGGCAACAACGCGGCCCTGGCTGCGGGCGGCCTGTTGACCCTCACCGCCGGTCTGCTCTTTTATAATTTGGCCGCTTCGAATTTTCGGGTGGAATATGTTTCGCACTACACCAGCCGCGAGTTGCCTCTCTTCTACAAGCTCAGCGCTTTTTGGGGCGGCCAGCAAGGCTCGCTGCTGTTGTGGGCGTGGTTGCTTGCGCTTTTTACCGTGGCCGTGCTGCTGATTTATCAGCGCAAAAATTTGCCAACCCTGCCGTATGTGATTGCCATTCTCATGGCGATTTTGCTGTTTTTCAATACCCTCTTGTTGTTTGTCGCGCCGCCCTTTGCGCTGCTTGCGCAAATTCCAGCAAATGGCGCCGGTTTGAATCCATTGCTGCAACATCCCGCGATGGCGGCGCATCCGCCGCTGCTGTATCTTGGCTATGTCGGCATGGCAGTGCCGCTGGCGTTCGCGCTCGGCGCTTTGCTTTCCGGCCATCTCGATGACACGTGGGTGAAAAATGTGCGGCGCTGGACGTTGATTCCGTGGTTCTTCCTGACGATGGGCATCATGCTCGGTGCGCGCTGGGCGTATGTCGAGCTTGGGTGGGGCGGTTATTGGGCGTGGGATCCGGTGGAAAATGCCTCGCTCATGCCGTGGCTCACCGGCACTGCGTTTCTGCACAGCATTATGATTCAAGAAAAGAAAAGCATGCTGAAAATTTGGAACATGGTGTTGATCATCGTCACGTTTGAATTATGCATCTTCGGAACGTTTATCACCCGCAGCGGCATCATCTCCTCCGTTCATGCCTTCGCGCAATCCGGCATCGGCCCGATGTTCGGCCTCTTTCTCGTCACCACCACGGTTTTTGCGGTCTGGGCCTTGTCGCGGCGCGTCGCCGCCTTGCGCGCCAGCAATAAAATGGAATCTCTCGTCTCGCGGGAATCCACTTTTCTCATGAACAATTTGGTTTTGCTCGGCGCGACCTTCGCCGTGTTCTGGGGCACGATCTTCCCGCTGATTTCGGAAGCCGTGCGTGGCGTCAAAATCACCGTGGGCGCGCCGTTTTTCAATCAAGTGAATTTGCCGATTGCCATGGCGCTGCTGGCATTAACCGGCATTGGGCCGGTGTTGGCGTGGCGGCGCAGCTCAACGGAAAATTTGCGCAAACAATTCGCCGGCCCGCTGGTGGCGGCGGGCGCCGGCGTGATCCTGCTGTGGATTTTGGGCGTTCGCCATCTCTATGCTTTTATCACCATGCTGCTGGCGATTTTTGTGACGGCCACGATCGTGCAGGAGTTTTATCGCGGCGTGCGCGCGCGGCGGCAAAGCCATCAAGAAAACTGGCTGGCGGCGGTGTGGCAACTGCTGGTTCGCAACCAGCGGCGCTATGGCGGCTATGTCGTGCATTTTGGCATCGTGTTGATTTTTGTCGGCATCAGCGGCACGGCGTTTACCTCGCATCTCGAGGCGACCGTCCGCGCCGGCGAAGCCTTTGCCATCGGCCCCTATCAAGTTCAGTTCGCGCAAATGCAATTTGGCCAGGACGCCGCCAAACAATGGATGGCCGCGGAGGTGCGGGTGTCGCGCGAAGGCAATTTTTTGCGAACGCTGCAACCCGAGAAGCGTTTGTATGTGACGCATGAACAACCGACGACGGAAGTCGCGCTGCTGTCCACGTGGCGTGATGATCTTTATCTCGTCCTCGCCGGTTATGAGGAAGAAAAACAAGCCGCGACCTTTTCGGCTTATGTGAATCCGCTTGTGGTTTGGTTGTGGATCGGCGGCTGGGTGATGGCATTGGGAACTTTGTTGGCGCTGGTGCCGCTGGCGCCGCGTTCAGTCAACGTTCACGCCTCAAAAAAGCCACGCCGGACGCCGCGCCTGGCCCAACCGCGAGAGGAATTAATTGCAACGGATTGAAAGGAGATTGGTATGTGTGCTCTGCAAGGAACGAATAAAAAAGAAGAACGGCCGCGCCGGCGCGCGACCCTTTATGATAATGTCTCGCAACAATTTGGCCAGGCGGCTGATTTGATGGAACTGGATCCCGACATTCGCCGGATTCTGGCGAAAACCGCCAATGAAATTGTCGTGCATTTTCCGGTTAAAATGGATGATGGCCGCGTGGAAATGTTCACGGGCTACCGGGTGCAGCATAACAACGTGCTCGGCCCGTTCAAAGGCGGCCTGCGTTATCATCCCTCGGTTGAAATTGATGAAGTCCGGGCGCTGGCGACCTGGATGACGTGGAAATCCGCGCTAACGGATATACCGCTCGGCGGTGCAAAAGGCGGCATTCAAATCGATCCGTTAAAATATTCGCCGCGTGAAATCGAGCACATTACGCGGCGTTTCACCTTTGCGCTTGGCGATAACATCGGCCCCGAATATGATATTCCGGCGCCGGATGTGAATACGAACGCGCAGATTATGGCGTGGATTCTGGATACCTATTTGTCGATGATGCCCGCGCATGAGCGCAATCGCAGCACGCATGTGGTCACCGGCAAGCCGGTGGAATCCGGCGGCAGTGTCGGGCGCGAAAAGGCAACCGGACAGGGTGTGGTGTACATCATCGAGCGCTGGGCCAAAGATCACGGCTTTCTCTTGAATCGCGCGACTTACACCGTCCAAGGTTTTGGTAATGTCGGCTCCTGGGCGGCGCGTTTATTGAAACCGCATGGCGCCAAGCTGATTGCCGCCGAAGACGTGGGCGGCGCCCTCTTCAACGAGAATGGAATTGATCCTGATGATCTCGCCAATTATGTCAAAAAACAGGGCAACGTCGGCGGTTATCCGCATGCCAAGGCCATCGCGCATGAGACGTTCATGAGCACGAAAGCGGATATTTTTATTCCCGCCGCGCTGGAAAATCAAATCAATGCGGAAACCGCGCCCTGGCTCAATGTCAAGCTCGTAGCGGAGGGCGCGAATGGCCCGACGGATCCGGAAGGTGACGCCATTTTACGCCGCAAAGGCATTGAATTGATTCCCGACATTCTCTGCAATGCCGGCGGTGTGATCGTCAGCTATTTCGAGTGGCTCCAAAACAAGCGCAGTGAAAGCTGGGAATTGGAGGAAGTGGATAGCCGCTTGCACAAGAAAATTATTCAGGCCTACGAAAAAGTGCGGAGCACGGCCAAAGCATATGAAACGGATTGGCGCACCGCGGCCTATATCGTGGCTCTGACCCGCTTGGCCACGGTTTATAAAGAACGCGGTATCTTTCCGTGAAAACGTCGCAGTGATTGTGCGGCCTTACCATTCGATAAATTTTACTCTTGCATTTTTGCCAGCAAAGTGTATTTTATCGGATGATGAGAAGCTGTAGTTAATCATTTTATTACTTTAACCCAGGAGGTTATTCTCATGAAATTTCGTCTGAGTTTAATACTGTTATGGGCGCTGGCTTTCGTTATTCCCAATTTGGTTTTGGCGCAAAGCAAAGCCAAATATGTGGGTGCGAAAACCTGTATGCCTTGTCACATGACGCCCAAAAGTGGCGCAGCTTATAAGATTTGGCAGGGTAATGCGCATTCCAAGGCGTTTGCGACGCTTGCAACGCCCGCGGCAAAAGAAATTGCCCAGAAGAAAGGCATAGCCGATCCGCAGAAGGATGAAAAGTGTATGAAGTGCCATGACACGGCGTTCGGAGTGGCGGCGGCCCAGTTAGCGCCGTCGTTCAAACCGGGCGAAGGGGTTGGCTGTGAAGTTTGCCATGGCCCCGGTTCGGAATACAAAGCCATGCAAGTCATGAAGGATATCGATGCTGGTAAAATCAAAGGTGAAACGTTGGGCTTGGTCAAGCCGGATGAAAAGGCTTGCGTGAAGTGCCACAACGCCGAAAGCCCGACGTACAAGGCCTTTAATTTTGCCGAGGCAAGCAAAAAGATCGCGCATCCGACACCGAAGCCATAAAGCGTTTATCAATGACCGCTATCAAAAGGGAGCTGCAACGGAAGAGATGCTGAATTTGAAGCTTTTCCGTTGCGGTTCTCCTTTTGTGCGAGTTGCAAGGGTGTTGCTGAACCTAATAGATTTGATCGATTTCCAGGAGAGAAGCTGTGAACGAGCGACGCGGCAGGCGGCAGTGCATGGGGTTGCAAATTTTATTTATTCTTCTCCTTTTTGCGGTGCCGAGTGGGGCGCAAATTGGCAATAGCGACTGTTTATCCTGCCACAGTGATTCCGCACTGGTGGTGACCGACAGCACCGGCGCCGAACGTTCGCTGTTTGTTGACCCCGCGAAAATGGATCATTCGGTGCATGCCGGCTTTGATTGCGTGACCTGCCACGCTGATATTAAAGAGACGCCACATGCCGAACATCTGGCGCCTGCGGCGTGCGGCACCTGCCATGACGCGGCCATCACTGAGCTGGCAGAAAGTGTGCATGGCAAAAGTGAGGCCTCCGCCGACGCGCCAACCTGTGGCGATTGCCACGGCAGCCATGAAATTCGCAGCCGCGCCGATACATTATCGTGGGTCAACCCGCGCCAGCTCGCTTTTACGTGCGCGCGTTGTCACGCCAATCCCACCATCGTGCAGAAATATCACATTCCCATCAAAGATCCCTTTAAAGCCTACAGCCATAGCGTGCATGGCCGGTTGACGATTGCGGGCGTCGATAGCGCCGCCACCTGCAGCAGTTGCCACGGCAATCATAAAATTTTTGCGGCGAATAATCCGGCCTCGAAAGTTTATCATTTTAACATTCCGCAGATGTGTGGCCAATGCCATCAAAAAATTACCGCCGCATATGAGAGCAGCGTGCACGGGGTTGCCGTCGCCCGCGGCTCCAAAGATTCACCGGTGTGCACCGACTGTCACACCGAACACGGCATCGAGTCGCCGAAGGTGGCCACCTCCCCGACCGCGCCGCAGAATGTCGCGGCGGAAACTTGTGGCCGCTGCCATGCCTCGACCCGCATTGTGGAGAAATATGGCATGCGCGCCGAGCGGCTGTCAACATTTGATGATAGTTTTCACGGCTTGGCGTTGCGCTCCGGACGTTTGTCCGTCGCCAATTGCGGCAGTTGCCATGGCGTCCACAACATTCTGCCGTCGAGCGACCCGCATTCGATGGTCAATCCGATGAACTTAGCCAGCACCTGCGGGCAATGCCATCCGAATGCCGGCGTGAATTTCGCGCGCGGCCCGGTCCACATGACCGCCGAAGAGAGCGAAGGCAGAACTGTCGCCGTCATTCGCTTCATTTATTTGACTTTGATTTTCGTCATTATCGGCGGCATGCTCATTCACAACGGGTTGGATTTTGTGCGCAAAAGTAAACATGCTTTGCGACGAGAATAAAGCCAGTAGCTGTATACTG
>JAJVHT010000122.1:0-13358 GCA_022072515.1 bacterium
ATCGCGCCACCGATGATTATGATCGTCGTCCCATCGAGTATTATCGTGACGAGTTGAACGCCTCTTATTCGACTTCTTCGGTTGCCTATACCGGCGCCGAAAAGGGTTTTCCCGTCGGCGATCTCAATTGGTTCCCGGAGAAAAAAGCTGAGTGGCTCCGCACCGGCGTCGCCTCCTCCAAATCCGAGACCGTGGCCAGAGATTTTCAGTTGGCACAGAATTATCCGAACCCGTTTAATCCCTCAACCAGCATTGCCTTCTCGCTTGGCAAAGCCGGCGCTGTGAAGCTTCAGGTTTTTAATGCGCTTGGACAGAAAGTCGCGACGTTGGTTAACGGCAAGATGCCCGCGGGCCAACATAGCGTCATTTGGGATGCGAGTAATGTTCCCTCCGGCATCTATTTCTATAGGCTCGAAGCCGGCGCGTTTAGCCAAACGCGGAAAATGGTGTTGATGAAGTAGCTCTAAAACGTCAGGCGTAAAATGTAAGAAATTAATTATTAGGTGTAGCGCATGACGTTTTACAATTGACGTATTTTTGTACATTTCGGCGACGTTCGGTGAATTCGGCGATCTGCGGTGAAAAAAATCTCGCCGGCCAACGCTGAATTTTACTGAATGTCGCCGAAATTGTCTGAAGCCGTTTTAAGGCAGAACTATTTTGTGCAAAACGAGTGATGTAAAAATTGTTGTATGCCTTGCCTCCAGAAGTTTTTTTGAGTTTTGTCCAAAATCATTTTGCTGTTAATTTTGCTATCCGTCTAATGATAAAAGGAAAAGCCACTTCTGCATTGCGCTCTTTGTTTGTTATGCTGTCAATGTCGGTTGCGACCGCCTCAGCCCAATTGTTGGCTTTTCCTGGCGCTGAGGGATTCGGCCGCTTTGCCACCGGCGGGCGTGGCGGCAAGGTGATCGAAGTGACCAACCTCAATGATCGCGGTCCGGGCAGTCTCCGCGCCGCTATCAAGGAAAAAAGCGCGCGAACCGTGGTCTTTCGCGTCTCCGGCACGATTGCTTTGGAATCCGCGCTGAAAATCAACCATGGCCATCTGACGATTGCTGGCCAAACCGCGCCGGGTGATGGCATTTGCCTCAAAAATTATCCGCTGATTATCTCAGCGGATGAGGTCATTATCCGTTTTCTGCGTGTCCGCCTTGGCGATGCGAAGAAGCAGGAAGCGGATGCGCTGACGGTCATGAACTGCAAAAATATCATGATCGATCACTGCTCGCTAAGCTGGGGCATTGATGAAGTCGGCAGTTTTTACGACAATGAAAATGCCACCGTGCAATGGTGTTTGATTAGCGAAAGCCTGAATCATTCCTATCACCACAAGGGCGATCACGGTTACGGCGGCATCTGGGGCGGCAAGGGCGCTTCGTTTCATCACAATCTGTTGGCGCATCATACCAGCCGCAATCCGCGCTTTAATGGCAGCCGGACGCATCACGCGCCAGAAAAAGAAATTGTCGATTTCCGCAACAACGTGATTTATAATTGGGGCGAAAACAGTTCGTATGGCGGCGAAGCCGGCAAGCAAAATCTGATCGCGAATTATTACAAATACGGGCCGGCAACGCGCGCGACGAAGAATCGCATCGTTGAGCCGTATGATGGCAAAGGCAAATGGTATATCGCCGATAATGTCGTCTTTGGATTTCCTGACATCACGGCGGACAATTGGGCTGGCGGCGTGCAAGGCCATTTTGCGAATCAGGGAAGGGTTGACTCGCCACATGCATTTGCGCCAGTCGTGACGCAGACGGCAGAGCAGGCTTATGAATCGGTGCTGGCCAACGTTGGCGCCGTCCGGCCAAAACGCGATTCGGTTGATGGGCGCATTATCAACGAAGTCAGAACCGGAACCGCCACCTTTGGCGGCATCTGGGGCGCCGGCTCGGGCATCATTGATTCGCAAGCCCAGGTGGGCGGTTGGCCCGCGCTTCATTTCGCGCCTGCTCCGCAAGATGGCGATCACGACGGCATGGCCGATGAGTGGGAGCGGGCGCATGGTCTTGATCCGTCCAACCCGGAAGACCGCAACGGTGATTTTAGCGGCGACGGATACACCAGTCTTGAAAAGTATCTCAACAGCCTGGCGCCCGATCATGTCCTCTCCGGTGTGGAAATTAAATCCCACTGAAGTGGAATACGAAAATATCATCATACAATTGCGATGACTGAAAAATGATCCGTTCCGCCTGCGGGGACGCGATTTCGATATCTGCTGACCGCCATTTTTTTGTTCCACGCCGCTATATGGAATCATCATGAATTTGATTTCCCGCCAAGCGGGAGGAATCAAAGTTCGTAACGATTCAGCTATTTTACCGCCCGGGCGCTTATTTTTGAGATTTGTTATATCGCGCTAATTTATTTTTGCACGCAGATTTGAGCGCCCAGGCGGTACTGAATAGCTACCAAATTTCTACCTTTAGTTTTGCCGTTCACATGACTATTTTGCCGCTCACACAATTCGGATTGCAATTTCTTCAAGGTCTGATAAGTTGAGGTTGAGGATAGCCAGTTAAAATTTGCAAGGTTTTTGGTTACGGCCGAGGGCCGCGCCAGGGTAAAGGAGGCGGAATGATAAAGATAAGTTTCCCGCGGTGTGTTGATATGAGATGGAGTTCACCTCCAGATGAATTCCAGCATCTGCTTCTACTAATTAAGGCTGCCCTTTTTTTTGCGCTTTTGTCATTGCTGTGGCCGGGTACGCTTTCGGCGCAAAATGTCGGGAAAATCGCCGGCACTGTTATAGAGGCTAAAACCGGCACGCCACTGCCCGGGGCAAACGTTGTCATGGTTGGCACGAGAATGGGTGCGGCTTCCGATATAAAAGGCGAATACTACATTTTGAATATCCCGCCGGGTAAGTATGAGCTTCGCACCAGTATCATCGGCTATCAGACCATGAAGGTGGTCGAGGTGATTGTGAATGCCGGCAAAACCACCAACATTGATTTCAAGCTTATGGAGGAAACGCTTGAATTGGGCGAGGTGGTTGTGCAAGCAGTTCGGCCCGATGTGGAGCGGGATAAGACCTCGACCAGCGCCATTGCCCGGTTTGAAGAAGTACAGATGCTGCCGGGTATTAGAAATATCGGCGACGTCATCGGTCTCGCGGCTGACGTGATTGACGGACACTTCCGAGGAGGACGCGAGGGCGAGGAATATTATACCCTGCAAGGATTGGGAATTGTCAATCCGCTGGATCGTTCTACGGCTTTTCAGCCGATCATGAGTGGAGTCGAGGAGGTTGAAGTAATCACCAGCGGCTTCGGTGCGCAATATGGCAATGCGCAATCCGGCGTGGTCAATATTTCGATGAAGGAGGGAGATTCACAGATCTGGCGCACAAGAGTTGAATCGCGCACGCGCGCGCCGGGCCGTAAACATTTCGGCCCAAGTGTATTCGATCCGAATGCGAATGACTACATTCGGTTGTTGCTCGAGAGCGATGTCTGGTTGAGGGGAGATCCCAGTTCAGACCAAGCGCAAGCATATTATGGATCTATGGCTTCGGGACTCACGAGCAGTTTTGCGGGAGATACACTGGTCCAGCTTGCCGTCGCACAGGCGCTTTGGAGACAGACCAGAAGAGACATCGGACGAACTTACGGCCATGAAGTCGATTATTCTCTCGAAGCGGCAACCGGCGGCCCCGTTAACGAGAGAATGAGAATGTTCATGGCGTTGCGGTCGAATCGGCAAGCCTCCGTTTTCCCGACGGAACAACCGAACGCGGAGTATCAAGCGATGGGTAATGTCGTCACCGATCTTGGCAGCGGGGCAACGCTTCGTCTCAGCGGTGGTTTTACCCATCAACACGATAATGTTTTTCCGAGTTCAAATAGCGTCGACGGATATCAACGTTGGTTATGGGACCGGATCACCGGCATCCGCGAACGAAAAAGGGTCAACACGCAGCTCGGGGCGCGTTTTACCAAGGCGCTCAGTCAGAGCACATATTATGAATTGAAATTGAACTCCCTCTTCACTAACAACAGGCTGGGCGCGACTCCCGTCCCCGACGTGCTTCCCGATTCCGTAGATTTTAACTGGGTGGTCGGGACCATTGCTTTCCCGAACAACAATTCCCCGGATCGTTTGGGTTATCAAATTGGCTATGACTCGTTCACTAAAGAAAAAACCCGGACCGTATCATTTGATGGTGCCTTTACCAGCCAAGTGACAAATGCGCACTTGTTCAACGCCGGCACACAAGTTAATTCCTACCTCATCGAGGTGTCGAATTTTTTGAACGTACGATCGAGCCGGCAACTCGAGCGCTACACCGCGCATCCATTTGAGGCGGCGGCTTATGTACAGGACAAAATGGAATTCGAAGGATTGATTGCGAGTGTGGGACTGCGCTTTGATTCATGGTACTCCGGAGTGGATTATTACCCTGATCTCTACACCCCGTTTGGAAACCCCGATGCATTGGGCAGATTCGATCCGTCAAGCGCGACAAGGAAAAAACCGCCGGTTTATGCCCGCTTGCAACCGCGTTTGGGCTTTTCTTTTCCGATTTCAACGAACACGGTATTTCACCTCAACTACGGCGCTTTCATGCAAAGGCCGTCATTTCAATACATCGTTTCGAGAAGACTCGGCCAACGCTTAAATGATCCTCTCATTTTGGGCAATCCCAGACTTAAACCCGAAACCACGAACAGCTATGATGTTGGAGTTGTGCAGGCGCTTGGAGAAGGATTTACATTGGATGTGAGCGGCTACTACAAGGATGTCAAGAATCTTATTCAGCAATCAAATTTTATCGACGCCAGAGCCGGCTATCAAGTAAGTTCCTACTTCAACCTCGATTATGCCGATATCAGAGGATTCCGGATCACGTTGAACAAGAGGAGAGGGGCGCTCAACGGGTCGATTAATTACCAATATGGTTACGCCACCGGCAAGAGCGCAACCGCCACGGCTGCGACCACCATTTTTAATCGTGATACGTTAGGCGTCGTGACCACCGACCTGACCAATGTGCCGACGCGCGATATCCTTTTGGATTTCGACCGAACACATAATTTAGTGATCACCGGCGGTTATGTAACAGGAAAGAAATGGGGACCGGCGCTCTCCGGCTTCAACCCGTTGGCAGACATGAACGTTTCCGTACGTTCTTCCGTGCGGAGCGGCCGGCCCTACACTTCCCCTTCTGATATCAGGCTCATCAATGTGAAGCGCGCGCCGATGGAATACAATACCGATTTAAGGCTGACCAAGTCCATCCGAAATTTTTTCGGTGTGCCGGCGAATTTCTACGCGGAAGTATTCAATCTGTTCAACAATAAAATCCTCAATTACGATTATCTGTTCGACCGGCCCACGGCGACCAATCCCAACCTGCCGTTGCAATATTATGAGCAGTATCCGATTGATGACAAGAATAACGGCATTCGCTACTGGTGGGACAAGGGAAGACAGGGGCCGTTTAGCGTGGATCAGTCGTTTTTGATTTACGAAAATCAACCGAGGTCATTTAGTTTCGGAGTCGTGCTTGAGTTCTAAGGATGTATCATGGCAGAATAATTAAACGGCAGAATGATTTTGTTTTTTGGGTAATGAATTTAGACGCTAGTCGATGGATCAAATTCGATCAAAACCACCGAATCAAAAGAAATAATCATTCTGTCGAATAATCATTCTGCCATAAAAACTATGGTTGAAGAAAAATGAAACGTTTCGGATTCATTATCCTTCTGTTGGCCGTTTCACTTGGCAAAGGATTTTCGCAGCAGCGTGATTGGCGGGTACATCGGCGCGGGTTGCTTCACCAAGCGGTGTACAACACTGGTGAATTGGGGAGAGCGTACAATGCCGGAGGCACGGTGCAAACGGCCAGCCCCGCGATGGAATGGCCGCCTAATTCCAGCTTGGTGCTCGATCGCGTAAATTACCCGGGCCAGCACAACTCCTTCGGCAGCGGCCTTTGGATCGCGGGAACGCGGCCGAGCGGCAGGGAGTACGCCTTCTGCGGCGCCGTATCCAATACCAACGGCGAACCGATTACGGTTGTCGGCGTGTACAGTACGCCTCTTGAATTAAGAAGAATCGAAAATTTCCCCGTGCTCGCCGGCGGCGAGTTGAATCCGGCCTTTAATCCGGATGAAGCAGAAGAAATTATCATCTCCCGTTGGGATACGCCCGTTGGCATCAGGATAACGCGCACCAGTCGGGCCTGGAGCTATCCCGGTTATGACAGCTTCATCATCTACGAGTATGAATTTGAAAATGTAACAAACGAGACGATCTCCGATGTGTTCATTACCTTCGCGAATACCTTTGCTCCTTCCATGTTCGGTTATCAGCGGAACCACGGCGCCTGGTCTGAAAGCGCCTTTCGCGGCCAGCCGCCGGCCGGTTTGGGCGATCACTTCGCGCGCTTCGATCTCAAACGCTGGATGAGTTACAATCACGAGCGCGAAGGCCTGCCTGATCCGGATTTCTTCGCGACGTGGTCGACGCCGGGCAACCGTGGCGGTTTGAATTCACCGCAGGCGGTTGGCTTGATGGTGCTGCATTATGATTATGAGCATTTAAGCCGCAGAAATCAGACGAAGCAGGTTTTTCTCGCCGCGGCGGATAGCGCCGGCATGTGGGATGAAAACGGGAAGGCGAAACAGCCTTTTCTGCTCCGGTATGAAAACGGCAATCTTCCTGCGGATGCAAAAACCGCGACATGGATGGATCCCACGCTGGTCCGCAAGACGGGTATTTGGCAAGGTGTCACTGATTCAACCCGTTTTCAAAATCAGTTTGAAGCGAAACTGTGGCCATATTGGAAAGGGCGCACAAAAAGTTCGGCGAATCTCTCCTGGTGGCAGCCGGTTTCACGCGGTTACGGTTTTTATCCATACCTTCTGCCGGCAGGTGAAACAATGCGATTTGTCGTTGCCGAGGTCGCGGGGTATGGCCCCGGGGCGGCGGGCGATAGAAAATACAAAGATCTCGGCGGAACCGTTCGCGCCGGCGTGGACGCCGGTGCTTGGTTCAGCCCCGTGCCCAGTTGGTACGATACGCTGCAATACGCTAATTTGGGAAGCAAAAATTATATCGGCAGCGCTTATTTGAAAAATCATCCACTGCCGTGGTATGTGACGCCGGGCGTCGTATCGATCCGGGATGTTGCTGATCGTGCGATTGAAATGTATACTGGACGGCCGTTGGTGAAGTATGACACGCTGCAATATAAACCGGAGGAAGCGCCTGCGGCTGGCCGTTATAACAGCGTCCCCATTCCGGTTCCGGCGCCGGCCATTCGGATTGAAGACACCCGTGCCGCCGCGAACCGGATCGTGTGGGGGCCGCAGGTCGAATCATTTACTGCACCGCGACAGCGTGCTGCTTTTAGTCATTATGAGGTGCTGCGCGCGCCTCATCCTTTGGGTCCCTGGACGGTCATAGACTCTGTATTCCCGGGAGATCCGAAATATTTCAGCGCTGGTGAATATGCCGTCATCGACCCCGCCAGCAATCTCGGTGATAATGTTGCTTATGCCGTTGTCTCAGTGGATGAACTTGGCAAGAAGAGCGGTATGACTAACCTGATGACACATGAAACGCAAGCACCCCCGGCAGAAACGCTCGGCAAAGTCTACGTCGTGCCGAATCCACTCGTCGTGACGAGCGGATTGACCGGATCCGATCCTGGCGGAGAAATCGGCGATCGGATTCAGTTTTTGGGACTGACGAAACGGTGCACCATTCGGATTTTTTCCTATACCGGCCAGTTGATCATGACGCGTGAGCATGACCGGGAAACGTATGGCAATCCATGGTATCAGCTCAGTATCAATAATCAAATCATCGCTTCCGGTATTTATTACTTTGTGGTCGATGATCGTGAAACCGGCGCAAGAGCCAGTGGCAAGTTCGTCGTCATTCATTGATAGACAAAAGTAGCGCAGACTTCCAGTCTGCAAAAGAAAGCATGCTAGAAGTTTGCGCTACAAATCTTCGCGATCGTTATGGTTTTTCCCTGAGCAATACAATGTTTAACAACGATGGCAGAATTGTCATGAACTCTAGCAAAACAAAAATGCGACTTCTCGTTTTCATCATTTCGACGGGCATGCTCTGCGCTTCCGGCTTGCATGCGCAGAAGGTGGGAAGCACCTCCATGCAATTCTTGAAAGTGATGCCCTCCGCGCGCGGCGCTGCGCTTGGTGAAGCTTATGCTGTGTGGGCAACCGGCGCCGAGGCGATTTTCTGGAATCCCGCCGGCCTCGCGAAGCTCGATAATATGGAGCTTTCGACGACCTATATTAACTGGCTGTTCGATGCACAACAGGGCGCACTGGCTTATGCGTTTGCCATTCGAGGGTTCGGCGCCCTCGGTATACAGATCCAGTATGTTGATTTCGGCGAGTTTGAAGAAACCACCAATGAACGCCCTTATATTAGCAATCCCGATGGGCCGGGCTTGACCGGCAGAAACTTTCGGCCCTTTAGTTATCTCGTCGGCATATCGTACGCGCGCGACCTGACCAATAAGTTCTCCGTGGGTATCGGCATGAAGTACGCCCACGAATCATTATATGATGGTCAAAAGATAACGACCATGGTGCGACAGGGTGTGTTTGAAGAGGTGGATACCTGGGCAAACGGCTTGCTGTTCGATTTCGGCATTCGTTACAACACGGGTTATCGCTCTCTTCATATCGGCTCTGCGGTGCAAAACTTTGGAGCGGATGTGAAATATGCCAAAGAGTCGAATCCCGTTCCGCTGCTTTTTCGCTTCGGCATCGGGGCGGATCTTATCGGGCCTGACGGGCTTTTGCGTCCCGGCAGCGAAGCGAACCGGTTAAGTATGGCGTTCGATATATTCCATCCCAACGATTATGCGCAGCAAATGCACGTCGGCGCGGAATATGAGTTTGCCGGTTCGTTCGCATTGCGAGGGGGATATAAATTTAATTACGATTTTGACGGGTTGACCCTGGGCGCCGGTGTCAAACACGCCATCGCCGGTATGCGGCTGTCGGCAGATTATAGCTATGGCGACATGGGTACTTACCTCGGAAATGTTCAGCGGATTAGTTTAGGAATTACGCTGCCATGAAAAAGATAAAAGTCTTCGTGAAAGTTTTGAGTTTGCATCTCGTCCTGATTTTGGGGATACAGCCACTGTTCGCTCAGGGATACGGCGGCGCGCTGACGTTTCAGGGACTTGACCGCTATGCGCTGCATTCAGCCGCGGCAAGAGCCATGGGAGGCGTCACGATTGGTGCAAAACAGGATATCGGATTGATGTTTCAGAATCCCGCGGCGCTGCAATCGATACACGGGCTACAAGCTTCGCTCGGTGGCCTACGGTTGTCCAAAGACTTAAAACAAGAACAGAATTATGCGCCAGTGCGATATTATCCGAACCTCAGCCTGCTTCTGGAAGGGCTGACTGCTAAGATTCCAAACCCGGATACAACGCTTGTCGGTTTCACCGCGCAGGATACCGTACAAAGACCGTATGATACCATTGGCCCAAACTGGTCGCGCTCAAAAAATCGCAGTACCCCGCTGCAAGCGTTGCTTGCCGTACCGCTTGCATTTGGAAAAGTCAAAATCGTCGCGGGAATTGGCGCCGTCGAATATGCTGACTTGGATCACTATTATCAGAGCAACAATGTGCTTTCCCCCGCGATCTTGACACAGCGTCCGCTTCCAACCTTCCGCCCGACCGACGACAAGCCCATCAATGTCGACTGGTCGCAAGCAGTTCGTTCTCGTGAAGGTTCGCTACAAGGCTATGGTATGGCTTTGGCTGGAAGATTGAATAATAACCTTTCCGTTGGGTTCAGCGCAATGGTTTTGGATGGCAGCACCGATGATTTTGAACAAGAGGTTGCAAGAGGAAAACTCACGTTTTTTTCGAACGCGTTCCGGGCCGATTCGGTATACGGCAGAATCACAAAAACCGGCACGTCGGATTTCAGCGGCCGGGAATTTAACCTGAGCAGTATCCTCACCGGGCGCTACGTTAGCGTTGGTTTTGCGATCAAGCCGCCCACAACGATTACGCGAACCTACACCATGCAGGTTGCCACGGATACGACAGGCACGCCCGCGCTTGCAACGGTTCGGGGAGAGGATAAATTGAAATTGCCATGGCGCGGAACGATCGGTCTTGCGTTGGCGCCGAGGAAAAACCTGGCGGTGGGTCTTGAATATGAGTTTCGCCCCTATGAATCCGCCAAGTATGTCGATTTGAATGGCATTAAAACTTCCCCGTGGCTTTCAGCTTCTCTGTTTCGCGTCGGCGTCGAATACATGCTCGCTCCGTGGCTGGCGCTGCGCGGCGGCGTGCGGGGAGACGCGGAAGTCTTCCAGCCGGAAGGAAATTATATTGATGGTGAACCGGTGACGTATTCGGTTTATTCTGCCGGCGCCGGCTTCTTTTATTCGGGCCTGCGTTTGAATGTCGCTTATGAAAATGCGTTAATGAAATATCAGGATATTTGGGCCAGTGCGATCAGCAAGAACAGCGAACGGCGCCATACGATTATTGCTCAACTGTCATACGAGATACCGTGGAGACATTAAAAAAATTTATCATCATATCACCTCAACTCCTGCAAGGAGGCGCATCATGAAAAAAAATGTTACAATGATGTTCGCTCACACCCTCATGCTGATTTTATCCACGTCCCTCATGGCCCAGTCGATAGGGGATTACCGCACACGGGCCAGCGGCAATTGGAGCGTGGCGCAGAACTGGGAAAGATTCAACGGCTCGGCTTGGCTAGCCGTCGGCACGCCGCCCACGGGGGCTGGAACCATCACAGTACGAAGCACTGATTCGGTATTTGTCAACGTGGCGGTTTCCATTACCGGCACACTTGTCAACCAGGGAATTGTCGAACCCAGCGTCAATCTCACTATCGCCAATGGCGGCACTTACCAGCATGATCGGGATGGCGGGAGAGTGCCGCTCGCAACATGGGCGCAGGGCTCGACCATGTTAGTGACAGGCGTTACAGCAACCGCGCCCAACGACAGGGATCAGGATTATTACAATATTGCATTTAATACACCCGGTCTGCTCTCAAACCTCAATATGAACCTGAACGGCAATACCATCAACGGTGATATAAGAGTCATCAATACCGGCGTGTCGCGATGGTACTTGACGACGGCGCTCGCCACCGATACCGCCATCGTCACGATTATGGGTGACCTTATTGTTGAGGCCGGGCAGTTCTCGGTGCAAGGGACGAGCAATGCCCAAACAGTTTTTGAAGTTCATCATTATGGGAATATTGTCGTCACCGGCGGAAACTTTTCGGTCGCCCGAGGCTCACAAGGAAGCGGTTCCGGCTCCACGCGCTGGTATCTCCACGAGGGAAACTTTTCGATGGCGGGCGCAACCACTCAAAACTCCAATCCGTCGAATGCGTGGTTTGTATTTGACCAGCAGGGAACGCAAACTCTGACGTTGGGCTCCGGCAATACGTTGACCGCGCTTCCCATCGTCGTAAGTAGCGGCACCACGCTCGACATGGGAGCCAGCCTACTTGCCGGCAGTGGCCTCTTCACGTTGAATGAAGGCGCCACCTTGATGACAGCGCTCGCCGGTGGCGTTGCTGAAATTTTTAACACGGCCACCGGTACAGTAACGCTCAAGGATGGCTCCAGCTACGGGTTTAATGGCGCCACCGCGCAAGTCACCAGTACGCGCATGCCGGCGACTGTAACAGATTTGATCATCAACAATCCCGCCGGCGTCACTCTCTCACAAGCAACGACCATCAACGGCAAGCTGCGACTCGTGGCGGGTGAGTTTAACAATACGATCGCGTTCACGCTGGGCCCGAACGGATCGATTTCGTATGAAGGCGGAAGCCTCAGGCTGCCGGTCTCGGTTGAATCTCGGGAGCACAATCTCCCCGAAGCATTCTTTATCGAGCAGAGCTATCCCAATCCCTTTCACGTATCTGCCTTCAACCGCTCGACAACCATACGATTTGGTTTGCCTTCGGCCTCGCACGTGACCGTCGAAGTATTCAACATGCTCGGGCAGAAAGTCGCCACGCTCTTTGATGGCCGAAAAGAGGCGGGCGTGCATGACCTGCAGTTCAATGCGGCGAATCTCAGCTCCGGTGTTTATCTGTACCGCGTCCAGGCGGGAGAGACGGTGAGTATTAAGCGGATGGTGGTAGGGAAATAAGTTCGAAGCTCAATATAATTAGGAGAAGGAAGCTATGAAAATCGCGCGATATACTATTTGGACGATAGCCGTCCTCATCGTGTCCTTGCCAATATATTCCTTTTCACAGGCAACGGGAGACTATCGTTCTGTTGCCTCCGGGAATTGGAGTGCGGCCTCAACCTGGGAGACATTCAATGGCACCGGCTGGATCGCCGCGACCAATGCGCCCGCGGGAACAGAAACCATAACTATCAGGGGAGATGATACGGTACGAGTCGAAGTTGCCGTCAATATCGCCGGGTTTATCAAAGTGCAAGAAACCGGCATGATTGAGGTCACCATCGGTTCATTGGCTTTTGGCGATGGCAGCACTTACGAACATGCCCGCGATGCCGGCACCATACCTACTGCGACCTGGGGCCAAGGATCGACGCTGCTGTTGACGGGCACGGTCCAGGATGCTCCCGCCAGCAGAAATCAAAATTTTTACAATTTTACATTTAATACGCCCAACCTTGGCCGTAATCGCGACATGGGCTGGAATGGTATCACCATCGGCGGCAACGTGAGAGTGATAAGTACAGGAGCGAATAGATGGCAGATGACCTCAGCCGCGGCAAGTGATACGGCAGCGTTTACTATCATAGGAGATGTGATCGTCGAAGCCGGCCAGTTTGCGGTGCAAGGCACGAGCAACGCGGCCACGGTGTTTGTGGTCAATCATTACGGCAATATCAACGTGACGGGCGGCAACTTTTCCCTTGCCAGAGGTTCGCAAGGCAACGGTACGGGGACGACAACCTGGTTTTTGCATGCCGGGAATTTCTCAATGTCGAATGCCGCGACACAAAATTCCAATCCGACGCCCGGAAATGCAAAATTTGTCTTTGCCAAAGGCGACACCCAACAGTTGGCCTTTGACAATGTCACGTATGCCGGCGGTCGAACTCATTTTGAAGTTGCCGGTGCCACTACACTGCAAATCACAAAGGACCTCGTTGTTAATGGCAATCTGGTCAACCGCGGTGCGATTCAACCGCTGGGCGCGCTGACATTCGCCAACGGCGCGGTTTACGAGCATGCCCGCGACGGTGGCAGCCTGCCCACGGCTGTTTGGCAAGAAGGCTCAACCGCCTTGTTTACCGGCGTCACTGCGACTGCACCCGACAACCGGGGACAGGACTATTACAAC
>JAJVHT010000122.1:13458-27162 GCA_022072515.1 bacterium
CGCGGTTTACGAGCATGCCCGCGACGGTGGCAGCCTGCCCACGGCTGTTTGGCAAGAAGGCTCAACCGCCTTGTTTACCGGCGTCACTGCGACTGCACCCGACAACCGGGGACAGGACTATTACAACCTGATCCTTAACACACCAGATCTAAATTCGAACCGTGATTTGAATTTGCAAGGCCGCACCATCGGCGGAGATGTGACGGTCATTAGCACCGGCACGGCGCGATGGCAATTGCTAGGCGGATCATCAGGTACAGTCACGATTAGGGGTGATGTCATTGTCCAGGCGGGCCAATTTTCGACTCAGGGTACAAGCAGCGCCACCAATGTCGTGATCGAGCACTATGGTGATATCAACGTCACTGGTGGTAACTTCTCCATTTCGCGAGGTTCACAAGGCAACGGCACGGGCACGACAAAATGGAATTTGCATGAAGGCAATTTTTCGATGGCGAATGCTGCGACACAAAATTCCAACCCGACGAATGCGCGGTTTGTATTTGCCAAAACCGGAGGCATACAAAATCTGTTCCTCGCAAATGTGGCGTACGGTGGTGGCGGCTTGCCGATTCAAGTCAATACGGTCGCAACGCTGAACATGGACACCACTGCCATTGGCGGCAACGGCGCTTTTATCCTTTCCGCCGGAGCGACATTGCAAACCGCACATCCCGAAGGATTGGATGGAGCCATTGCTACGATCGGCGCAATTACATTGAGCAAAGAAGCCGACTTTTCTTTTAACGGAACCAAAGTTCAAGTCCCTGGTGCTTTGCTTCCGGATTCGATTCGGGCGTTGAAGATCTCCAATCCCGCTGGTTTTGCATTTAACGACACGGTGCGGTGCGGCGTATTGATTTTGTCACCGTCCGCAATTATGCAGATTGACAGCTTGGGCAGCGTGACGACCGATTCCGGTTCTGTCGCCGGCTCGGTTGTTAATAAAGGGTCGCTTGCTGCTCTCGGGCCATTGAATTTTGAGAATGGCTCCGTTTACGAGCATGCCCGCGACGGCGGCAGCGTGCCAAGCGGCGTGTGGAACAAAGGCTCGACGGCGTTGTTTACTGGCGTCACCACGACTGCGCCGGAGAACCGCGGGCAGGATTATTACAACCTCACTCTCAATACACCAGGTCTCACTTCGAACCGGGATTTGAATTTGCAAGGTCACACCATTGGCGGCAATCTCACGGTAATCAACACCGGCTCGGTGCGGTGGCAGTTGGTCGGCGGCTCCTCTGGAACTGTTATCATTTGGGGAGATGTGATTGTTCAAGCCGGCCAATTGGCCACGCAGGGTACAAGCAGCGCCACCAATGTCGTGGTCGAGCACTATGGAAATGTCGTTGTGACCGGCGGCAACTTCTCGGTCAGCAGAGGGTCGCAAGCCAACGGCACCGGCACGACATTGTGGAACTTGCATGAAGGCAACTTCGCGATGTCGAACGCCACCACACAAAATTCCAACCCGACGAATGCACGGTTTGTCTTTGCCAAAACGGGAGGCATACAAAATCTGCTCCTCGTGAATGTGACGTATGGTGGCGGCGGCTTGCCGATTCGGATCGATAGCCTGGTTACGCTGAATATGGACACCACCGCGGTTGGCGGCAACGGCGTTTTTATCCTCTCTGCCGGGGCGACGCTGCAAACCGCCCGCGCCGGAGCATTGAATGCGGCCATCGGCACGACCGGCGCAATCACCCTGAGCAAGAAAGCCAACTTCACTTTCAACGGAACCGCCGCTCAAGCTTCCGGCACGTTGTTACCGGACGCGATCGGTGTGCTGACAATATCGAATCTCGCCGGTGTTGCTTTCAGCGACACGCTGCGCAGCACCGAATTGACGGTGTCGCCAAGTGCGGTCATGCGCATTGATAGTTTGGGCAGCGTGACTGCCGACTCCGGCGCGGTAGCCGGCACGGTGGTTAACAAAGGAGTGCTTACTGCCGTGGCGCCATTGCATTTTGAAAATGGCTCCGTTTATGAGCATGCTCGCGACGGCGGAAGCATTCCCAGTGGCGTATGGAATGAAGGCTCGACGTTATTGCTGACCGGTATCGTCAGTGCGGCGCCGGCCAATAGAAACCAGAGTTACTACCACATGACCTTTAATACGCCGAAAATGCTCTCCAACCTCGACATGGGCTTGAATGATGTCACCATCGGAGGCAATATCAAAATTGAAAACTCCGGCATATCGCGTTGGCGGTTGACGACAGCCGCCGCCGCGGATACGGCCATGGTGACCATCATGGGCGACGTCATGGTTGCCGCCGGCGCGCTCGAAACCCAGGGCACGGGCAATGCCCAAACCGTTTTTATCGTTCATCATTATGGCAATGTGATTGTCACCGGTGGGAATTTCTCGGTCGCAAGAGGTTCACAGGGAAATGGCTCAGGTTCCACTCGCTGGTATCTCCACGCGGGGAATTTTTCGATGGCAAATGCAACCACCCAAAACTCCAACCCGACGAATGCGTGGTTTGTTTTCGATAAACCCGGGGCGCAAACGCTTGCGCTCTCGTCGGTCACTTATGGCGGCGGAGGGTTGGCCATCCAGGTTGCCAACGGTACAACGCTTGACTTTGGTGCGAGTGAACTGGGCGGCAACGGCCTCTTTCGACTAGATGAAGGCGCCACGCTGGCAACCGCTCATGAAGGCGGCGTCGCCGGTGCAGTGAAATCCACCGGCAGTCTCACCTTCGATGCGGGAGCAAACTATATTTTCAACGGCACCACCGCGCAAGTGACCAGCACGCTCATGCCGGCGACGGTGAAAGGCTTGACCATTAACAATAAAGCCGGGGTCAAACTCTCGCAGGCCACAACGATCAATGGCGTGCTCCGGCTGGTGGCAGGCGAGTTCGACAACGCCGTACCATTTAAACTTGGACCGAATGGATCGATTGCGTTTGAAGGCGGCAGCCTGAAAATTCCGACCGCGATTGAAGAACAATTACCGAAGACGCCGACGGAGTTTGCCTTGTTCCAAAACTACCCGAACCCCTTCAATCCGTCGACGACGATCCGCTATCACGTACCGAAGCGCGCTCACGTTACGGTGAAGGTTCATGATGTCATGGGCCGCGAGGTTGCGGAGTTGATTAACGCCGAACAAGATGCCGGCGCTTACGACATCGTCTGGGACGCCCAAGGGTTGACCAGCGGGATGTATTACTACCGGATTTCCGCCGGGGATTTCACCGCGGTGCGGAAACTCGTTTTGATGAAGTAAAGTCTGAAGTTCGAGGTCAAATGTCCGAAGCCGCATGGCGAGGTCAACTGGCCTGAACGGAAATTAAGGAAGACAGGGCCTCAATGTTTTACTGACCGGTCACCCCAAGTGGCCGGTCAGTTACAACCAAGCTGCGAGCAGATGAAAAGAATTTTTGTTAATCTCATTTCGTTTTTAGGACTGACGGCGCCGCTGTTGGCGCAGAAATACGTTGCAACCGATGGAGACGATGCCAATCCCGGGACGATTGTTCAGCCGTTCAAAACGATCACGAAAGCGATTTCCGTTGCCGTCCCTGGTGATACCATTTATGTTCGTGGTGGTACTTATCTTCTCACCAGCACCATTACAATCACGGCATCAAAAAACGGCACTGCAAGCCAACTTTTTACGTTGACGGCTTTTAATGATGAGATTCCCATTCTTGATTTTTCCGGGCAGAGCATTGGCGCCAAAGGTATCAGTCTGCGTGCCAATTACTGGCACTTCCGCGGCTTGCAGATCAAAGGCGCGGGTGACAACGGCATGGAGATTAATTTTGGCTCCAATAATATTATCGAACGCTGCACCTTTTTTGAAAATCGCGATAGCGGTTTGCAGTTGAGCAACGGCTCAGCGAACAATCGCATCATCAATTGCGATTCCTATTTCAACGCCGACCCGCCTGATTACGGCGATGCCGACGGCTTCGCGCCGAAGCTCACGGTGGGCAGCGGCAATTATTTTTACGGCTGCCGCGCGTGGGGCAATTGCGACGACGGCTGGGACGGCTATATGCGCGGCGCCAATGACGTGACCACGACGTTGGAAAATTGTTGGACATGGGGCAACGGCTATTTGAAAGACGGCACCGACCCCGGATCACAGGCCAACGGCAACGGCTTTAAAATGGGCGGCGGCGACAACAGCAACAGTGATCAGTTGATGCACCACTTCATTTTAAGAAACTGCGTGGCGTTTAATAACAAGTACAAGGGATTCGATCAGAATAATAATGTTGGTTCGATGACTTTGTTGAATTGTACCGGTTATAACAACAAGGAAGCCAATTACCGAATTCAGCGCGCGCTCAATCCCGGACAAACCCTGACGGTTAAAAATTGCGTCTCATTCAGCGGCAACGTGCAATTGGGAAGTTTTGCCGTGCAGGAGGCGAACAGTTGGATGAGTCCTTTCGTCGTTACGGCGGAGGATTTTCTGAGTCTTGATCCAGTGCTGGCGGCGGCGCCGCGTCAGGCCGGCGGCAGCTTGCCAAAGATTGATTTCATGCATCTTTCGTCCGGGAGTGATCTGATCGATGCCGGTGTCGATCTCGGCATGCCGTTCAAAGGCAAGGCGCCGGATCTCGGCGCGTTTGAAAGTGATTTTGTCAGCGCCGTCACAGCAACAGAATTTATTCCGGCAGAGTTCCGGTTGGATCAGAATTATCCCAATCCGTTCAATCCGGAAACGGTGATTAAATTCAAGCTGCCCAAAGCGAGTTTGGCCACGCTGAAAATATTTAATCTCGCCGGCCAGGAAATCGCAACGCTGGCCGCTGGCTTGAGAATAGCAGGAGAACATGAGGTAAAATGGCAACCTCATGACTTGCCAAGCGGAATTTATTTTTACAAATTGCAGGCAGGCGGTTTTGCTGAAACGAAAAAACTTATGTTGCAAAGATAATGTCATGCTGAACCCGTCGATTTTTGCCGTTTGGTTGTGTATCGTCTCTGCGGCGGCTGCCGGCGAGCGCGCTGACATCATTGTTGCCAAAGACGGCAGCGGCGATTTCACCACGATTCAAGCCGCCATCAATGCGGTTCCGAAAAACAACAATGCGCTCAAAATCATTCTGATCAAAAATGGCGACTATACCGAAAAGTTGATGATCAGAACCAATTACATCGCCCTGGTCGGAGAAGACCGTGACAGCACGCGCATCCAGTTTTATCAGCCGTACAGTTTCGACTCGACGTATGCCGATGGCCGCGCCGTGATCAATATTTTTGCCAATGACATTACGCTCGCAAATTTGACCGCCGAGAACACACAGCCCGAGGTCAACATTCACGGTTTCACCGTGTACGGCGACACTTGCACGCGAATCATCATTCTCAATTGCAATATTTTGAGCAACGGCGGCGATACGCTGGCGTTGTGGAATCGCGAGACCGGCAGGTATTATCACAACACGCTTTTTTTAAAAGGCGCGGTGGATTTCCTCTGCCCGCGCGGCTGGTGCTACGCCGAGAATATTGATTTCTACTGCACGCGCAAGACCACGCCGCTGTGGCATGATGGCTCCAATAATGCCGATCAGAAATTGGTGGTTAAAAATGCGCGTTTCGACGGCGCGACCGAATTCACTCTCGGCCGCAATCATCGCGACGGTGCGTTCTACTTGTTGAATTGTGTGTTCTCGGAAAAAATGAACGACCAACCTTTCTTCCGCCCCGAGAGCAGTCCGGCGCCTTACAAATGGGGCCGCCGCGACTATTTTTACAACTGCGTTCGCCCGGCGGGAAATTATGAGTGGCACCAGAACAATTTGAGCACGGCGCCCGGCTCGCCCAAACCGGAAGAGATCACACCAACGTGGACATTCGCCGGCGCGTGGAATCCGGAAGCCAATTTGCCATCTGTGTTGCCAATGGCATTTTTGCCCAAGCCGGACCATAACAAAACCGGCGTCGCGCTTGCGCCGAAGCTCACTTGGGCTGCGGGCCGGAATGCGAAGTCGCATAAAGTTTATTTTGGCACCAGCAATCCGCCCAAATTCGTGAAGACAGTGACCGAGCCGCATTTCACCCCGGCCAAGCTTCGCCCCAATTCCTTTTATTATTGGCGCGTCGATGAAGTCACAGACGAAGGTGTGATTGAAGGCAAAGTTTGGCAGTTTAGCACCATCTAATTTGGCCGGAAGTTGGAAAGACTTCCACTTTTTTGAACACGGATATTTACAGTTTAAAAGATCCGTGGAATTCCGTGTAATCTGCGTCATCCGTGTTCAAAGCTTTTGCTTTAAAGCAATTGCGAAGTTCGAGTTTAGCATAATTATTTTGCTTAATAAAAACTGAGTTGACCTCATGAAAACTTTTTCCAAATACGGTTTCTGGACTTTCGTCTTGCTCATTTCGGGCCTGGCCGTACTTCCCTCGATGCTGCACCCCGGAGATCAAGCCGATCAAACCTCGTTACGTTTTCCCGAAATCCCGCTGCCGTCGTTTCCGGATAAAAAATTCAAGGTTGTGGATTATGGCGCCATCGGCGACGGCAAAACCATGAATACCGCCGCCATCGCCAAAGCCATTTCTGCATGCACAAAAGCCGGTGGCGGCACGGTTGTGATTCCGGCAGGAATTTGGTTGACCGGTCCCATTCAACTGGCGAGCAATTTGAATTTGCATGTCGAAAAAGGCGCGCTGGTGATCTTCAGTCCGAATCGTAAGGATTATCCCCTCATCGAAACGTGGTACGAAGGCCGTCCCGAATATCGTTGTATGTCGCCGATCTTCGGCGAGAATTTGGAAAACCTCGCCATCACCGGCGCCGGTGTTTTTGACGGCTCCGGCGAAGCGTGGCGGCCGGTCAAAAAATTCAAACTGACGGCCATGCAGTGGAAAGAATTGCTGGCTTCCGGCGGCGTGGTGGATGAAAAAAACGGCATGTGGTGGCCTTCCGAAGCGGCGATGAACGGCGCCGAATATCTCGAGAACTTGAAAAAGACCAATCCGCAACCGCAGCGTGAAGACTATGAAAAAGCGCGCGACTTTTTGCGCCCGGTCTTGCTGCAATTGAGCCGGTGCAAAAAAGTTCTGCTCGATGGCCCCACTTTCCAAAATTCGCCCGCATGGAATTTGCATCCGCTGATGAGCGAGAACCTCACCATCCGCAATGTCACCGTTCGAAATCCGTGGTATTCGCAAAATGGCGATGGGCTTGACCTCGAATCTTGCCGTAACGTCGCGGTATACAATTGCAATTTCGACGTCGGCGACGACGCTATTTGCTTGAAATCCGGAAGAGACGAAGCCGGCCGGCGCCGCGGCATGCCGACGGAAAATGTGCAGATTTACGACTGCATCGTTTATCACGGCCACGGCGGCTTCGTCGTGGGCAGCGAAATGTCCGGCGGCGTCAGAAATATCGAAGTTCGCGATTGCACCTTTATCGGCACGGATACGGGCTTGCGCTTCAAAAGCACGCGCGGCCGCGGCGGCATCGTCGAGAACATTTACATCAAACGCATTTTTATGAAAGATATTCCGGCAGCGGCCATTACTTTTAATCTGTATTATAGCGGCCAAGCGCCGATTGTTGAGCCGGGTCAGGCAACCGGCCTCGACGCTGAGCAGGCCGTGCCGGTCAGCGTCGAAACGCCGCAATTCAAAAATATTTTCATCAGCGACGTGACTGCTCGCGGCGCGGAGCAGGCCGTGGAATTGCTCGGCCTGCCGGAAATGCCGCTGCAAAATATTGAATTGAAGAATGTTTCGATCTCTGCCCAAAAAGGCTTGGTCGGAATGAATGCGAGTCACGTGAAACTGACGAACGTCGAGATTCTTTCGCAATCCGGTCCGGTGCTGGCGTTTCACAACGGCACGAACGTCACCATCGAACAGACGCTTTATCCTGATAAGGCGGCGACTGTTCTGGCCTTAACCGGTAGCAAAACGGCGGGCATCAATTTGAGCAAAATGAATTTTTCGGAGATAAAGAACAAAGTGAGTTTGGCGCCGGAAGTGAATCCCCAAGTCGTGAATTGGGGAAAGGAGCGTTAATTGTGAGTAGGAAATATTGCATCGTGCCCGGATTTAGTCGTTTAATTTTTTTTGTGTTCATGGCGTGCGCGCGTATGATTGGCGCGGGTGTGGTCACCGATATTGAATACGGAAAAGCCGGTGACGTCAGCTTGCGGCTCGACGCCAGTGTGCCGGAGGGCAACGGGCCTTTTCCGATTGCCATTCTCGTGCATGGCGGCGGCTGGAGTCGTGGCGACAAGCAAGACGAAATTTCGGCTTTGTTTGCGCCGCTGACGGCAGCGAAGTTTGCCTGGTTCTCCATCAACTATCGCCTGGCGCCGGCGCATCGCTATCCGGCCTGTCTGGAAGACGTGGAAACGGCGATCCGGTGGGTGAAAATGCACGCGACGGAATATAAAGGCGATCCGCACCGCATTGCGCTCATCGGCTACTCTGCCGGCGGGCATCTCACCGGGCTGGCAGCGGCTCATGCCAGTGCCGAGACGCGGGTGCAGGCGGTTGTCGGACTTGCCCCGCCCACCGACCTCGTCCTGGATACTTTGCGGCGTGACAGCCTCAGCGTTTCGCTCAAAAATCTGTTGAATCGCGAAGCGGTGAATGAGGAAGTGCTTGAGATCTTGTGGAATCTCTCGCCGATAAATCATCTCAGCAAAGAGCTGCCGCCCTTTCTGTTGATTCATGGAACGCAAGATAAAAGCGTCCCTTTCACTCAGTCCTTACATTTGCAGGCGCGGTTAAAGGCGTGCGGCGTGCCGTGCGATCTCATCGCCATCGAAAACGCTCCACATGCGATCATGGAATGGGAGAAAATCACGGCAAACTATAAAAACAAAATGGTCGCTTGGCTGAAGCGGGTGTTGTCGTAAGAAATAAAATAACCGTGCACTCAAGCGATTGGTGTTGCTTATTTTAGGGAAACGAGCGTATGGCAAACTTCTATTTGCGATCTTGGCATGCTTCTGCCGGTGTTGCAGCAATGCTTGCTTTGGTGACAATGATTTTGTTGGCGGCGTGCCGGTCAGATGCTCAGCGCGAACAAGCCACGGCGTCAAACCCGCAGCCGTGGTCGGTGCGCATGGCCGAATCTGAAATGCAACGCCGGGGCGATTCATTTCTATTCAATGACAGCACGAAGTCATCCTGGGTCTACGAGACCGGTTTTTTCTTGAAAGGTGTCGAGCAAGTTTGGCGTGAAACCGGTAATGACAAGTATTTTGCGTACATCAAAAAAATCGTGGATTCTTACGTTGAGCCAGACGGCAAGATCAAAACGTATGAAATGGAAGAGTATAACATCGATCACGTGAATCCCGGCAAAATACTTTTGACTTTGTACAACGCCACCCGCGAGGAAAAGTACAAGCTGGCTGCATTCGCAGTAATGCGGCAGCTCGAAACGCATCCGCGCACGAAAGAAGGCGGTTTTTGGCATAAGAAAATTTATCCCTGGCAAATGTGGCTGGATGGCATCTATATGGGCGCGCCGTTTTATGCCGAGTTTTCCAAAATGTTTGATCGACCCGCGGGCTTTGACGATGTGGCCAAGCAAATTATTTTTATTGCGAATCACACCCGTGAGGCCAATACCGGCTTGTTGTATCACGGTTGGGATGAGAGCAAGCAGCAGCAATGGGCCAATCCGGTTACAGGTTGTTCCCCCAATTTTTGGGGCCGCGCGATGGGCTGGTACGCCATGGGCATTGTTGATGTCCTGGATTTTCTGCCTAACGATCATCCGCAAAGGGAAAAAATTCTCATGATCTTTCGCGATATGTCTGCCGCCATTGTGAAGTATCAGGATCAAGAAACCGGTTTGTGGTATCAAGTCATGGATCAAGGCCAGCGAGAGGGAAATTTTTTGGAAGCTTCGGCCTCGGCGATGTTTGTTTATGCGCTGGCGAAAGCGATTCACCACGGTTATCTTGACGCAGAATATCTTCCCGCCGTCAAGAAGGGCTATGAGGGCATGATCAAATATCTGATCAAAGAGAATGCCGATGGCTCAATCGACTTGACGCAGGTTTGCCAGGTTGCCGGACTCGGTGGCAAACCCTACCGCGACGGCTCGTATGCGTATTACGTCAGCACCCCAATCGTCAGCAATGATCTCAAGGGCGTCGGCGCTTTTATCATGGCAAGTGTCGAGATGGAAAGCATGGATCATGCTGCCCAAAAAACGAATTAAAAAAGCCGTGTTTGGCAAAAAAATCTCAATCACTTGGTCATAACACAAAGGGCCAATTTATGAAGTGTGTCACAAAGCTTGGCGCCGCCGCAATTGTGGCGGTGCTGGTGGGATGCTCGGCGAAAGACGAGGGCAGCGAAAGCCTCAAGAAAATTTATCCTGAGTCTTTGGCTTTGTCCGCAAAAAATGTTGAGGCTTGGGCGCGCCGGGATGCTGCAATCGTCCTGGATGTCGCCAGGCTCAAAACCATCGCACCGGAGTTTAATGCCAATGCTTATGTAATCTTGGCAAATTCCAAAGATCTTGCCAGTCAAGCTGATGATCTTGATGGTGATGGCAGTGCCGATCAAATTATCAGCGTCGCTGATTTTGCGCCGAATGAGGTGAAGAAATTGACTGTCCACTACGCGAAGTCCGGTAAGTTGATGCGGGAATATCCCAAACGGACGCAAGCCGAGCTCTCGCACAAAGTGGGCGGCAGATTTGTCGATCGTAAGTACGAAGGCGGAACGTTTGAAAATGTGCGATTCTTGCGAGTGCCGCCCGAGCATACCGATCACTCCGGGTACATTCGTTATGAAGGCCCCGGCTGGGAATCGGATAAAATCGGCTATCGTTTCTATCTCGATTGGCGCAATGCCACGGATATTTTTGGCAAGAAAACGCCGAACATGGTTCTCCAGAATGTCGGGCAAGATGGCTTTGATTCCTATCATGCGATGTTGGATTGGGGCATGGATGTTTTAAAAGTCGGTGACGCGCTCGGCATCGGCACGCTGGCGATGTGGCAGGAAGGCAAGGCCAATCGCGTGGCGCAAACCGACAGCGTCACGTGCGCCATCGTCTCGAATGGCGCCGTATATTCGCAAATTCAAACGAAATATTATGGTTGGAAAATTGGCCCCGGCTCTTACGACGTCGTTTCGAATTTATCCATCACCGCCGGCAGCCGCCTGACCAAACACGTCGTCGAGATTTCCGGCAATCCGCAGAATTTGTGCACCGGCATCGTCAAACTCGATAGCACCAAGTTGCTTGCTTCGCCGGCAGCAAGTGAGGGCTGGGTTTATTGGGCAACTTACGGTAAACAAAGTTTGGCGAATGACAAGCTCGGCATGGCGGTTTTGTATCAGAAGAATGATTTGAGCGAAGTCACCGAAGATCAATTCAGCCATGTTGTGGTTCTCAAACCGAAAAATGGCCGGTTGACTTATTATTTTCTGGGCGCATGGGAGCAGGAGCCCAATGGTATCAGAACCGCAGAAGAGTTTGAAGCTTATCTCAACCAAACGGTGAGGGAATTAAATTCGCCAATTGCAATTGATTTTTAACCTGAGCAGGAGAACTTTTCAAAGCAATTGTCTTGACTTTAATCATTTTGGCATTATTTTATTGAACGTTTTGATAACCGGGTCAAGAACTTTCTTGCTTGAGGAGAATTATGATGAAAATTTTACCAGCGATAGATCCCATCCGCACCAAAAGCCTGACCACTTCCGAGCTGCGAGCAGCTTTTTTACTCGAAAATCTGTTTCAGCCTGGCGCCGTCAATCTTGTCTATTCGGAAAACGATCGCGCTGTCATCGGTGCTGCATTGCCCGTGAAGGAAAGCCTGCTGCTTCCAACTGCCAAAGAATTGGCGGCGGATTATTTCGCACAGCGCCGCGAGATTGGAGTGCTCAACGTCGGCGGCGCGGGACAGATTGGTGTCGATAAAAATATTTTTGATCTCGCCAACCGCGACATGCTTTATATCGGCAGAGGCGCAAAGGAAATCGTTTTCAGCAGCGCGAACGCGGCGGAACCGGCGGCGTTTTTCATTTTGAGCTTTCCTGCGCATCACAGCTATCCGACAACGCTCATGCGTTTCGCCGAGGCACAAGCGGTTCACCTCGGCACACCAGAGGGCGCGAATCAGCGCACGATTTACAAATACATTCATCCCGGCGGCGTTCAAAGCTGCCAGCTCGTGATGGGCTTCACGCAATTGCAAAGCGGTTCTATTTGGAATACCATGCCGCCGCACACGCACTCCCGCCGCATGGAAGTGTATCTGTATTTTGACGTGCCAGAAAACGCGCGGGTGTTTCATTTCATGGGCCAGCCTGAAGAAACGCGGCATCTGGTGATGGCCAACCGACAAGTGGTGATTTCGCCAGGCTGGTCGATTCACTGCGGCGCGGGAACCGGCGCGTATTCATTCTGTTGGGGCATGGGCGGCGAGAATCAGGCGTTCGAGGACATGGATGCGGTGGGCATGGAGCAGTTGCGGTAAGAAAATGTTTGTAGTGATGCCTTCAGGCATTCGTACCCGGATGCGAGCACGACGCCTACCCCGCTCCGCCTTTCTTTGCTTCATAAGGACGCGGGGCGGAGAAGGCGTAACTACAAACGTCATTAGAAGAAAGGTATCTTTAAATGATCTTAGACAAATTCAAACTCACCGACAAAGTCGCCATCGTTACCGGCAGTTCGCGGGGACTGGGACAGGGCATGGCTCTCGCTCTCGCAGAGGCCGGAGCTGATATTGTGCTGGTCGATAGAAGCGACGCGACGGCCTCATGCCAGGCCGTCGGAAAGCGCGGCCGCCGCTGCTTGAATCTTACTGCAGACTTGAGCGATTCAGACTGTGTTGCTGATATTGTGCGCGCTGCGCTTGAGAAGTTCGGCGCAATCGATATTCTCGTGAACAATGCCGGCATCATCCGGCGCGCGCCGCTGCTCGAATTTCCGGAAAAAGATTGGGATGACGTTATCAACGTCAATCTGCGTACGCTGTTCTTTCTCAGTCAAGCCGTGGCGCGCGTGATGGTTGAACAAGGCCGTGGCGGCAAGATCATCAATGTCGCCTCGTTACTTTCGTTTCAAGGCGGCATCCTGGTTCCATCATATACGACCGCGAAAAGCGGCGTCATGGGGCTGACCCGTGCGTTTGCCAACGAACTGTCGCGCCACAACATCAACGTGAATGCGATTGCTCCCGGCTACATGGCGACGGACAACACGAAGGCATTGCGCGAAGATCCCAAGCGCAGCGCCGAAATCCTCGGACGCATTCCGGCCGGCCGCTGGGGCACGCCGGATGATTTGATGGGGGCGATTGTTTTTCTGGCTTCCGAAGCCTCGAATTACATGCACGGCCACACGCTCGTCGTCGATGGCGGTTGGCTGAGCCGCTGATATCACACGGATATTTCTCATGACCAAAGGGAGTTCTATGAAACCGACTGCTGCTGAAAGAGAAGTTCCCGTCACTCAAACAGGAAAAATCAAGGTTGGCTATTTTCGCTGGGTGGTTTGCGCGTTATTGTTCTTTGCCGCGACGATTAACTACATTGATCGGCAGGTCATCGGTCTTTTGAAGAACACGCTGCAGGAGGAGTTCAAATTCAGCGAGCTCGACTATGCTGCAATCGTCTTTAGCTTCCAACTGGCCTACGCCATCGGCCTGCTGATTGCCGGACGAGTCATGGACAAGCTGGGAACGCGAAAAGGCTTTGCACTCGCCCTCGTCATTTGGAGTATTGCTGCGG
>JAJVHT010000141.1:0-9718 GCA_022072515.1 bacterium
CGGCGGCGGAGCGCGAGCAATATACCCAAGATACCGATAAAAAGATGACGGTGTTAAAGCTCGCCGCTGCAACCGGCGAAGAAATTGGCATGATCAACTGGTTTGCCGTGCACGCCACCTCGATGGGTAACAAAAATCTTTTAATCAGCGGCGACAACAAAGGTTATGCCTCCTATCTATTCGAAAAAGCCAAAGGCAGTGATTATGCCGCCGGCAAAACTTTTGTCGCCGCTTTTGCGCAAAGCAATGAAGGCGATGCCTCGCCGAATCTTCCTGATGGCGTCAATGATGTCAGCGGCGACGACTTCGATAGCACCGCGGCTTCAGGCCGGCGGCAATACCAAAAAGCGCTCGAACTTTACACGGCGGCAAGTGCCTTGTTAAAGGGCGGCGTGAACTACCGCCATGCTTACGTCGATTTTTCGAATGTCACGGTGGCGCCACAATGGACGGACGGCGCCAATGCGGGCCGAACTTGCCCGGCAGCCATCGGCCTTTCCATGATTGCGGGCACCGAAGACGGCCGCGGGTTTGGGAAAGAGGGCTGGAATTGCGACAGCTTGAAAAAATATCACAAACTATGGAATGCATTCATTTGCACTGAATCTCCCGCCGGAACTTGTCAAGCTCCCAAACCCGTGGTTTTAGAAACCGGGACACGCAAACCGCATCCGTGGACGCCGCAGATTTTACCGCTGCAAATCGTGACCATCGGCAATCTGGCGATTGTCGCCGTTCCCGCCGAATTCACCACGATGGCGGGCCGGCGTCTGCGGCAAACGGTGCTGGCGCAATTGCGGGATGGCGGCATCACGCAGATCGTCATGGCCGGACTTTCCAATGCCTATGCCGGATATGTCGCCACGAAAGAAGAGTATCAGGCGCAGGATTACGAGGGCGCGTCAACACATTTCGGGCCGTGGACGCTGGCGGCTTATCAACAAGCGTTCCATCGCCTGGCGGTGGCGATGAAAAATAATCTGCCGGTTGAGCCCGGCCCACAGCCGATTGATCCCGGTGATACTCTCTTCGATTTTCAGCCGAAAGTGGTGCTTGACGGCAAACCGGCCGGCAAAGAATTTGGCAGCGTTCATGTTGAGGCGCATACCGCTTACCAACGCGGAGAAACCGTCAGCGTCACGTTTTGGGGCGGCCATCCCAAAAACAATTTCAAAATGCAGTCGACGTATCTCGAAGTGCAACGAAAAAACGGTGGGGCATGGGAAATTGTCGCGCGCGACTGGGATCCGGAAACGAAATATAAATGGCAACGCCAGGGATTGGCGTATTCCCACATCACGATTGAATGGACGATTCCGGATACGTCCCGGCTGGGCGTTTATCGCATTCGTCACGATGGCCATTGGAAAAAAAACTTTTTGATCACCACCCGAATTCGTCCATATACGGGAATTTCGCGCGAGTTTACGGTGAATTGAGCGCGTCGAAAATTTTCACGCCGGGCCGAGCAAATTCAAGCTGAAATATTTTTTGTCGTCCTGCCAGCGCTGCACGAGCCGGAAACCGGTGCGCCGGCACATTTGCAGGATTTGCGCGTCGCTGTATTTGTGCGAGTTTTCCGTGTGAATCGTCTCCCCCGCCGCGAATTGAAAAGAACGATCCAGGCGCTCGACAAACACTTCCTGCGCTCTGCTGCTGCGCAGATGCATTTCGACGCGGCTCTGCGCCGCATTATAGAACGCCGCGTGTTTGAACAGCGCCGGATCGAATTCGCCACCCAGTCCACGATTGATGCGGTGCAGTATATTCAAATTGAAAGCGGCGGTGACACCTTGCGCATCGTCATAAGCCGCGTGCAAAACCGCAGCGTCTTTCTGCATATCCACCCCCAACAAAAAATAATCTTCATCGTTCAAATGCGCGCGCACTTTCCGCATCAGGGCCAGCGCCTGCGGCGGCTCAAAGTTGCCCAGACTGGAGCCGAGAAAGATCACTAATTTTTGCGTAAAATGCTCTGCCGCGATGCGGCGCAGGCCGGCGTCATAATCGGCGGCATGCGCGGTGATCAACAATTCCGGATATTCGCGCAAAAGTTTTTTCGCGCTGCGCGTGAGCATTGTCGCTGAAATGTCGATGGGAAAATAATGCAACCCGCCTTGCTGCGCCAGTAGTGCTGCGATGAGACGGCGCGTTTTGAAAGAGCTGCCGCTGCCCAATTCGATGAGCGCCAGGTTACCGTTGGCGCGGGCGGCAATCTGCGGCGCAAAACGTTTGAGCAGCGCGTGTTCAGTGCGCGTCAAATAATATTCAGGCAATTTGCAGATTTTCTCGAACAGCCGGGAGCCGATGGCATCGTAAAAATACATCGGCGGCAGCGTTTTGGGATGGGCGGAGAGTCCGGCGAGCACGTCTTTGGCAAAGCTCGGCGCGGTCGCGACCGTGGCTTCGATTTCAATATTCAGGCGTGTTTCCAGCGTGGCGTCGAAGGGCATGGGACAAGCTTCCTTTATATTGAGCGATGAACGAACAGCGATGATTTAATCGGCCAAGCGAATTCCGGAAAATATCCAGCGCTTGTCGCATTGAAAAAAATTGCGATAGGTGAGACGGAGGTGATCGCGCGGGGTGGCGCAAGAGCCGCCCCGCAACACCATTTGGTTGCTCATGAATTTGCCATTGTATTCACCCAACGCCCCTTCCTCCTGCCGATAACCGGGATAGCCAAGGTAAGCGCTTGCCGTCCACACCCAGACATCGCCGAGCATTTGCTGCAAGCGCGGCGCGGTGGCTTGCGCCGGAAGCGGATGAAAATTCCGATCATCCAAAAAATTCCCTTCACTCGCCTTAACGTCCATGATGCGCGCGGCATGTTCCCATTCGAATTCCGTGGGCAGGCGTTTTTGCGCCCATTTCGCGAACGCGTCGGCTTCGTAAAAACTCACATGGCAAACCGGCTCGTGCGGATCAAGCTCGCGCCAGCCGGAAAGCGTCATGACGAACCATTGGCCATCGTGCTTTTCCCAATACAGCGGCGCTTGCCAGCCTTGTTCCTGCACGGCCGTCCAGCCGTCGGAGAGCCAGTGCCGAAAATCCGCATAGCCGCCGGCGTTGATAAATTCCACATACTCGCCGTTGGTAACAAGGCGATTTTGCAATTTGAAATCACGCAACAGGACTTGATGCGCCGGCATTTCGTTGTCCCAGGCAAAGCCCTCGGTTTTATGTCCGATCTCCACAATGCCGCCCGGAATATCCAGATATGCCGCTTTCATCTCCGGCGTGCGCGGCCGCGCTTTGGCTTTTTGATAAACCGGCCGCAACGGATTGTTGGCAAAAATATATTTGATATCGTAAACGAGCAGCTCTTGATGCTGCTGCTCGTGATTGAGCCCCAGCGTGACAAGGCGGGAAAATTCCGGCCGGTGTTTCTGTTCCAGCGTTTCAAATAAATGCTGCATCTGTTCATCAACCGCAGCGCGATAGGCGTAAATTTCCTTGACGGTCGGGCGCGACAGCGTCCCGCGCTGGGGGCGAAACACGCGCGTACCGAAGCTTTCGTAATACGAGTTGAAAACAAAATTATACATTTTGTGAAACGGCTTGAAATTCGGCTGAAATTTTTGCAGGATCACGGTTTCAAAAAACCAGGTGACGTGACCGAGATGCCATTTCGGCGGGCTGACGTCGTCAATCGGCTGGACGACGTAATCTTCGATTTCCAGGGGGCGGCAGATTTCTTCGCTGTTTTTCCGAACGGAAGAAAAAAATTGCTGCAGATCGAAAGGGTTCATGGCAACCTCTCCTTTGGTTTGGCCTGCCAGTGAAAAATGGGAAGGGAAATTGGCGCCATTCAACTTTATAATTGTCGCCAACCTTAACAGAAACTTACAACCGCCGGATATTTACTTTACGACGGGAAACCGCAAATGGTTTGAATCCGGCAATAATATTTAAACGGAAAAGTCCGAATTTTGGCAAAAGTGTGTCAGAACACCTTCATGCGAAAGATCATCACAACTTCATTGCCGGCTTTGGGCAAAAATCCGGTGCGCGGAACGAATTTGGTGGCGCCGGTGGCATAATCCCGCACGGTGTAAGCGGCGTTGCCGACTTTGGAACCGGGACATGAGTACAAACACACGAGACAGCCGGAATGCCAATGTTGAATCAAACCGGCATTGCCGCCAAAGCGAAAATCAAATCCGCGGCCGCCGGGATCATTCAATAGTTCGGCCAGGGGTTTCGGCGCGGATAAATTTTTCCACCAGACGAAAATCTCCACCGGCGTCCCGGCTATTTTCGTCTGCGGCGCCGGATGCTGCGCGTCGTGGCGTTGGTCCCAGGCGTCCATCGTCAAATTATTCCCCGGCACGGCGCCAATTTGTTCGAGCGCGGCAATGAGCGCCGTGTCCGGCACCGGCGTTTCAAACAGGGCTTCGCGCGCGGCTTTGCCGTCATTCCAAACCAACAAATGGTAATTGGGCACGAAGCGTAAAAAGCCGCTAAACTTGTCCGGCTGATAGGTGGCGAGGACGCGCACTTCCTGCCGCCGCGCGTCGACGATGAGCGGCGTGGTTGAATGGGGCATGACGGCCAGCGGTTCCTGCGCCAGGCTCAGAGACACACAACTCAACAAAGTTAAGAACATTCAGCCCTCGCGAAAAAATTTCCACAACGGATTCACGGATTTAATCCGTGTAATCGGCACAATCCGTTGTCGGCTTGCCGGAGACGTGGTTTTTAGAAAATATACGCAGCCTTTTGTAAAAGTCAAAAAATATTTTGTCTTTGGTCGCACAATTTTCATTTGCTTTTTTCGGGAAAATGAATATTATATACGTTCGTCAAGCCGTCAAAAAGGTTTTAGCTGAACTCCAAATCAACAATTTATCCAACATAGCAGAGGAGAGTTTTATGCCCGCGTCAACGCCAGCAATGAGTCGATACGGATTGGACATGCATGGCATCAAGAATACCAATATGGAATATTGGAATCTCGCCACGCCGGCGCTGTATGAAGAAGCGATTCGCCGGCGCGAGGGCATCACCGCGCATCTCGGGCCGCTGGTGGTGCGCACCGGCCATCACACCGGCCGCTCGCCGAATGACAAATACATCGTGCACGAAGCGTCGAGCGAAAAAAACATTTGGTGGGGCAAAGTCAACCGGCCGTTTGAAGCGGAAAAATTTGAGATTTTGTACCGGCGGGCCCTCTCTTATTTGCAAGGCCGGGACGTCTTCGTCCAGGATTGTTTTGCCGGCGCGGACCCGCGCTATCGCTTGCCGATTCGCATCATCACCGAAACCGCCTGGCACAATTTATTTGCGCGCACGATGTTCATTCCCGCCCGCGAAGAAGAGCTGGCCGAGCATAAACCGGAGTTCACCGTGATCAACGTGCCCCGTTTTCATGCGGCTCCCGAAGTAGACGGCACCAGCTCGGAAGTTTTCGTGATCGTCAATTTCGGGCGCAGGATCGTTCTGATCGGTGGCACCAGCTACGCCGGCGAAATCAAAAAATCGATTTTCACGATTCTCAACTACCTCCTGCCGCTGCGCAACGTGCTGTCGATGCATTGCTCCGCGAACGCCAGCCAGAACGGCGAGGTGGCGGTTTTCTTCGGGCTTTCCGGAACGGGAAAAACCACGCTCTCAGCGGATCCGGAACGCCGCTTGATCGGCGACGATGAACACGGCTGGAGCGATCACGGCGTGTTCAATTTTGAAGGCGGGTGTTATGCCAAAGTCATCCGGCTCTCCAAGGAAGCTGAGCCGCAAATTTATGCCTGCACCCGGCGCTTTGGGACGGTTTTGGAAAATGTGATGATCGATGCGCACACGCGCCGTCTCGATCTCGATGATGCCTCGCTCACCGAAAACACGCGCGCGGCCTATCCGCTGGATTACATTCCCAACATCGAAGCCAGTGCCATGGGCGGGCATCCCAAAAATATCATCATGCTCACCGCGGATGCCTTTGGCGTGATGCCGCCAATTGCGAAGCTGACGCCGGCGCAGGCGATGTATCATTTTCTCTCCGGCTACACGGCAAAAGTGGCGGGCACGGAAAAAGGTCTCGGCAAAGAGCCACAGGCGACGTTCAGCACGTGCTTCGGCGCGCCGTTCATGGTATTGCATCCGACGGTGTATGCGAAAATGTTGAAAGAAAAAACGGCCGGACAACAAGTCAATATCTGGCTCGTGAATACCGGTTGGACCGGCGGGCCTTTTGGCGAAGGCCAGCGTATGAAAATTGCCTACACCCGCGCGATGGTGCACGCGGCGTTAAACGGCAGTCTGGATAAAATACCGACGGAAGCGGATCCCATATTCGGCTTAAACATTCCCACCAGTTGTCCCGATGTGCCGAACGAAGTGCTGAAGCCGCGCCAGACCTGGAAAGACGGCAATGCTTACGACGAGAAGGCCAAACATTTGGCAGGATTGTTCAACAAAAATTTCGAGCAGTTTGAAAATGAAGTGACGCCGGAAGTTCGCACGGCGGGACCGCGAGTGAAATAAAGCGTCCGGCGCAAAATGTGAACGTACGATCAAGAGCATGCCGCGAAGGAGTCTTTGTCATCTTCGTGACATGCTCTTTTTATTTCAGCCTATCGCAGAAACAACATCTTCCGGTTCTGCACAAAATTGCCAGCCTCACCTGAGCTGGAATCCGCAACCCGCAGTTGGCAAATAAACACGCCGCTCGCGACGGTTTTCCCATTCAGAAAAAAGCATTTGCTTTTTAACGCATTCTTTTTATACTGAGCATTGAGGAAGAGCAAACAGCGAACGGCAAAGAGAAAAAGCAAATTGCATATATGACGATTCCGCAAAATATTGACCGGCTACGGAGTTTGAAAGAAAAGGCGCGGCTCGGCGGCGGCGAGGCGCGCATCAAGCAGCAACACGCGAAAGGCAAGCTGACGGCGCGCGAGCGCATCGATTTGCTGTTGGACGAAGGCAGCTTTCAAGAATTAGATATGCTGGTGCAACATCGCAGCCGGGATTTCGGCCTGGAAAAGCAAAAATTTTTCGGCGACGGTGTCATCACCGGTTATGGTCGCATCGATGGTCGTTTGGTTTATGTGTTCTCGCAGGATTTCACCGTACTCGGCGGCTCACTCTCGGAAGCGTATGGCGCCAAAATTTGCAAGATCATGGACATGGCGATGAAAAACGGCGCGCCGGTGATCGGGCTGAATGATTCCGGCGGCGCGCGCATTCAAGAAGGCGTGGTGAGCCTGGGGGCGTATGCCGACATTTTTTTGCGGAACACGCTGGCGAGCGGCGTGGTGCCACAAATCTCCGCGATTCTCGGGCCGTGTGCCGGCGGCGCGGTTTACTCGCCCGCCATCACCGATTTTATTTTCATGGTGAAGCACACCAGCTACATGTTCGTTACCGGCCCGAATGTGGTGAAAACCGTGACACATGAAGATGTCACCTTCGAGGAGCTGGGCGGCGCGGAAACACACGCGACCAAAAGCGGCGTGGCGCATTTTCTTGCGGAGAATGAAATCGCTTGTTTAAAAAACCTGCGCCGGCTGCTGAGCTTCCTCCCCGCCAACAATTGCGAAGAGCCGCCGCGAAAAATCTGCACCGACGACATCAATCGCCAGGACGAAGCGCTCAACACGCTGGTGCCGGAAAACCCCAACAAGCCGTATGACATCAAAGAGGTGATTCTCAGGATTGTCGACGATGGCGATTTTATGGAGGTGCATGAACATTACGCCACGAATATTGTCGTGGGATTTGCACGGCTCAACGGCAAGCCGGTGGGCATTGTGGCGAATCAGCCGGCCAGCCTAGCCGGTGTTCTCGATATTGACTCGTCGCTCAAAGGCGGGCGCTTTGTGCGCTTTTGCGACGCGTTCAACATTCCGCTGGTGACGTTTGTGGACGTGCCGGGATTTCTGCCGGGAACGGAGCAGGAGTGGCGCGGCATCATCAAACACGGCGCCAAACTTTTGTATGCGTTTTGTGAAGCCACCGTGCCGAAAGTTACCGTCATCACCCGCAAGGCGTACGGTGGCGCGTATGACGTCATGAGCTCCAAACACATTCGCGGCGACCTCAACTACGCATGGCCGTCGGCGGAAATCGCAGTAATGGGGCCGCAAGGCGCCGTCGAAATCATTTTCAAAAAAGAGCTGGAGCAAGCCGCCGATCCCCAAACCGCGACCGCGGCCAAAGTACAGGAATTCCGCGAAAAATTCGCCAATCCGTACATCGCTGCCGAGCGCGGTTATGTGGATGACGTGATCGAGCCGGCACAAACGCGGCCGCAGCTCATCGCCGCCCTGCGTATGCTGGAAAATAAAGTTGATTACAATCCGAAAAAGAAACATGGAAATATCCCGCTGTAAAACGTCATGTGTAAAACCAGTCACGGGTCTGGAAATTGATGGTCAGCCATGGAAACAATAATCTCAAAAAATGATGCGCCGGAATTACCGTTGACGAGGTTGAGCGGGATTCTAAGGAAGCGCATCGATTGCGAAAAATAATTAGGGGCGCTTTTGATAAAAATGCCACTACTGAAACTCAACCCCAAAAGAGCAATGAAAATAATTCAAAGCCAAATGAAACCAGATAAATTGGCGTCGCCTTTCAGTAAAGTCAATATTTAGTTGTAATCAATGCGGAGCGAACCTATGAATCTCAAAACCGTCATCAAAGACAACGTCACCATCTTGCGCATGCAAGACACGCGGCTCGATAATGTCGTGGCCGCCGATTTGAAAGCGCATCTGTTGGTGCTGATCGAGCAGGGCCAAAAGGATATTTTGATCGATCTCGCCAAAGTCGAATATGCCGACAGTTCCGGCCTCGGCGCAATTCTCTTCGGGATTCGCCAGGCGCGCCCGCTCAATGGCCGCGTCAAGCTCATCAATCCGCAGTCACGCGTCCTGAGTCTCATCAAAATCGCCAAGCTCGATAACGTCATTGAAGCGTACGACAACGAACGCGAAGCGCTGGACAGTTTTAAAGAATGAGTTTGTAGTTGCCCTTTCAGGGGCTGCATTTTAGTCATATCGGAACTGTTTTCAATTCGCTGGTGGAAATTTTTCTAAGTTTAGCGGCGGTAACGCCTGAAGGCGTCACTACAAACTATGTTTAAAAAAGTCCTCATTGCCAATCGCGGGGAAATTGCCGTGCGCGTGATGCGCACCTGTCGTGAGATGGGCATTCGCACCGTCTCGGTTTATTCGCAGGCGGACCGGCTCGCCATGCATGTGCGCATGGCCGATGAAGCTTACGAGATCGGCCCGCCGCCGGCGCGGGAATCTTATTTGGTGCAGGAAAAAATTATTGCGACGGCGCAACGCTGCGGCGCGGAGGCCATTCATCCCGGGTACGGCTTTCTTTCGGAAAATGCGGCTTTCGCCGATGCGGTCAACGCGGCGGGGCTGGTCTTCATTGGCCCGAACGGCGAGGCGATGCGCCAGATGGGCGACAAAACCGCGGCGCGCCAGCTCATGCAACGCGCCGGCGTTCCCACCGTGCCCGGCAGCAAAGACGCCGTGGCAGAGCCACAGGAAGCGCTGGCGATTGCGGAACGCGTCGGCTTTCCAGTGCTGATCAAAGCTGCGGCCGGCGGCGGCGGCAAAGGCATGCGGCTCATCACGCGCGCCGAAGATTTGCCGGGACTTTTCCAAACGGCTTCCTCCGAAGCGCGCTCGGCGTTTGGCGATGGCCGCGTTTATATCGAAAAATACATCGAGAAGCCGCGCCACATCGAATTTCAAAT
>JAJVHT010000141.1:9818-27138 GCA_022072515.1 bacterium
TCACGCGCGCCGAAGATTTGCCGGGACTTTTCCAAACGGCTTCCTCCGAAGCGCGCTCGGCGTTTGGCGATGGCCGCGTTTATATCGAAAAATACATCGAGAAGCCGCGCCACATCGAATTTCAAATTATCGCCGATCAGCACGGGAACGCCGTGCATCTCGGCGAGCGCGAGTGTTCGATTCAACGCCGACATCAGAAGGTGATCGAAGAATCCCCCTCTCCTCTGCTCGACGAAAAAATGCGCCGGCAAATGGGCGAAGCAGCCGTCGAAGCGGCGCGCAGTTGCGGCTATACCAACGCCGGCACCATCGAGTTCATTGTCGACAAACACCGCAACTTTTATTTTCTGGAAATGAACACGCGCCTGCAAGTCGAGCACCCGGTGACGGAAATGGTGACCGGGCTCGATTTGGTGCGGCTGCAATTGGAAATCGCTGCGAGCGGTCAATTGCCTTTTACGCAAGAACAAATCGTGCGGCGCGGCCACGCGATCGAATGCCGCGTTTATGCTGAAGATCCCGAGAATAATTTTCTCCCGTCGATTGGAACGTTAAAATACATGCAGCGCCCCGGCGGCAACGGCGTGCGCGAAGACAGCGGCGTCGGCGAAGGCGACGCGATTTCGATTTATTACGATCCAATGATTGCCAAGCTGATTACCTGGGGCCGGGATCGCGACGAGGCGATTCGCCGCATGCGTCGCGCGTTGCATGAATATGAAATCGTCGGCGTGCGCACCACCATTCCGTTTTGCCTGTGGGTGCTCAATCACGCCAAATTCTGCGCGGGAGAATTTGACACGCATTTCGTGCAGAATGAATTTCGCGACGTTTCGCTGTTAGCGAGGGATGGTCAGATTGATTTAACGGCGGCGGCGCTGGCCGCGGTGTTGCATCGAGAAAATCAAGCGCTTGAGCCGGCGAATTCGTCGCCTTCGCAGGTCAATTCCACTTCCAGTTTGTGGAAACTGCGCGGGTGGAAACAAACGCGATAGCCTATGTGTTGTCAATGAAAACTGGAACTGGCCGTTGCTGCTTATAATGACTATTGAAGGATTGCCTAAAATCAAAACTGGATTTTTTCACGGAGACTTTGTATATTGTTAAAAGTTGTTTATCTCACAGGACAACAGATAAGGCGGAGGAGTCGTCTTAGTTCATGGTTATTCGGTAACTCACGCTATCATCTTCCGGAGAAAATCATGGCCAGTAAAAAGACGTTCAGTGATACCCTATCGCCCGCCATCTCCCTGCCGTTTCGTGCATTAGAATTTCCCGATTTTCAAAATCTTCGTTTCGATATTTACCAAACCGCCAAACTTTTTCTGGCCCATCATCAAACCAGCCATTTAAATCGTGACGAACAATGGCCGGCGCGCTGTTTCGAGATCGGCTGGGAAAAATATTATTCGGATCAATATGAAGAGACGGGCTGGCAGAAAGTGCCGGGCGGGCCGTTATTCGACCTGCAAAATCTGGCGCTGCATCCGGCCGCGTGCGCGTTGCATTATGCGCCGGCCACGTTCGAGGGCAGCAAAGCCATGATTTCCGCCAAAGGCCGCATCGTGCTGTTTCGCCCGGAAATGAATGCACAACGCATGCAGTTTACCGCGAGCCGCTTGTTGCTGCCCAAAGTGCCGGTCGATCTTTTTATCGAAGCCGTTGTGCAAACGGTGCTGGCGAACCGCGAATTTATTCCGCCCTTTCGCCGCGAAAACTGGGCGTGGGAAACGCGCAATCCGATGTGCACGTATGTCCGGCCGTTGCTCTTTGGGCACGGCCCGGAATTGGGCGTGAAGCCGGCGCGGGATCATCTCTTTATGGTTTTTACCTCACCAGTGCAATCGTACTGGCCGATTCACGGCATTCGCGTTTTGGTGACGGATTATTTTCATCGCGCCGCGCCAGGCGGCACGGGCAATGTGAAAGTAATCGGCAACTATGCTTCGGGCCTGCTGCCGAGCGGCCTGGCGAAACACGGCTACGATTGGGTGGACGGCAAACCGCGCAAAGTGAGCGACGAGCCGTTTCATGATGTGTTGTATCTGGATGCCGTGCACAACAAATATGTCGAAGAGTTTGCCGGCGCGAATTTTATTGCCATTTCCACCGACGGCGCGCTCATCGTGCCAAAATCGGATTCGATTCTGGCGGGCAACACCAGCGCCTCACTCATGCAGCTCGCCGCCGGCGAGGGCTGGCGCGTGGAAAAAAGGCCGATTGCGGTCGATGAAATTATGGATAAGAAACGCATCGCCGAAGCGTTCTGCACCGGCAACGCCGCCATTATCACGCCGATCTCCGAATTTTATTACAAAGGCCGTTATCGTCGTTTTACGCCGGAAAAAAATATCAAAACCAGACGACTATGGGATTTGCTCGTCGGCATTCAATTTCAAATGTTAGATGATCCGTATGGTTGGGTGCGGGAGATCGGATGACTTAATGCTGGTCGCTGGGTGTTTGAAGGTATTCCGTCCCAATGGCTGAATCCGCTTAGAAAAATTATAGAATTATTGTAACTATTCAGCTATTTTACTGCCCGGGCGCTTATTTTTGAGATTTGTTATATCGCGCCAATTTATTTTTGTACGCAGATTTGAGCGCCCGGGCGGTACTGAATAGTTGCAAGAAAACAAAGTAAAAAAATCCCTCGCCGCGCTGAAAAATTTCGGCGCGGTGAGGGATTTTTGTTTCATTCTTCTCACAAACTAAAAAGGCGCCGCCCTTTATAGAGGGCGCCGCCTTTCAAAAAAATTTTAACACCCAAGCAGTCTGGGTTTAAGGAAAAGAAAAAAAATTAACGACGGCCAAAAGGATCTCACATTTATTTGTAACTCTATTGCTGCTGCGCCACCGGCTCCATCTTCACGAGCAATTGCACTTGCGATTGTCCGCGCAGTTCCTTGGCGTCGATCACTTTCATCACTTCCACGTGGCCGGCCCGCGAGATTTGCACGACATGATTTTGGTTGGCAGTAACAGCTACTTTCAGCGGCGATTGGCCGACGTAACGATCATCAATAATGACATCTGCCCCGGAGGGCGTGGTGTTAATTTGCAAGGTCAGCGTATTGCCGCGCGCCTCGTCTACAGGTTCGAGCGCGGGCTGAAGCCGCACGGCGGGCGACTCCGGCCCCACGATGATGGTTTTCATTTCCGGTGTCACTTCTTCAATGAGCGGCTGCGGCGCCGTCACTCTCACTCTCGGTTCGGCCCGTTGGATAATAACCGGAGGCGGCGTGGCGACTCGAGGCGCAACGCTGGCAACCGCGACGGCTTCAGTCCCCTCAGCTATCGCTTCGTATTGCATGCGAAATTGCACATTCTTTTGCACCGGCTGACCTTTGTAGTCTTTGTCCAATCGACACGTCAACACGGTACGTTGGCCCGGAACAATCTTCACCGATTCATCGGTTTTAATATTAAACGTTTGTTCACGCCAATAACCAACCGAATGATACTCGGCGCGAACCTCATAAATGCCGTGCTGCAAACGCAACGGATACGTGTACGTCGAGGTCATATTGGTCAGTTTTTCAACGGGAGCGACTTCACGCCCGTTCACATAAAGCACGACATAATTTCGGTAACTTTTGCCCGCATCCGCCACATTTTCAATTTTAACCAACAGATTTTCTGGAAGCTGCCGCAGTTCGCGCTCCGGCAACTGCTCTTTGGGTTTCAACTCGCTGTAGGCCCGGTCAGTGGTGAGCATTCCTCCGGCTCCGCAAGCGGCCAGTCCGGCAGCCATAAACAGGGTTCCGGCCTGTACAATTAAACGACGCCAAGCGTTGCGTTCGAGCGATGGCATGTTGTCCTCCGATGATCTATTAAGGTTTGAAAAGTGCGTGTAAGCGGCGGCAAAGCCAGCAATCTTTTTAACGCCAATTGGCGACAGGAAGTTCAAAATCTCATTCACAATTTACGAATTGAAATGGAAAAAGCAAGAAAATAAATTCGCTGGCGAGGCGCAACCATGCAGTACCACCCGGGCGGTGGAATAGCTGAATAGTTACAGCGACGCTTTATTGGCGAGAGTTGCCCTGCAACGAGTTAAAAGCGGCTGTCGTCTATTTTTGAAATCAACCACGGAGGAAGGACGAATGCAAAAAAATCATCGTTCCAGTCAGCTTTTAGTCATTGCCGTCTTGGGCTGTTTGTCCATGGCGCAAGATCGGCCGCCGGTGAAACCGAGTTTGACGGTGAGTGGGATTATGCGCGATCCGCAATGGCTCGGCAATCAGCCGGATGATCCCTATTGGTCGGAAGACAGCAGGACAATTTATTTTATGTGGAATCCGGTGAATGCTGACGCGGATTCATTGTATCAAGTTTCATCACGCGACGGCCAGGCAACCAAAGTGCCACGTATGGTGAGGCAGCAGCTCCCGAGTCGCTTCGGCCAATACACGCGTGATTTCAGCCAAAAAGTTTTCGAGCGAGATGGCGATGTCTTTTTGTTCGATATTAAAACCGGACGGACCACACCAATCACCAACACCGTCGAGGCCGAAAATCAGCCGCGTTTCGCATTTACGGAAAAGCAGGTGCTGTTTGTGCGCGACAACAATCTTTTTGCGTGGGACATGGCGGCTGGCACGATTATGCAGCGCACGGATTTCCGTAAAGGCCAGGTGCCGCCAGAAAACAAACCGAAGACCGAGCCGCAAAAATACCTCGCGCAGGAAGAGTTACAGTTGATCACCGTTTTAAAAGAAAGAAAAGAAAAAGCCGATAAAGCGAAAAAAGCCCGCGAACAACAGGAGCCCAAGCGTCCCAAGAAGATTTATCTCGGCGAAAAAGAGGCACAGCAAATCCAGCTTGCGCCGGATGAGAAATTCGTAACGTTCATTCTCGCGCAGCGCGCGAAAGAGACGCGCACCGCCATCGTGCCGAATTACATTACGGAAACGGCATTTACCGAAGACCTCAACGCCCGCCTCAAAGTCGGTGAGCCGCAGATGACTTTCGAGTTTGGCTATTGGGATGTGGCCCGCGACACCGTGCTCTACGTAAAACCTGACAGCTTGCCGGGCATCATGGAGAGCCAGGCGTTTACGACGATCCCGGCTAAAAAGGATACGGCCAAATCCTCCCGGGAAAACAAAAAATCAAAATCGCGTGAGGTGATGTGGAGCGGCCCGTTTTGGAGCGACGACGGCAAAAATGCTTTTGTGGTCGTCGGCGCGCAAGACCACAAAGACCGTTGGATTGCCGCACTTGATTTGCCTTCGGGTAAATTGACGAATCTCGATCGCCAGCATGATGAAGCGTGGATTGGCGGGCCGGGCGTCGGGTTCTTCGGCGGCGCCACCGCGGTGGGTTGGATGCCGGATAATCGGCGGGTGTGGTTCTGCTCGGAAGCGAGCGATTATTCTCATTTATATACCGTCGATATCAACACCCGGCAAAAGCGCGCGCTCACCAGCGGCAAATTTGAGATTACTGCGCCGTTCATGGCGCGTGATAAAAAGAAATGGTATTTCACCAGCAATGAAGTTCATCCTGGGGAGAAGCATTTTTATACGATGCCGCTCGAAGGCGGGCCGCGCACGCGCCTCACTTCTCTGGAAGGCAACAACGACGTGTCGCTGTCACCGGACGAGACCAGGCTGGCGATTCGTTATTCGTATTTCAACGCCCCGTGGGAAATTTATTTGCAAGACAATAAGCCTGGCGCGAAGCCGCAGCGCGTCACCTTTTCGCCGACGGAAGAATTCAAAAGCTATCCGTGGCGGGTGCCGGAGTTGATCACCTACTCGGCGCGCGATGGGGCGCAAGTTTATGCGCGGCTCTATCGCCCCGAAAAGCCCAATGGGGCAGGCGTGGTTTTCGTGCATGGCGCGGGTTATTTGCAAAACGCGCACAAGTGGTGGTCGAGTTATTTCCGTGAGTACATGTTTCACAATCTGCTGACCGATCTCGGCTACACCGTGCTCGATCCGGATTATCGCGCCAGCGCCGGTTACGGCCGCGATTGGCGCACGGCGATTTATCGCCACATGGGCGGCAAGGATTTGGAGGACGTCGTCGATGGCGCCAAGTTCCTGAGCGAACGTTATGGCGTCGACGCGAAACGGATCGGCGTTTATGGCGGCAGCTATGGCGGTTTCATCACGCTGATGGCGATGTTCACGACACCGGAGGTTTTTGCCGCCGGCGCGGCGCTGCGGCCGGTGACGGATTGGGCGCATTACAATCATGGCTACACCTCCAACATTCTCAACCTCCCTCCTGCCGACACGCTCGCGTATCGCCGCAGCTCGCCGATTTACTTTGCGGAGAATTTAAAAGGCGCGCTGCTGATTTGCCACGGCATGGTCGACGTGAACGTGCATTTTCAAGACACCGTACGCTTGACACAACGCTTGATCGAGTTGGGAAAAGATAATTGGGAAGTGGCGATGTACCCCATGGAAGACCACGGCTTTAAAGAGCCAAGTTCATGGACGGATGAGTATAAAAGGATTTTGAAATTGTTTGAGGAAAATTTAAAATAGACAACGAATGACGCAGATTACACGGATTAAAGTAATCCGCGTCATCCGTTGTTCAAAATAAATCCGGTATACTGGTAAACGCAATTCTTGTCGGCGCCGCGTGTTTAACTTGATGAACCCCGCCGAAGTAAACTTTGTCCGTGCCAAATTTCATGTTGATGGCATCCATCGCCTGCATGAGCTTGTCGCGCTTGGGGTCTTCGAACAGCGAAAGATTGTGCAAATGCGCCGGCACGAGATCGAATAGCGTGGCGCCGACGCCGAGCGGCTTGCCGGCGGGCTTTTGCTGCCACAAGACGTGCAGCGCTTCGAGCATAGTCAAGGTGTCTTGACATTCAACCATCGTGGTTTTCGCCGCCCAACTCTGCTCGCCGAGAAAACGCAGCCAGAGTTGCAAACCGCCGGCGTAGTAGCGCATTTTGCGCAGCCGCATCGCCGCTTTTTGCACAAGCTTTTGCGCGACGGCAAACGCCGCCTCGTCGTTGCGTAAATCCGGCGGCAAAATATGCGAGTGGCCGACGGTGCCTTTTTGCGTCGGTGCCTCGGCAATATCGTCCCCGCGCAGCCAATGCCAGAACCGCTCGCCAACTATGCCCTCCCAGACTTTGTGCAAATGCGCTTTAGGCAGCGCGCAAAGCTGCTCGACGGTCTGAATGCCGTGCAGCAGCAAGCGTTTGTGCATGCTCGGGCCGACGCCGGGGAAATCTTCCAGCTTGAGCGAATACAAAATCTGCGGCAAATCCGCCGCTTGAATGGCCACCAGGCCGTCGGGTTTTTGTAAATCGCTTGCGACCTTCGCCAAAAAGCGATTCGGCGCAAGGCCGATGGAGCAGCGCAGGGTCTTCCCCACTTTGTCGCGAATGGCCTGTTTCATATTTTTGGCAATGCGCGTGGCCTTGTCGAGGCTCTGCTCGCTGCCCATCAACCGGCAGGCCATTTCATCAATCGACATCACCACGGCAACTGGCAAACATGATTCCACCGCTTGCACGATGGCGTGATGATATTCCACATACAGTTGATGCCGCGCTTCGATGAACTGCATCGCCGGGCAAAGCTTTTTGGCGTCGCCCACCATCGTGCCGGTTTTCACGCCAAAGGCTTTGCCTTCATAACTCACGGCAATGCAACACGTGGCATTCGTCATGACCGGCACAACGCCGATCGGTTTATTTCGCAATTCGGGACGCAGCTCTTGCTCGATGGAGGCGAAGTAGGAATTGAGGTCGAGAAAGAGCCAGCGTAGAGGTTTGGTGTTCGCTTCAGGGGTACTCATTAAACTTACATTAATCGCATTAACAGATGGGTTTCTGTGCTACGGCAACACAATCATCTTCTTCGTCAAAACTTTATCCACCGCTTGCAGCCGGTAAAAATAAATCCCGGGGGACAACTTCACGCGCAACGGCAGCTCATATTTTCCCGCATTCAAATTTGACCATTGTTGCTGCCACATCGTCTGGCCGAGAACATTCACCACTTTTAAACTCACTGCCGCCGGCGCTTCCAAAGAAAACGACAATTTCGTTCCTTCTCCCAATGACACCGACCATGGGTTCGGCAAATTTTGTTGCAAAGAAAAATTCGCCGGATGGCGTTCAATTTGTTTCACACCGGTTGGCGGTTCCGGCGGGAAAAGAAAGCGCAAGGCGTCATCCACATGCGCGCGCCAGTTACCCCAACTGTGGCCTTCGTGATATTCCGCATAGCGAACTTTAAACCCGCGGCCGGTGAGTTGATTACGCCAATCGCGATTCGTTTGCGGAAAACCGGAAAGATCATACGTTCCCACGTCGATGTAAAAGCGTTGCGCTGTATCCGGCGCCGTCGCTGCCAACGATTGTAACACCGAAGAAATATAACTCGATTGCCCGGCGCCGCCGCCAAACACGTGCGGATATTTGAACATTAAATAGTAAGTGATGTGCCCGCCGGCCGAGGCGCCCAGATTGGCGCGCTGGCGCGCCAGTTTACTGACCCGATAATGGCTTTCGAGATACGGCAAAACTTCTTCCACGATAAAACGGCTGAACAAATCGCGCTGATTTTGATAATACTCGGGATTGCGATTCACCGGCGGAATGAACACGGCAATCGGCGTTGAAATTTCCTTGCGCTCATGCAGATAATCCAACACGCGATCCATAGAAGCCAGCGAAACATATTCAAGGCCGTCATGCACGATGATGACGCCGGGCTGGCGCGGGCTGGTATCATAATCCGGCGGCAAATAAATTTTCACCGTGCGGGAGTTGCTGAGAATCTGGCTCGTCATGGTCAACGTTTCAATGCGGCCATGCGGAATACCGGGACGCAATTGAATTTCTTCGGGCTGCACATACGCGGGCATCGCCAGCTCGGAATTCGGCCCGAAGCCGCCGGCGACAGTTTTGTTGTGCGTCGGATCAAGAATCCACATGCTGCCGTTCACCACGAGCTTGTAATCGAGTCGCGCGGTGGATTCAAAGTTTTTACCGAGATACCAGAAGGTGGTGCCGGGCAGTTGTTGCAAGCGATCGGGAGCATTCACATTCCAATTATTAAAATCGCCGGCGCTGACCATGCTGTTGGCCGCGCCCCGATAAACAAAATACGCGGCGTATCCCGTCGGGCTGGCCGGATCGGCTTCGGCATACGGAAAACGGGTGTTGTTAAAAAAGCTGTCGATCACGGCGGTTTTATCCGCTGGATTCGGCAAGCGATTGACGCGCGCAAGAAAGTCTTTGAACGGCGTTTGGCCGAAAGCTGAGGCGGCGAGAATGCATACCGAAACGATACAAAATTTTTTCATATTTTCCATTCTGGGTTTCTACAAAATCAACAACGAAAAATCCATGGCCGGCGCGGAATGCGTCAACGCGCCGATGGAAATATAGTCGACGCCGGTGGCGGCAATGGCGGCGACGTTTTCCAAACTTATGTTTCCCGAAGCTTCCAACTTGGCGCGGCCGGCGGTGAGCTGCACGGCGTTGTGCATTGCTGCGATCGACATATTATCCAACATAATATGTTCGACGCCCAGGCGCAAACATTCTTCCACGTGGGCCAGGGTTCGAGCCTCCACTTCCAAATTCCAATTCCAGCCCCGCCGCTGATTCAGCGCGCGGCATTTTTTCACCGCCGCGGCGATGCTGCCGGCCGCCGCGATGTGATTTTCTTTAATCAAAAACATGTCATGCAATCCAAGCCGGTGATTGAATCCGCCGCCGCATTGCACGGCATATTTTTCCAGCATGCGCCAACCGGGTGTGGTTTTACGGGTATCGAGGATTTTCGCTTTGGTTCCAGCAACGGCATTGACAAATTTTCTCGTCAACGTCGCGATGCCGGAAAGGCGCTGGAGAAAATTCAAGGCGACGCGCTCACCGTTAAGAATGGTAATGACGGGGCCGTACAGACGCACGATTTCCTGTTTCGGCGCGAGACTATCCTTATCATCAACGAACAGGTACAACTGCACCGCCGGTGTAAGTTTCGCAAAGACCAACGCAAAAATTTTAAGACCGGCAATCGTACCCGGCGATTTTGCGATGATCACGGCGTGAGCGGCTGTCCGGCGGTCTGCTGGGTCATCAGCAAGAATGGCGTGTGTCGTGATGTCACCAGTTGTGCCTAAATCTTCTCTGAAGGCGAGATTGATGAGAGACTCGGCGCTGTCGAGAACTGCTTTTTCCAAATTTTGATTCTGCAAAAATTTTTCTCCATAAAATAGCCGTACAAGTGAAAACTAATTCGCGCGTCCACAAAAAGCAAGGATTTTTACATTGCGACTTGACTTTTTAACTGCCGTCATGTATCTTTTCATTCACCCAAATTGCAATACAGCAAATTCTTACCATACTCCACGGAAGGATTGTTCATGAACAGAACGAGCCGCTGGTGGCAGTTGCTTATTTCCACTTTTTTAATTTTATGGCTTGCCTGTGCAACGAAACAAAATTGCCCGACGCCATCGGATTGGGTTTTACGTCACGGCGCGATTTATACCATGAACGCGGCGCGCAGTTGGGCCGAAACCATCGCAATTGCTGACGGCCGCATTGTTTATGTGGGACCGGACAGCACGAGCAAAGAATGGATCGGCAGCCGCACGAAAATTATCGAACTGCAAGGCAAAATGGTGTTGCCCGGTTTTCATGACTCGCATGTGCATCCGGTAAGCGGCGGCGTGGAGTTGGGTGAGTGCAATCTCAACGGCCTCTCGACGCCGGAACAAGTTTTGGAAGCGGTGCGCCGTTACGCGCAGCAGAACCCTGATGTCGCGTGGATTCGCGGCGGCGGGTGGGATTTGCCGATTTTTCCGAATGGCAATCCGCATAAATCTCTGCTCGATAGCATTGTTGCCAATCGTCCAGTCTTTCTCTCCGCCGCCGATGGGCATTCCGTGTGGGTTAATTCGAAGGCGCTGGCAATCGCCGGCATTACCAAAGATACGCCGGACACACCGAGTGGCCGCATCGAGCGTGACCCGAAAACCGGCGAACCGACCGGCACTTTGCGTGAAGATGCCGCCGGTCTCGTTTCGAAACGGCTGCCGAAATATACGCCAAAGGATTATGTTGCCGGCTTGAAACGCGGCTTGGAAATGGCGAATCGTTACGGCATCACTTCGCTGCAAGAAGCGAGCGCGGATTCCAATTTACTCGAAGCGTATTGGGAACTTGACCAAAAGGATGAATTAACCGCACGCGTCGTAACGGCGATGTATGCTGATCCGGCCAAAGGCTTGGCACAAATTCCACGTTTGCTGGAGAGGCGCCAAAAATATCAGGGCAAGCGCCTGCGCGCCAATGCCGTCAAAATTTTTGCCGACGGTGTAATCGAAGCGCGCACCGCGGCGGTGTTGCAGCCATATCTCGATCACGGTGATCTCGGCAAGCCGAATTGGGATGCGGCAGTTTTGAAAAAAATGGTAACGGCGCTCGACAGCGCCCAATTTCAAGTTCACATTCATGCGATCGGCGACCGCGGCATTCGTATGGCGCTGGAGGCTTTGCAAGCCGCACGCGATAAAAATGGCAGCCGTGACTCGCGCCATCACATTGCGCATCTCGAATTGATCGATTCCACCGATGTGCCACGTTTCCGGCAACTTGGTGTCGTGGCGAATTTTCAACCATTGTGGGCTTATGCCGATTCATACATTACTGAATTAACTGAGCCCGCGTTGGGACCAACTCGCTCGCGCTGGCTCTATCCGATAGCAAGTGTTTTGAAAACCGGCGCCGTGATGGCCGGTGGCAGCGACTGGTCAGTATCGTCAATGAATCCGCTCGAGGCAATGCAAGTGGCCGTGACGCGTCGCGATCTGGAAGATAGCACGGGGGCAAGCTGGTTGCCCCAAGAGCTCGTTGAACTTGCACCGATGATTGCGGGTTACACGATCAACGGCGCTTATGTAAATTTTGAAGAGCAGGAAACCGGCTCATTGGAAGTCGGCAAAGCTGCGGATGTAATCGTGCTCAGCCGTAATATTTTTGCTGTCCCCAAACATGCGATTCATCGCGCCAAAGTGTTGTTGACGCTGCTGGAAGGGAAAGAGATTTATCGAGAGGCCACCTTTGCGGAAGGGCGTTAAACGTAAGGCGTAAAATATAAAATAGGATGGTTTAAGTCCTGATTGATCAACACGGTTTAGCTCTGGAGGTGGTTATGGAAAATTCCCAAACCTTCGATTTAGCCGAGATCACGACGATGACCGGCTTGATCGACGCCGTTTTTTCCGAGATGAGCATCGGATTGCTCGTTTATCAAATCCAAACTCCCGGCGAGGCCGGGTCGCTGCAACTGGTTTATGCCAACCGCCAGGCTTCGAAGTACACCGGTGTTGATTTGAGCCAACAAATTGGCAAATCCATTCTCGAAGTGTTCCCGTCTTTGGCAGCGACCGATTTACCGCAAATCTTTGCCGAAGTCATTAGCACCAAACAATCTCACACCATCGGCGCGATGGAATATCGCGACGAAAATGTACAAAAAGGTTATTTCGCTTCCAAAGCCTTTCCCATGCCCAACAATTGTGTCGGCGTGCTTTTCGAGAATATCACGTTGCGCAAACGCCTGGAAGAAGTAATCAAGCATGAGAAAGAACAGCTCGAGCAAAACAAAAACAGCGTGATGGGTTTTTATGATCTGATGTTCAACCAGAGCCAGCCCGCCGCCGCGATTGCAAAGTACGCCGGCGAAGTTTATGTTCAGCATAACCCCGGCGTGGCTGACGGCAAGGAAGCGTTCATCGAATACTTTATACGCATGGCGAAGGAGCACCCCGGCAAGCGCGTCCACTTCAAGCGCGTGATTGCCGAGGGCAATTATGTGGTCTTGCATTGCCAACAGGAATGGCCCGGCGACAGCGATTGGGCCGGCATCGACATTTTCCGGCTTGACGACAACGGCAAGATCGTTGAGCATTGGGATGTGCTGCAAACCGTACCGGAGAAAGCGGCGAATACGAACACAATGTTTTAAAAATGAAAAAAACAATACCGACTTTTATCATCGCGCTCTTGTTGTCGGCGTTAAATGCGTTGTTCTCCCAAGACCTCGACGACACCGAAAAAATGCTTCAAGAGCTTTCAGAAGCGCCAGGCGTTTCAGGATATGAAGAGCCGGCGGCGCAGGTGTTCATGAAATATCTCAAGCCCTTGGTGGATGAGCTGCAGCGCGATAACCTTGGCGGCGTGATTGCGATTAAAAAAGGAACGGCCGATGGCCCGCGCGTGATGATTGACGCGCATCTCGACGAGATCGGGTTCATGGTGAAGCGCATCGATGAGAATGGCTTTGTCAAATTTTTCCCACTCGGCTGGAATTTTTCGCAACAACTGCTGGATCATCGCGTCATCATTCACACACGCCAAGGCCCCGTGCTCGGCGTGCTCAATACGGGACCCGATATTGCCGAAGACAAAATCATTCCGCGCGCGGACATGTGGATTGATGTCGGCGTTGAGAACCGCGCGGAGGCCGAGGCGCTCGGCATTCAACCGGCTGATCCGATTACGCATGAGAGCAAATTTGCGGTGCTGAACAATCGCAAATTTCTGCTCGGCAAAGCCTGGGATGATCGCATCGGACTCGGCGTCATCATCGGCGTACTGAAAAATCTCATCAAAGAAAAACATCAAAACATGGTGTTTGCCACCGGCTCCGTGCAGGAAGAGATCACCCTCGCCGGGGCGAAAACCACGGTCGAAGCAGTGAAACCGGATATTGCGATTACGCTCGATATTGATGTGACGAACGATCTGCCAGCCAACACGAGTATTGATTACGCGCAGCCGGTTTTGGGAAAAGGTGTGGTTATTATTTTGCACACGGCGGAAATGTTACCGCATGTCAAACTGCGGCAGTGGGTGCAAAGCTTGGCGGAAGAGCTGAAAATCCCGCATCAGTTTATGCTGGAAGAAGGCGGCGGTACGGATGCCGGCCCGATTCACAAATGGAACCTCGGCGTGCCGACGCTTGATTTAGTGATTTCACAGCGCTATTATCATTCGGCAAACGGCATTATTCACCGCGATGATTACGAAAGCACTGTACGGTTGATCACCGAAATTGTCAAACGGCTCAACAAAAATACGCTTGATGAGCTTGTATTTAAGCCACTTAAATAGAGTTGGGCGGAGGGAAGGATTTAACCTGGAGTTTACACAAGAATAACAAAGTCATGACAACGAAATAAGGTTTGTTTAGTATAATAACATAGAAGTAAACAGACAAGAAATTTTGTAAAGGACTTTAGATAAAGCAGGATTTCATCAGAAAACTGCGCTACCACACGAGAAAGGAAGTTCGTCATGACGGAAATAAAGAAGGCTCTCAATAGCGACAACGCCACAACGACGGCGACAGTGGCGGCGACACTTAATTTTACGCGTCGGCAAAAGCTGGTGACTTTGCGTTTGGAAGGCACGATTTTGAGCGAACACACAGAAGCGTTGCGCGATTTTCTGTTGAACCTGAGCTATTTTCCGGGCAACAAATGGACGCTGCAATTAGAGAATCTGGCGGTGATCAGTCTGCGCGGGTTGCGCGTGCTGGCAAAATTTGCCAACGTCATTCGCCAGCGCGGCTATGAAATCGAGATCACGAGTATCCGTCCCGCCATGCTTGCCACACTGATGGATTTAGGCCTGCATGAGTTGTTTGACTGGGAAACTTTGGAACGCAAGTCGTATGCGGCTTTGGCAACTTCGCGCCACGAAATGCCGGTGCTGGCGAAGCATCGCCGCGAGTTGGTTGAAGAGATGGTGTAAGTTGTCGTTTCACCTTTCACCAAAAACGAACCCCGCTTTTCCTTCAAATTTATAGGGAGAAGCGGGGTATTTTTTTCTCTATAACAATCGACCCATCAAATCACCGATCACATAGCCGACAGCGGCGACGCCGAGGCCGACGATAAACATGTCGAACCCGCTGCGAAAAACGCCGCGTCCGGTAAAAAAGCTGCGCGCGGCGCCGACGCCGAAATGCGCCAGCATACTCATGGCAAAAGAAAACCAAATGGCAATAGTAAAATCGAAAAGGAAAAATGGCAGGACCGGAATGAGCGCGCCAAACGCAGTGGCGGTTCCGGTCACAACGCCGTCTTTCAACGGCGTCAGCGTCGCCGGCGAAATTTCCAGTTCCTCACGAATTTTTTCTTGCAACATTTGCTCGGGGGTGGCCAACATGTTTTGGGCCATTTCCTGCGCCCGAGTCGCATTTATCCCTTTGGCCTCATAAATCAACGCCAACTCCTCCACCTCGATTTCCGGCATCAACCGAATTTCCTCCCGCTCCAAGGCGATTTCGTGTTCGTAGACTTCCGCCTCGCTTTTGGCGGCTAAATAACCGCTGGAACCCATCGACAACGCATCGGCGATCATGCCGGCCACGCCGGCAACGAGCAGCGCGTGTTCATTTACCGCGGCACCCAGCACGCCGGCAACCAGGCCAAAATTTGCGGTGAGTCCATCATTGAAGCCATAAACCACACTGCGCAACATGCCGCCCGAGCTGACGGCGTGCCACGGCTCGCCGCTTTTATCGAGCAATTTCGACAGCGTGCCGGCGTGATGTGCGGACTCCCGCGCGATTTCGGTAGCCATTTCCCGCGCCTGCGGTTGCGGCATTTCGGCGGCGAGCTTGAGATAGTTTTTGACTTCCCGCGCTTCTTCCGCGAGCAGGCTGGGCGCAATGAAGCCGGTGCCGAATTTTTGCGCGAGCCAGCCCATGAATTTGGCGCGCGCCGTCGGTAGCTGTTCATCATTCACCTTCTCCCCTGCTTCGCGCAACAACGTGCGCCATTGCCGGACGTGTTTATCTTCAACCAGCGCCAGCCGCAAATAAATATCCCGCCGCGATTCGTCGCGCTCGGCCTGCGCCAAATGCCGGTACAAGTACGCTGCATCGATTTCATCCTGCAAATGATGCTTCCACTTATCAAAGTTGTTGATTGGCATGGTTTTCATCAGTCAAAGGCGTTGAGGTTATTTTTTTGATTGCACTTTTACATGTCCACAATAAGGTACAAAATTTCTTCGCACCCGCCAAGACGAAAATGACCGCCGCGCTTGAAATTGGGCATCGGATGTGTTATATTGTTTCATCAATTATTCACCTCAACCCTGCGGAGGAGGTATTATGCTGCGACGTCATTTTATAAAATCGGCTGGATCGTTGGCGATGCTGCCATGGTTGCCAGCGCTGTCGAATTCGGACCAGCCCGCCAAACCGGCGCAATTTTCCGAGATGGCCGCGCGTTTAAAAAATGCGCCACAAATCACCAAGGACGACTTTCAAGCCCGTCTCGTCCAATTGCAGGAGAATCTCGGTCGTCAAAAGCTCGCCGGTATTTTTTTTGAACCCAGTGAAAATTTGTACTATTTTTTAAACATGCGTTTTGGCCGCAGCGAGCGCCTGGTGTCCGCTTTTGTTCCCGCCCAAGGTGAGCCTTTCGTTTTGGGTCCAGCCTTCGAAGAGCCGCTGCTGCAGCGCGCCAGCGGCTTGGAAAAAGTTTACACCTGGCAGGAGCACGAAAATCCATACGAAATTTTCGCCAAGGTGTTCAAAGATTATGGCTTGAAAACTGGCACGATCGCGTTGGAACCGACGACACGTTATTTTGCCACTGAAGGCTTAAGCCGCGCTTTGCCGCATATGAAATTCATTAACGGCGAGGCGGTCTGTAATGCGCAACGCATGATCAAGTCCGCAAAGGAAATCGCGCTGTTGCGTTTATCGAACGATGCGACTGAGGCGTGCATTCGCCAAACCTGGATACAAATCAAAGCCGGGATGGCCGAGCAAGAAGTAGCGCAGTTGTTGCGGCAAAATTTCTCGGCGTTGGGTTTATCCGGCGGCGGACTGATTCAATTTGCGCAATCCTCCGCCATTCCGCACGGCGGCGCGAGTCCACGCACGTTGCAGCAAAATGACATTGTGTTGATGGATTGCGGCACGCGCCTGCAAAGCTATACCAGTGATGTGACGCGCACCACGGTATTTGGCCAACCCTCGGCGCGCCATGAAGAAATTTGGCGGCTCGTACATCAGGCGCAGAGCGCCGGCATTGCCGCCGCGAAACCTGGCGCCACGTGCGAGTCGGTCGATGCCGCCGCGCGCCAAGTCATCGCCGACGCCGGCTACGGCAAATACTTTGTGCATCGGCTCGGCCACGGTATCGGCCTCGAAGGCCATGAGGCGCCTTATTTTGCCGGCAACAACAAAACCATTTTGCAGCCCGGCATGACATTCACTGTGGAGCCGGGCATTTATATTCAAGGGGAATTCGGGGTGCGGTTGGAAGATGATATTGTGATTACGGAAAACGG
>JAJVHT010000103.1:0-9383 GCA_022072515.1 bacterium
CCAACTGGACGGAAGCCGGTTTAAAATGGAAAGCGCGAAGTTCATCATCCGTGACGGCTTTGTTGCAACCGGCAGATTTCGACTACCATCGTTTCGGCCAACCCGACCAACCGGTGTTGTGGGTGAATTGGTTTGAGGCGAATGCATTTTGCCGTTGGTTGACGAAGAAGATTGGCCGGGGGCGATGGTGGTATGCGCTTCCCACGGAGGCCGAATGGGAGAAGGCGGCGCGCGGGCCGGATAATTTGGATTACGGGCTGAGCATGTTCATTAGCGACAACGAAATTCCTTTTTACAATTGGAAAAAAAATCCCGACGCGCCCATTACCGTCGTCGGTTTTCCAGAATCGTATGCGAGTTACCAGCCGAATCGCTTTGGTCTTTATCACATAAGCGGCAATGTGGTCGAATGGACGCAATCGCTCAATCGCGCTTATAATCAGGAGCATCCTTATTTTGATGATGCGCGCAATCATGACGACACGGTGGGCTTGCGTGTCGCCCGCGGCGGCTCATGGTATAGCGCCAGCATCGCTCTCCTTTATATTCCTTATCGCGACGCCTTCCAGCCGGAACATAGCACGCAAGACATCGGCTTTCGCATTGTTGCCAGGCAGTTGCCTTGAATTCAAATTCCTCTTGCAAGCAAATTTAAAAATCCCCATATTATCAGCGGTCGTTTGATTTTAAGAAAAGCGGTGCGTTTTTCTGAAGAAGAGAATTGTGTCAATAAAATAGACCCCGAGGAGGAAAGATGGAAAATGTGAGTGACACTACCCGTAAGCTTCCCAGTTCGTTTTATAATATCATTAGCTTTGTTGGCGTCGGCATCGCCGGACTGAGTTTTGTCGCCATCATTTTTTTGTTTCTCGTCGACTTTTTTACGGAGACGTCCACGCCGTATTTGGGTATTATTAACTATCTCATTTTTCCGGGAATTTTAATTTTGGGCTTGCTGTTGATCCCGCTCGGCATGTGGCGTGAGCATCGCCGGCGCACGAAATTTCATTCTCTGCCCAGCCTGCCGCGCGTCGATCTCAATATTCCGCATCATCGCCGCATGTTTGTGCTGGTTGTCGCGGTGACGGCGTTGTTTTTGCTGTTGACCGGCGTCGGCAGTTATCAAGCATATGAATTCACCGAGTCCACCGCGTTTTGCGGCAAAACTTGCCACGAGGTGATGGAACCGGAATACACCGCGTATCAAGGCTCGCCGCACGCGCGCGTGACCTGCGCTGGCTGTCACGTTGGCCCGGGGGCGGGGTGGTATGTCCAATCGAAGCTTTCAGGCCTGTATCAAGTTTACTCCGTTGCTTTCAATAAATACCCGCGCCCGATTCCGACGCCAATCACTAATCTGCGGCCGGCGCGCGAGACCTGCGAACAGTGCCATTGGCCGCAGGCGTTTTATGGCTCGAAACAAAGCCAGCGCGTACATTTTATGAAAGACGAGGCCAACACCAAATGGGTTTACAATATTCTGATTAAAATCGGCGGCGGCACTCCGGAGCTTGGGCATACCTCCGGCATTCACTGGCACATGAATATTGCGAACAAAATTGAATATTTGCCGGCAGACGAAACGCGGGAAGTGATTCCTTGGGTACGCTCAACCAATGCCAAAGGCGAGGTGACGGTTTATACGGCTGATCCGAGTTTGGCCGATGGCGCGACCATTGACCAAAGCAAGCTTCGCGTGATGGATTGCATCGATTGCCACAATCGCCCGACACATATTTTTAAATCACCCAATATCGCGCTGAACGCGGCGATGAATTTTGGTGCAATTGATATCTCGTTGCCCTCGATCAAAGCCACCGCCTTTGAAGCCTTGAAACCGGAGTATGAAACGAAGGAAGCGGCATTAGCCGCGATTGATTCGACGATTCACGCTTTTTATGCCGGCAATTATCCCGAGCTTGCCGCGCAAAAGCAGCCACAAATTGACGCGGCGGTGCAGCGCGTGCAGGAAATTTATTTGAAAAATAATTTTCCCGCCATGAAATCGAGTTGGCGTTCTTATCCGGATCATATCGGCCACTATCTCAGCCCCGGCTGTTATCGCTGCCACGATGGGAAGCATCAAAGCGCGGAAGGCAAAGTGATCACACGCGACTGCACTGCGTGTCATTTGATCATCGAACAGGGTGATGGCGTCACGGTGAAGGAATCGAATTTAGCGGGATTGGAATTCCGTCATCCGATCGATATTGGCGACGCATGGAAGGAGAGCAGTTGCCACGAGTGTCACGGCATTGCCGCCGGCATGTAGAACCTGGAAGTTGCTCATATAAAAATCAAACCTCGCTTTCCATTTTGCTAGGTGAAAGGAAAGCGAGGTTTATTTTTTAATGAATTTTGGCGTTTGATGAAGAGCCATAAGGTTTTTTCTGCGATTTCTATTCCTGCATATGATTTTTTATGGTTTTGTTTCTGCTGTTAAATTCTTACAATTTTATAATTTAGATTAGGCGGCAATTATTCTTAGTTTCAAGAATACCGCTTTGCCATTTCGCATTTTTGCGAAATTTTTCATCAAATCTGTGCTTGTCTAAACCTGTCTGCCGCATAGTTATCCTTCAAAATTTTAGATAGTTGCGCCGTCCTCAATCTCTCCCACCCTTTACGGCATATCGTTTGATTGACTGAAAGCAGACATTTTACCGCCTAAATTATTTACGAATGCGTATGAAAGAACCTCTGCGAGTGAACGATAAGGTTGTTTTGCAGCGCGAACACTTCCAAAAGCTATTCGATCTGCTGAGCAACTCAGGATATCGGCTGATCGGTCCGACGCTTCGTGACCATGCCATCGTCTATGAAGAAGTCCATGCGGTTGATGATTTGCCGGTCGGGTGGACCGACGAGCAAAATAATGGCGCCTATCGTTTGAAACAGCGCAATGATCGAGCTTTGTTTGGCTATGTCGTCGGCCCGCAAGCCTGGAAAAAATTTTTGCATCCGCCCATCTTGCAGTTGTGGAAAGCGCAACGCCAGCGCGAAGGCTGGCAAATTCTTGACGACCGCGAACCGCCACCCAAGCTGGCCTTGCTCGGCGTTCGACCGTGTGAGCTGCAGGCGATCGCGATTCAAGATAAAGTTTTTCTACAGGGAAAATACGTCGACCCGGTTTATCGTGCGCGGCGGGAAAATATTTTTGTTGTTGCCGTCAATTGTGGACAGGCCGGCGGCACGTGTTTTTGCGCCTCGATGAACGCGGGCCCGAAAGCCACGGCCGGTTTTGACTTGGCGCTCACTGAAATTCTGGACCAGGGCCAGCACTATTTTGTTGTCGACCTCGGCAGCGAGCGCGGCGCTGCCATCATGGCGCAACTGCCAATGCAAGCGGCATCCGAAACGGCGTCAATGATCGCCGACAAGATCGTGACGAACACTACCGCTCAAATGGGGCGAAATTTAAATACCACTGATCTTAAAAGCTTGTTGCAGTATAATACGGAGCATGCGCGGTGGGACGAAGTGGCGAGCCGGTGTTTGAATTGTGCCAATTGCACGATGGTTTGCCCCACCTGTTTTTGCACGACCGTTGAGGACGTGACCGATTTGACTGGTGAACACGCTGAACGCTGGCGTAAGTGGGATTCGTGTTTCACCATGGATTTTTCCTACATTCATGGCGGCAGTGTGCGGCCTTCGGCGAAAGCGCGGTATCGGCAATGGCTCATGCATAAGCTGGCCGCGTGGATCGATCAATTTGGCACGTCGGGCTGTGTCGGCTGCGGCCGGTGCATTACCTGGTGTCCGGTGGGCATTGATCTTACCGAAGAAGTGCGGGCCATTCGCGAGCGGCAGATGATCTCCAACGCTGAGCAATAGAGAATTGTGAATCAAAAATTTGCAATTTTAAATGGGCAATGTTGTTGCGTTAAATTTTAAGGAGAGAGAAAATGGAAACCCTCGAACCCATTTTAGGCGAGCATCCCTTCTTGCAGGGGTTGGATAAGCGTTATTTAGAGCTCATTGTGGGCTGTGCTTCCAACGTTCGTTTCGAGCCCGGCCAGTTTCTGTGCCGCGAAGACCAGGAGGCAAATCAGTTTTTTATTATTCGCCGTGGCAAAGTCGCTGTGGAAATTTTTGGCGCCCAGAAAGGCCCCATTACGATTCAAACCATCGGTGAGGGTGAAGTGCTCGGCTGGTCGTGGTTGATTCCGCCGTACCAATGGCATTTCGATGCCCGCGCCGTGGAGATGACGCGCGCCATCGCGTTGGATGGCAAATGCCTGCGCACCAAATGCGAGAATGATCACGATCTCGGCTATGAATTGCTGAAACGGTTCACCAACATCATGGAACAACGCTTGGAAGCGACACGTTTACAACTTTTGGATGTTTATGGAAACAACACCTGAAACAACGTCTGTGCACGCTGACGATCCCATGCTGCCCGTGCCGTTTCGGGTGCAACGCCTGCGGCAGGACACTTACGACACCTTCACGCTGGAATTGCAGCCGGCGAATGGCACTCCCGGCTTCAGGTTCAGTGCCGGGCAATTCAATATGCTCTATATGTTCGGAACCGGCGAAGTGCCGATCTCGATCAGCGGCGATCCGGGCAATCTTAAAGCGTTGGTGCATACGACCCGCGCCGTTGGCACGGTCACCAAGGCGATGCGCCAATTAAAAACCGGCGAGGTGTTGGGTGTGCGTGGTCCCTTTGGCACCCATTGGCCGGTCGAGGAAGCGGCGGGCAATGACGTGGTGATTGTCGCCGGCGGCATCGGGCTGGCGCCTTTGCGCCCGGCATTGTATGCGCTGCTGGCCAATCGCGACAAGTACGGCAAAGTCGTTCTGCTGTATGGGACGCGCACACCGAGCGATATTCTTTACCGGCGCGAGTTGGAAAACTGGCGCTCCCGCCTCGATTTGGAAGTTTATGTGACTGTCGACCGCGCGACGGGAAACTGGCGCGGCAATGTCGGCGTCGTGACCACGCTTATTCCGAAAGCGCCGTTTGACCCGCGCAATACGGTGGCCATGGTTTGCGGCCCGGAAATCATGATGCGCTTCACTATGCTGGAATTGCAGAAGCGCGGCGTCGCCCTCGAGGATATTTTTCTCTCGATGGAGCGCAATATGAAGTGCGCCGTCGGCTTTTGCGGACACTGTCAATTCGGGCCGACCTTCATTTGCAAAGATGGGCCGGTCTTTCGTTATGATCGCATCAAAGATTTGTTCGCCCAACGAGAAATTTGAGCCATGAAACAGAAAACGAAAAAAGTCATTCGTCCAGCGCAGGAAAAATCTCCGGCGGCAAAACGGCGCAAGCCCAAAGTGGCGGTGTGGAAATTCGCTTCGTGTGACGGTTGTCAACTGAGTTTGCTCGACTGTGAAGATGAATTGCTCGCCGTCGCCGGGGCGGTGGAAATCGCCAATTTTCCCGAAGCGACGCGTGCCTTCGTCAAAGGGCCGTATGATCTCTCGCTGGTGGAAGGCTCGATTACGACACCGCACGACGCCGAGCGGATTCATCAAGTCCGCCGCGCCTCGAAATACCTCATCACCATTGGCGCGTGTGCGACCGCCGGCGGCATTCAAGCCCTGCGCAATTTCAAAGACGTGAAGGATTTTATTTCGATTGTCTACGCGACCCCGGATTATATTTCGACGCTCAACAAATCGACGCCGATCGCCGATCATGTTTTCGTCGATTTTGAGCTGCGCGGCTGCCCGATCAACAAAATGCAATTGGTGGAAGTGATCAGCGCCTTTCTGCATGGCCGCAAGCCGAATACGCCGCCGCACAGCGTTTGCACGGAATGCAAGCGGCGCGGCATTGTTTGCGTGATGGTGGCCAACGGCACGCCGTGTCTCGGCCCCGTGACACACGCCGGCTGCGACGCGCTTTGCCCGTCGTATCAGCGCGGCTGTTTTGGCTGCTACGGCCCGAAGGAAACGCCGAACACGGCATCGTTAAGTGATTGGTGGAGCGGCCTCGGCGTGAAAGAGCAGGATATCGTCCGCGCTTTCCGGAACTTTAATGCGTATGCGGAAGCGTTTCGGAAAGAGAGCGAGGCGCGTGAAGTGAGACTTGTCTAAAGAATTTAAAATTGATAATTTTCAATTTTAAATTTTTTCATCTTGGTTCAGAGTAAAATGATTTTTTTTGAATATGAAAACCCAAACCATCAAAGTCGATTACCTCGCCCGCGTCGAAGGCGAGGGCGCGTTGTATGTGAAGATTAAAGACAAGAAAGTTGTCGACGCCAAACTGAAAATCTTTGAACCGCCGCGTTTCTTCGAGGCCTTTTTGCGCGAACGCCTTTTCAGCGAAGCGCCCGATATCACGGCGCGCATTTGCGGCATTTGCCCGATTGCCTATCAAATGAGCGCCGTGCATGCGATGGAAGACGCCTTCGGCGTCAAAGTGGACGGCCAACTGCGCGCGCTGCGCCGGCTCATCTATTGCGGCGAATGGATCGAGAGTCACGTGCTGCACGTGTACATGTTGCATGCGCCGGATTTTCTCGGCTATGACGACGCCATTCAAATGGCCAAGGATTTTCCTGAGGCGGTGCAACGCGGGTTAAAATTGAAGAAAATCGGCAATGACATCGTTAATCTGGTTGGCGGCCGGGAGATTCATCCAATCAACGTGCGGGTCGGCGGCTTTTATAAAGTGCCGGCGAAGCGCGATCTCGCGCCGTTAACCGAAAAATTGAAATGGGCTCGCGATGCCGCCCTCGAAACCGTGCGCTGGACCGCCACTTTGGATTTCCCCGACTTTGAACAGAATTATGAGTTCGTCGCCTTGCGCCATCCCAACGAATATCCGTTCAATGAAGGCCGGCTCGTTTCGAACGAGGGGCTGGATATTGCGGTGCAGGAATACGAGAACCATTTTGCCGAAGAGCATATGCAGCATTCCAACGCTTTGCATTCCGTGCACAAAGGCAAAGGCGCTTATTTTGTCGGCCCGCAGGCGCGCTATAGTTTGAATTTCGACAAGCTCTCACCACTGGCGCAGGAAGCCGCGCGCGACGCCGGCTTGGGGCCGGTCTGCCGCAATCCGTTCCAAAGCATCATCGTGCGCAGTGTTGAAACCCTGTATGCCTGCGACGAAGCGTTGCGCTTGATTGCGCAATATGAAACGCCGGAAAAACCGGCGGTGGAAGTTCAACCGCGCGCTGGTATCGGCCACGCTTGCACCGAAGCACCGCGCGGCATTTTGTATCATCGCTATCGCCTCGACGAGCAAGGCATTATTCTCGAGGCGAAGATCGTTCCGCCCACTTCGCAAAATCAGCGCACCATCGAAAATGATTTGCGGCAATTTGTGCCGTCGCGCTTGCATTTGCCCCAGGAAAAATTGGTTTGGCAATGTGAACAAGCCATTCGCAATTATGATCCCTGCATCTCGTGCGCCACACATTTTTTGAAGATTCACCTTGAGCAGGAGTGAAATCGCTGCCCGGCGTTTTGGGAAAATATAAATTTGCTTGATGCGCTAAACAGTTAATCGAGCTCTAAACGATCTCACCCCACTTCGACAAGGAGGAGATGACATGCGCATTCTCATGCTTTCGGCGATCACAGTCGGCTTGCTGCATGCCTTGGCGCCGGATCACTGGCTGCCTTTTGTCATGCTCGGTAAAGCGCAGAAATGGAGCCGACTGCGGTTGACGTTGAGCACGATTCTCGCCGGTCTCGGCCATATCACTTCAAGCCTGGCCATCGGCGCCATCGGCGTCTTGCTGGGCATGGGGGTAGAACGCGTGAATCTATGGGAATCGACACGCGGCAATATGGCTTCGCTATTGCTCATCGGCTTCGGTCTGGCCTACATGGTGTGGGGCATCAAAAATTACGGCAAAAAACATTCTCATACCCTGCATCACGCCAAGACGGTTTCGTATTGGACGCTCTTCGCGCTGATTGTTTTCGGTCCGTGCGAGCCGCTGATTCCGTTGCTGTTTGTCGGCTACGGCTACGGGTGGACCGCCGTGTTGCTGGTCTTTCTGCTCTTCGGATTGGCCACGATTGGCATGATGCTTTTGCAAGTGCATTTGGTTTCTTATGGCGTCTCGCTGCTGCGTGTGCATTGGTTGGAGCATGCGACGGACATCATTGCCGGCGGCGTCATTGCGGCGACCGGCGTGGCGATTCGCGTTTTGGGGATTTGACAAAAAAATCTCCGTGCAACTCTGTGTTCTCCGCGACTCCGTGTTAAAACGGACGCTGCATGATCCAAAAATTTTAGAATTTTTTCCACCTTGGCTTATGCCGGAAATTTCATCCACTCCTTCTCGCCTTCTCATCATCGGCATTGGCAATGAATATCGGGGCGATGACGGCGTCGGCTTATGGGTGGCGCGCCGTTTACGCGAAACCTTATCCGCGCCGGTCACAATTATTGAGCAAAGTGGCGAGGGTGCCGCGCTGCTGGAGGCCTGGAAAGATTTTCAAAATGTGATTCTGATCGATGCGGTTCATTCCGGCGCGGCACCCGGAACGATTTTCCGATTTGAAGCGCACCAGCAAGCGATTCCCACCCAGTTTTTTCATTATTCCACCCACGCGTTCAGCGTCGCCGAAGCGATTGAGCTGGCGCGCGCCCTAAGACAATTGCCGGCGCGTTTGGTGATTTACGGCATCGAAGGAAAGAATTTTGCCGCCGGTATTGAGCTTTCTCCAGAGGTCGACAAGATGACACCGGAAGTTATCGATCGGATCATACAGGAAATTCAATCGGGAAAGCATTGATTTTGTGTCGGTTGTTGTTTTCTTAATTGTGAGAATTTCACGGCCCCATTTCTTAAAACTGCAAAAACCCTCCAGCATTTTATACATAAACTCCCTCAAACGTAGCTAAAAATACGGAATTTAACTGGCATACAATTTGAGTCATTTTTATGATCTCAATCCCTGTTTGTTTCTTTTTTGGTTTCCGACTCCTCGGAAAGGAGGGTTATACCAGGTTGCGTTCCTACTGTCCAGCGGACGATGCAGAACAAGTATATTCATGGGTTGCTGATATCGTGCTCAGCACACTCGTACTTGAACAATTGTATCACTAAGTACTTGGTCACTCAAGAAGAAGTTATTTTTCGAGTTCACGCTGTTTGTTATACAACCGAAAGGAAAAAATGAATGAGCATGATCAAAAATTTGAGTACGCAATAAGAAAAATTCTTGCTGAGAGCTACAGTGATCTTAAAACCGTCGGTACCCTAAGAAGTAGCTGATAATATTTATTTCAGATGAGTGCATCACTTGAATCGCATTTCCCGCCGAAAGTGCACCGACGTCAGAATCACTGTTCGAGATTCTGGAAATGCTGGTTGGCAAAAAGGAAGCGGAATCGCTGGCGAACTTGGCCCTCAGGTCTCTTACGGCTCAATTGACGAGTGACATCGGAAAGATTA
>JAJVHT010000103.1:9483-16240 GCA_022072515.1 bacterium
TAATGTAGCTGGCGAGCAGTTAGAAGCGCGGCATCTGGAAATCCATATGAGGGTGATACTTCCTCGACGAGGATAAACTATGAAAAAAATTTTCATAAGTCATTCCTGGAAAGACAAAGAAATCGCCAAAAAACTAACGGGCGAGCTCAAAAAGCGCGGTTGTGACGTTTGGATTGATGATGAACAGATCAACCCGGGAGAAGTCATTCCTGAAAAAATCAGTGCAGCGCTCAAACAATGCGATACCTTTCTGCTACTGTGGTCGAAATTTGCAGCGGAATCTAAAGTGGTTTCATTGGAATGGGGCAGCGCCGTCTCCAAAGATAAAAAATTCATCACCTGTCGTTTAGATCAAACGGATTTGCCGGAGCTGCTGCACGGCTTAGTATATATCGATTTCTATGATTTCGACAAGGGGATTACGCTGCTTTGTAATAATCTGCAAATTGAAACATCCGAGCAACTGGAAATGCCGGTTGCAAAACCTCACCCTGTCGAATTGTTGCCGGGCGAATGGGCCGTTGAGGCGGCAATGAACCAATCTTTTCTTGATAAAATTCGTTTTCTCCATGATTTTATCAGTCAGCGGTCGGAAAATGACGGCGCTGAAGTTGTTATTACACTCTATTCGAGATCCTTTCCGATGCAGAAAGGATTGCGCACCTTTGAATACGATTTGCTTTACTACAGAAATGTTGTTGATGACTCGCCAATGTTTGGCCCCATCGTCGCTGACGACGACCGTATTAAGTTCTCCCAGGATACGACCACGGCGAAACGTATCATCAGCGAAATTATACCGGAAAAACGCAAAAGGGGCGGGTTCGTTGAGCGCGAAGGGATAAGCTCCGCGGCGATGTTTAAACTGGGCAAGGAAATATGGAAGGATTTTAGCAATAATTTAAATTCATACAAGGTCGAAGTTGACGACGTTACCGCTTTGCTCTTTATCAATGGCCGCCATCGCTCTCTTGCTGCGCGCCCCTTCGCAGTCAAAGAATTTTGGAATGTTCTCCAGAAAATTGAAACTGAGATCGGCATCATCAAGGAGAAACGATTGCTCAAATTCAATGGTCGCCGCGGCTTGATTGGCCTGCTTGACAACCCTCTTCCTGGTTATCTTGAGAAACCGGAGATAATCTCGGCCGACATTGAAGCCTTTTTCGCGACGATTGCATCCGAATTTGAGAGAATTTCGGAGCAAAAGAATATTGCCTTCACGGTTTATGGCTATGATAAAAAGGGCGAGGGCAAGCTGATTTGGTTGTGGAGCAACGGACCGACAAGCACCCCGGCAGCCATTTCTCTTTCGCGGCATGAAGTTGCAACGGCACCGTTATTGCTTACCAACGTCGTAAAGGACTCCAACCATAAACCTATTCTCATTCATAATCTTCAAGGCCATGAAGTTTATCAAAGCCAGGCTATTCGCACTTGGCTAAAGGATGCCTCGCAATCCAATTTAATCGTACCTATTTTGTCCCACTCTGCAAAGCATGAAACCAAAGGCGCGAATGAGCTATTGGGCATTATAGATATCCAAGGCGTGACAGCCGCACAATTCGATACCGACGACGTCCAGCTCATGTATCAGCTTTCCACCCATTATATCGCCGGTTTCTTGCTGAAAATCTTTGGCCAGCGGGTAAGAGAAAAAGTTCTTTCTTTGCTCCCCTTGCATAATGTGAATGCCTATCAGCCTTTTCCACGTCAGCGACTAAACTGCAACGTCCGCACGCTATTGGAACTCAACTTTAACCCGATGAAATTTTTGTTGCATTGGGGCAAAGTGCGGGAGCTCATCACAACGGGTGTTACCAAACAACCCTCACTCGTTGAAGTGTGGCCAAGCATGGTCTGTAATCATCGTTGCGCCTGGTGTCGAACCGAAGATGATCGGCGTCTGCAAAAATCGCATCAAATGATGAGCAAAGAAGAATTACTGGGCATCGCCCGCGATTTGAAAATTTATGACAACATCGATGTTTTGATAAGCGGTGGCGGTGAGCCGTTGCTTCATCCTCACATTGCAAGTTTTATGAAAGAGATACGAGGGATTAAAGGCATGCTCGGAATTTTTACCAACGGCACGCGCCCCCGGGATTTCAGATTTTGGGAATATTTTTTTGATCGCCACATGGAGTCTTCTTTTGTGCGAATCAGTTTTAACGGCCATACCCCACAATCCTATTTCCAGGTGCATTTTGGGCAGGATTTGCCCCAAGCATATAACGCGCGTTACGCCGAAGCCAGGAAAGTAGTCATGGATTTGCTCGGGTTGCGGTCTCCACTATGTTCAATCGCGCTCGGCGATACCATTCAAGAATCTGAGCTTCTGAGTTTGCTTGACAAGGCTAACCATGCTCGGCGCCTTGGTGTGGATTTTATCCAAATGCGTCCGGAGCTTCTCGAAAGCAGCCGCAATCCGCAGGTCGGCGAGTTGGTTTGCCGAAAAATAATAGAAGTCGAAAGGCGTTTTGAAGACCAGGATGATTTTGCCGTTGTGTATACCGATGGCGAGCGCTCATTTTTAAATCATGACGAAGGAACGTGTTATGCAATGAATCTGGTGCCGGTTCTGGTGCCCGATAAAGAAGAAGGATGGATAAGAATCTTACCATGTTCTTATACCATTAATCGCTGGGGAACGGTGCCCGATCTCGGACGCATGCGTGTGGGAACGAAATTAAGCGAGTTTTGGGAGGCGATGAATAAAAAAATAAACGGAGAAGCCGCGGACGAGAATGCGAATATCGAAGTGGCGATTAAAAAACCGATTGCCCCCAACGACGGTTGTCCGCAGTGCCGATATTTTCGGCTGAACAAAAGAATTCAAGCCCTGCGGGATCGAATTAATCATATCGATTTAATCGATCAATTCGTCGATAACATGAAGCAAGATCCCGATCAGTTGGATGCCGGTTTGGTCGACAAAATAACGAAATATTGGGACACAGCAGTTATCGATATTTTTCAGGCCCAAAAAATTTTTCGAATTCAAAAGCATTTAAATATACGTCCCAGTTTTTAATTGAAAGGCAGAATTGGCCGCGAATTTGAGTATGACCCAGAAATCAAGTGACCATGTGAAAGCTGAGTTTAGCCATTATGTGAAACGAATTGTGCCTCGGATTTACCACTCTTTCAGCAGAGCGGTCGCAACCAATGAATGCTTCTATTCTCCTCATTGCTAGCGAAGTATCTGGTTGAACATGATATCCTCCCCCAAAAGGGTTGGCGTTGATTCTCATTACGATTGTTACATTTGCCGCCATCGATGGCCGCGCCTATTATGCCCATCTGCAAAAATGGGCGTTTGACGAGCCGCGCGTGTTGGGAAGGTTTTACCTTTACTTCGCTGCAATTGGCTGTTTGCAAATGTCTAATTTTTTGCTATTTTATTTTATGAAGTAATTTGATTGAGGTTAGCCGGTTTGCCTGTTGATATTTTGAGAAAAAGCGCTATCATGCACGAGCTTTCCATTGCGACTTCCATCGTCGACACGGTTTTGCAAGAAATCCAGCGCAAGAGCTTGCCGCCGGTGGAAACCATCGCCGTACGCATCGGCGCGCTGAGCACTGTCGATCCCGAAGCGTTGCGCTTTGGTTTTGAGTCCATCGTCGTTGACACGCCGCTGGCCAAAACCAAATTGGAAATCGAGTTCGTGCCGGTGCAGGGAAAATGCCGCGCCTGCAACCATGAATTCGCGGTGCAGGATTTTGTCTTCGCCTGCCCGCGCTGCAATTCCGGCCAAATCGACATGACACGCGGCAATGAGTTGGATATTGCGTATTTGGAAGTGAGTTCGTAGTACGTTTGTAGTAGCGCCTTCTCCGCCCCGCATCCTAAAATTTAAGGAAGGGCGGAGCGGGGCAGGCGCTCTCGCGTTGTGAGCCTCCGTCCCTGAAGGGACTACCACGAACGTTCCGCAATTTAAATGGATAGGATTATGTCCGAAAAAATCACCGTCGAGAAAAAGGTTCTTTCTGAAAATGACAAGCTCGCTGCTGACATTCGCGCGCAATTGAAAGCGCGCGGCATTGTGGCGCTCAATTTTGTCAGCTCGCCCGGCTCCGGCAAAACCACTTTGCTGGAAAAAACGCTGGGGGCGTTGAATAACGAGCTGCGTATCGGCCTCATCGCTGGCGACGTGCAAACGGAGAACGACGCGAATCGTCTCAAGGCCGCGGGTGGCAAAATGGTGCGGCCCATCGTCACCGGCGGCGCGTGTCATTTGGATGCGAAGATGATCACGCGCGTGCTGCCCGAGCTTGACCTCGACCAAATCGATTTGCTCTTTATTGAAAACGTCGGCAACTTGGTTTGCCCCTCGAGCTACGATCTCGGCGAAGACATGAAAGTCGTGCTCATCAGCACCACCGAAGGTGACGACAAGCCGCTCAAATATCCCGGCATGTTCCGGCGTTCGTCGGTGATGGTGATCAATAAAATCGATCTGCTCGGCAGCTCGGATTTCGACATGAATCGCGTCAAAGCGAATGCGCGGAGCATCAACGCCGATTTGAGAATTTTTGAAGTCTCTTGCCGAACGGGGCAAGGTTTGAAAACCTGGTTTGAATGGATAAAAAATCTAAAAGCGGCCGAGGATTGATAAAAATTTGATACACGGATGCAAGCAACGCTTCGACAGCGAAAAATCGGCAGTGACGAAACTCTGCGGCGCCTGCGCGTGACCATTCGCGGCGCGGTGCAGGGCGTCGGTTTTCGCCCGTTTGTCTATCGGCTTGCCAAGGAGTTGGAATTGGCCGGCTGGGTCAACAACACGGTGCAGGGTGTTTTCATCGAAGTTGAAGGCCAGGCGCCACGGGTGGAGAACTTTTTGTTGCGCCTGGAAAAAGAAAAACCGCCGCGTGCCTTTATCCAAAGTTTGGAATCTTCATTTCTTGATCCCCTTGGTTACGCCACTTTTGAAATTCGCCACAGCGAAGAAGCCGGTGAGAAAAGCGCTCTTATTCTGCCCGACATTGCCACCTGTCCTGATTGTCTGCGAGAAATTTTTGATTCGGCCAACCGGCGCTATCGTTATCCTTTCACCAATTGCACCAACTGCGGTCCGCGCTTTACGATCATCACGGCGTTGCCGTATGATCGTCCTCACACCACGATGAAAAGTTTTGCGATGTGTTTGGATTGTCGCGCCGAATATCACAATCCCGCCAACCGGCGTTTTCACGCGCAGCCGAATGCCTGCCCGCGGTGCGGGCCGCAGGTGGAGTTGTGGGATCATGAAGGGCTGCCGCTCGCCATCAAAGATGACGCGATCTTCGAGGCGGTCGATGCGCTCCTGCGCGGCAAGATTGTGGCCGTGAAAGGCATTGGCGGATTTCATTTGCTGGTCGATGCCACCAATGAAAAAGCCGTGCAGCATCTCCGCCAGCGCAAACACCGCGAAGAAAAACCCCTGGCGTTGATGTATCCAAATTTGGCAATGATCAAATCCTGCTGCGAAGTCGCAGCGCTGGAAGAACGTTTGTTGCTTTCTCCGGAGGCGCCGATTGTTTTGTTGCGGCGGAAGCCCGCCACCCGCCCTTCCCCATCCGCCCTCACCTCATCAGTCGCGCCGAACAATCCGTATCTTGGCATCATGTTGCCGTATTCCCCCTTGCACCATGTGTTGATGCACGAGCTTGGCTTGCCGGTGGTGGCGACGAGCGGCAATCTTTCGGACGAGCCGATTTGTATTGATGAGCAGGAAGCAGTGCAAAGGCTTGGCGGCATTGCGGATGTCTTTCTCGTGCACAATCGCCCCATCGCGCGGCATGTCGATGATTCCATCGTGCGCGTGATGATGGGCCGCGAGTTGGTGCTGCGCCGGGCGCGCGGATATGCCCCATTGCCGGTTCAGTTGCAACAAGGTCTTCCGCCAATTTTGGCGGTTGGGGCACATTTGAAAAATTCCGTGGCGGTGGCGGTGGAGCAAAATATTTTTGTCAGCCAACACATTGGCGATTTGGAAACGACACAAGCGTATGAAGCGTTTCAACGTGTGATTGGAGATTTTGAAAAACTTTACGCCGTGCAACCCGCGGTGATTGCCTGTGATCTGCATCCGGAATATCTGTCGACGAAATTTGCGCAAGCGTCTTGTCGTGACGTTCGTAGTCGCGCCTTTAGGCGCTCACCTGAAATGAACACCCCGCCCCTGCCGGGGCAACGACAAGCGCCATTACAAATCCAACACCACTTCGCCCACATCGTCGCCTGCATGGCGGAAAATGAATTGGACGGCCCGGTGCTCGGCGTCTCATGGGATGGAACGGGCTACGGGCCGGATGGAACCATTTGGGGCGGCGAATTTTTGCGCGCCACGAGAACTACTTTTGAGCGCGCCGCGCATTTGCGCACGTTTTGTCTGCCCGGCGGAGAAAGCGCGATTAAAGAGCCGCGCCGCGGCGCGTTGGGATTGCTCTACGAAATGTGGGGCGATACTGTTTTTGCGCGAGAAGATTGTAACCCGCTGCAAGCTTTCTCGGCGGCGGAGCTGCGGCTCTTGCAAAACATGCTAAACAAAAATCTCAACACACCACGAACCTCCAGCGCTGGCCGTCTTTTCGATGCCGTGGCGGCGATTATGGGATTACGGCAACAAACAAGGTTTGAAGGGCAAGCCGCGATGGAGGTGGAATTTGCGTTGGATGGTATTGCCACGGATGAGAGTTATGCTTTCGAGATTTTTACAATCTACCCCAACGGCGCGCCGGGAACGCTGATCGTTGATTGGGCGCCGATGATTCG
>JAJVHT010000103.1:16340-22284 GCA_022072515.1 bacterium
GTCTCATGAATACACCCTATCTGTATTTTCCCGACCTCGCGCAGCAGATGGAGGTTCCGGCTGATGGCATTCTCAGCCGCACGCTCCAGCAAAATGAGAAGGTCAAGGTGGTGCTCTTCGGTTTTGGCGCGGGCCAGGAGCTTTCCGAGCATACCGCGTCGACGCCAGCCATTATTCAAATGATTCAAGGTGAGGCGAAATTGACGTTGGGCGACGATACTATTGTTGCGAAGCCGGGAGCATGGATTTACATGCCGCCCAATTTAAAACACAGCTTGCTTGCGCAAACGCCGGTGGTCATGTTGTTGCTGCTCATTAAAGCGTGAGGAGAAGCTGGGAGAATGAAATTTATCGACGAGTATCGTGACGCCCAAGCCGCGCAGCGTTTCGCAAGCTTGTTGGCGCGCGTAACGACCCGGCCGTGGACGATCATGGAAGTTTGCGGCGGGCAAACCCATGCCATCGTCAAATTCGGCGTGGATGAATTATTGCCGAAGGAAATCACGCTGGTGCACGGCCCGGGTTGCCCCGTCTGCGTCACCCCGCTGGAGCTGATTGACAAGGCCATTGCGATTGCCTCGCGTCCCGAGGTGATTTTCTGTTCCTTCGGCGATATGTTGCGCGTGCCGGGTAGCGCCAAAGATTTGCTGGCGGTGAAGGCGGGCGGCGGCGATGTGCGCATTGTTTATTCGCCGTTGGATGCGCTGAAAATTGCGCGGAATGCGCCGAATAAACAAATCGTTTTTTTTGCGGTGGGTTTTGAAACCACGGCGCCGGCCAATGCGATGTCCGTCTATCAGGCGCAGCAGCAGGGCATTAAAAATTTTTCGCTGTTGGTGTCACATGTATTGGTGCCGCCGGCGATGGAGGCGATTCTTTCTTCGCCGCACAATCGGGTGCAGGGTTTTCTGGCCGCCGGGCATGTTTGCACGGTGATGGGCTTCACCGAGTACGAACCGATTGCGCAAAAATATCATGTGCCCATTGTGGTCACCGGCTTTGAGCCGGTGGATATTCTCCAGGGCGTTTATCTGTGCATCAAACAATTGGAAGAAGGCCGCGCCGAAGTGGAGAATCAATATGCGCGCGCGGTGCGGCGGCAGGGCAACGAACCGGCGCAACAGATTATTCGTGAGGTGTTTCAAATTCAGCCGCGCAAATGGCGCGGCGTCGGCGAAATTCCGCAGAGCGGTTTGGGCTTGCGTGACAAATATTTGGAACATGATGCCGAGCTGCGTTTTGGCGTCGCCGGCCACACGGTGGAAGAATCTTCCGAATGCATCAGCGGCCTTATTTTGCAAGGCTTGAAGAAACCGCACGAATGCCCCGCTTTTGGCACCCGCTGCACACCGGAGCATCCGTTCGGCGCAACGATGGTGTCATCAGAAGGCGCGTGCGCTGCGTATTATCGCTATAGAAGAATTAAAACGTGAAATATAAAACGTAATTGTGTTGAGAAAAAGTGGAGCTGAATTTTACTTTTTAAGCTCTACGTTTTACGCGTTGACTCACAAAATAACTTATGGACCTAAGAGCAAACTTCGATCAGGGGCTTTCGTGCCCCATTCCAATTAGCGACTATCCCAACGTTCTTCTCGCGCACGGCGGCGGCGGGAAATTGATGCATCAGCTCATCGAGAAAATGTTCGTGTCGTCTTTCAATAATTCGCTGCTGGAGTCGCGGCACGACGGCGCGGTGCTCAATTGCAACGGGGTGAAATTGGCGTTCACGACCGACTCGTACGTGGTGCATCCGCTCTTTTTCCCGGGCGGCGATATTGGCACGCTCGCGATCAACGGCACGGTGAATGATCTCGCCATGTGCGGGGCGCGGCCGTTGTATCTCAGCGCCGGTTTTATTCTCGAAGAAGGCTTGCCGATGGAAACATTGTGGCGGGTCGTGCAATCCCTGCAACAAGCAGCCGCGGCGGCGGGCGTTCAAATTGTCACCGGTGACACGAAAGTTGTGGACAAAGGCAAGGGCGATGGCATGTTTATCAACACCGCTGGGGTGGGAATAATCGAGCACAATCTGGAAATTGCACCGGCGCGGGTTCAACGCGGTGATGTGTTGTTGCTAAATGGCGATCTTGGCCGGCACGGCATCGCGATTATGGCCGTACGCGAAGGCTTGGAATTTGAAAGCACGATTGCCAGCGATTGCGTGCCGCTCGCCGATCTCGTGTTGCAACTCCTCGCGGCGGGGATTGAAATTCATTGCCTGCGTGATCTCACGCGCGGCGGACTCGCAAGCGCTTTAAATGAGATCGCCGAGGCCGCACAGGTTCATATCAATATTGATGAGCGCGCCGTTCCCGTACATGAAGACGTGCGCGGCGCTTGTGAAATGCTGGGTTTTGACCCGCTCTATGTCGCGAATGAAGGAAAGTTAGCGGCTTTTATCGCCAAGCACGACGCCGAACGCGCCCTGGCGATCATGCAAGCGCATCCGCTGGGCGCCGAAGCGCAAATCGTCGGCGCGGTCACCAGCGGCATGGCAGGATTGGTGACGATGCAAAGCCTGATCGGCACCCATCGAATTCTTGATATGTTGAGTGGAGAACAATTGCCAAGAATTTGCTAAACGTGACGAGGCATACCCCATGCAAGCCAACACCATTTTGATCGTTGATGACGAATTAAGCATTCGGGAGTCGCTGGAGAAAGTTTTGCACAAGGCCGGTTACCTTACCTTGACAGCGGGTTCCGGCAATGAGGCGTTGGCTTGTCTCAACCAAAACCCGGTCGATATAATTTTAAGTGATCTCAAGATGGCTGACGGCGATGGCGTCGCGTTGCTGAAGAGCGTGAAGAGAAGTTTTCCTGAAATCGAAGTCATTCTGTTGACCGGCTATGGCACAATCGAGATTGCCGTCGAGGCGATGCGGGAAGGGGCGTATGATTTTATTGCCAAGCCGCCGAAAAAAGCGATTATTCTGAATGCGATAGAGCGCGCCATTGAAAGAAAAAATTTGGCGCAGGAGAATCAATATCTCCGGGCCCAGCTTGGCAAAGGCTCGACGGCGGGCGAGTTGGTCGGCAAAAGTGCGCCCTTCAGGAAAGTGTTGGAAATGATCGACAGAGTCGCGCCCTTGATCTCGACGGTTTTGATCACCGGCGAGAGCGGCACCGGCAAAGAGCTGATCGCGCGCGCCATCCACCGCCAAAGCCCGCGCGTGTTCAAAAATTTTGTGCCGGTCAATTGCGCGGCGATTCCGGAAAACCTGGTGGAGAGCGAATTGTTTGGTTACCTCAAAGGGGCTTTTACCGGCGCCAGCCGTGATAAAAACGGCTTGTTTAAAGAAGCGGAGGGCGGCACGATTTTCCTCGACGAGATCGTCAGTATTCCCTTAACGTTGCAAGTGAAGCTCTTGCGCGCGATCGAGCAAAAAGAAATCATGCCGGTTGGCGGCACCAAGCCGGAAATCATCGACGTTCGCATTGTGACCGCCACCAACAAAAATTTGGCCGAGGAAGTCAAACGCGGCCACTTTCGTGACGATCTTTATTACCGGTTGAATGTCGTGGAAATTCTGCTTCCACCGTTGCGCGAAAGAAAGGAAGACATTCCGGAATTGTTGAGCCATTTTTTGCGGATCTATAATGCGCAATTGAACAAAAAAATTCACGACGTCGATCCCGCCGTGCTCAGTCTGTTTATGAAATATGATTGGAAAGGCAATGTGCGCGAGCTGGAAAATGCAATCGAACGCGCCATGATTATGTGTGACACCTGCGCGCTGCGATTGGAGCATTTTCCGCAGATCAGCCCGCCACCACCCTTCACTGACAACTGGCGAAGTGGACTAAAAGATTCCCTGCGCCAGTTTGAACACGATACGATTCTTAAAGCTTTGGCCGCAAGCGATTATGATAAAAGCAAGGCCGCCCAAATGCTGGGAATGAGCCTTTCCTCGCTTTATCGCAAAATTAGTGAACTTAATATCTCTCTTTAAAAGTATCGAATTTTTCTCTCTTCTTCTCAAGCCTAAGAAATACCCCTCGATTTTTTCCCAAACTTGCAAATCTACCCGTTTTTCTAAAAGCCTTTCCATTGATTCGGCAGACCCCGAGGCTTTTAAAATTCAAGGAGTTAGCCCGGTATATTCCTTTTGGTGATTTCGCCGCAGCCGTGGCATGTTGTTTGAGTTCTTTTTTGGCGATAAAATGTTTGTGCATAAAACATAAAATGATGAGGACATGTTCATGGCACAAGTACGAAAAGAGAATCGAAATCGCGGTGTCGTCGTGATTGACGCCGAAGAATGCAAAGGTTGTGGCTTGTGTGTCGAAGTATGTCCGCCCGCCGTTTTAAAAATTTCTGCGGCGTTGAATCGCATGGGTTATCATCCGGCGGAATATAAGGGTATTGAGTGTACGGGTTGTGGCGTGTGTTTTTATGTTTGTCCCGAGCCAGGAACGATTAAGGTTTATAAACGGGTTGAATCAAACGTCCCTGCGCTTGAAAACGCTTAATCCCGGTAATTCACATGGTACGTCAAGCGGCGGCATTCTGCTTCTCGGCCTAGGCTTTAAAATCTAGTTCAGGAATTATCGGGGTGAATGAAAAGGGTTACTGGCTGCTGTTTTCCGATTGCTGCTGAACCGGTTACCAGCAACGAGCGACCGGCAATGAGGAACGAATATGCAACTCATCAAAGGTAATGAAGCGGTAATTAAGGGCGCGCTCTTGGCGGGTTGCCGCGCGTATTTCGGCTATCCGATTACACCCGCCAGTGAGATTGCGGAAGCGGCAGCACAATATTTTCCGAAAATGGGCGGCACCTTTTTGCAGGCGGAGAGTGAGGTCGCTTCCATCAACATGCTGTATGGTGCGGCCTCGACCGGGATGCGGGCGATGACGGCTTCTTCAAGCCCCGGCATTTCATTGATGCAGGAAGGCATTTCCTATATGGCCGGCTCCGAGCTGCCGGCGGTGATTATTGACGTGATGCGCGGCGGTCCGGGGTTGGGCAATATTGCGCCGGAGCAGGGCGATTATTTTCAAATCGTCAAAGGCGGCGGCCACGGCAATTATCGTTTGATCGTGCTCGCTCCCAGCAGTGCGCAAGAAATGTGTGATCTGACGATACTGGCATTCGATTTAGCGGATAAATACCGCAATCCGGCGATTGTTTTGGCGGATGGTTTCATTGGGCAAGTGATGGAGCCGGTAAATTTTCCTGATCCGCTTCCCCATCTGCCGGCAAAAGCGTGGGCGGTGGCGGGAACCCCGGAGACGCGCGATAATCTGATCTCGTCGATTCAACTGGAGCCGGAAGTCTTGGAAGCGCATGTGCGGCATTTGCAAGCGAAATACGAAACCATTTCCAACCAGGAGGTGCGTTTTGAAGAATACCGCCTGGAAGATGCCCAACTGGTGACGGTCGGCTATGGCATCGTTGCCCGGCTATTGCGCACCGCGGTCGACATGGCCCGCGAGCAAAATATTCCGGTCGGTTTGCTACGGCCGATTACGTTGTGGCCGTTTCCCAATCAAAAAATTGGCGAACTGGCCAATTACACGTATGGTTTTCTCGTGTGTGAATTGAGCACCGGCCAGATGGTGGAAGATGTCCGTCTCGCGGCTCGCGATTGGGTGCCGGTGGAATTTTATGGCCGCGCGGGAGGCATGGTGCCGACCGCAGAAGAATTGTTACAGCAGATCGTGCAATTTTGGCAGAAAGTGGATGGCATTGAAACTTGAGGCTGGTGGCTGGTCACTGGTGGCCGGGTGCTGGTTACTGATTGTGTTTGACGCCTAACCCCGCAACGAGCTACAAGCAACATGCTACCAGCAACCTGAAAGGCGGTGCAAAATGATGACGGTTGAAAAAGAATTGTTTCCCGATTATGAATGGGAGGTGGATTTTTGCTGTGCCCGTTGTGGCTCGACGCATTATTTGATTTTTGATGAAGAGAGCGAAGAGATTTACTGCGGGCC
>JAJVHT010000103.1:22384-24683 GCA_022072515.1 bacterium
ACAGGCGTGCGAAGAACTTTGCCGCATAGCATCGTCCTCAGTTATCAGGGCGACGGCGATTTGGCGGCGATTGGCGGCAACGAAATTCTGCACGCGGCGAATCGTGGTGAAAACATCACGGTGATTTTTGTGAACAATGCGATTTACGGCATGACCGGCGGCCAAATGGCGCCGACCACGCTGCTCGGCATGAAAACGACCACCACGCCATATGGCCGCAGCGTTGGCAACGAAGGCTATCCGCTTCGGATTTGCGAATTGTTATCCACCCTGGAAGCGCCGGCCTATATCGAACGCGTCGCCATCACCGAGGCCAAAAACGTCATGGCGGCGCGCAAAGCGATTCGCAAAGCCATCCAGTATCAAATGGAGGGGCGCGGATTCACGCTGGTCGAATTGCTTTCGACTTGTCCAACGGGATGGAAGCTGACCCCGACGGCAGCAAAACAATGGCTCATCGAAAATATGCTGCCGGTTTTTCCGCTCGGCGTTTTTCGCGATAAAAAAGAAGGGCCGAAACCAGTTTCGCCCTCGAACGGGGTTGTGCAAGATGTCAACTCGATCCGGCGCTTGCTGGATATCGCGCAAAAAGATAATCAGGCGTGGGAATTTCCGACGAATGGCGTGCGCCAAATGAACCCGCGTTTGAAGATTTCCGGTTTTGGCGGACAAGGCATTCTCTTCATGGGCGTGACGTTGGCAGATGCCGGCATGCGGGTTGGGCGCAAAGTGAGCTGGCTGCCGAGCTACGGTCCGGAAATGCGCGGCGGCACCGCCAATTGTCACGTCACGATTTCGGATAAACCCATTGGCTCGCCGTTGGTTTCGACGACCGACGTTTTGATGGCGATGAATCGCCCCTCATTGGAAAAATTCCAGCCGGATGTGCGCCCTGGCGGCTTGATTCTCTACGACAGTTCATTGATTTCCGGTGTAACCTTGCGCGCCGATGTACAAAGCGTGGCCATCCCGGCGACGGAAATTGCCGACAAACTGGGCAACTCCAAAGTCGCGAACGTGGTCATGCTCGGCGCTTATCTCGCGCTTTCCAATTTGCTGCCGGATCGGGTGGTTTTGGAGGTGATCAATGAAAAGGCGCATTCACGTCCGGGTTTGGCGGAATTTAATACGAAAGCCTTGTTGGCGGGAAAGGAATTCATTCTCGAGCAAACCTGGCAGCCCCCGTTGCCGGCGGAAATGATGAATTGAGGATTTGGGAGAAATCAATTCAAAAAATAAGAGCGTCCGTGCAGGAGAGGAGCAAGCATGCCAATTTCACACGAACCTTTCAAACCGGTGGTCACTGCGTGTCCGTTTTTAGCGCAGCCTTGCGTCGAAGGCGATCTGCAAGGATTTGAATGCCGGCAGCGCGTCACGCAGGCCGGTGATCCCGACCCGCTGGCCAAATTTCGCGACTATGCTGTCATTTACTGCGCCGTTTGCAAAAAGGAAATTTCAGTCTCAACCATACCGCGCTATGAAGCGCGGCCGGATAATACGTAGCCCGACGGCCCATCTGTGATGGAGGTGTCATTATGCGCTTTGATTTCTCGGCGGAAGAGTTGGCGCTGCTGCAGCGCATCGTGCAGCAATATTATATGAATCTCCGCGCCGAAATTTATCACACCGACTCGTCGCTGTTCAAAGATACCTTGAAAGCGGAAGAAGCGCAAATTCAGCGCCTGCTGAAAAAAGTCGGCAGTGAATTGTTCGAGACGGCGGCCGTGTAACCGGTCTCGTGCAAAAAATTGTTGCGGAGTTGTTGGACCTGCCCCTTCATGGCGTATGAGGCGCTTGCGGTGGAAGAAGGGTGAGGGAGAGAATGTTTGTTGTTTAGCGAACCCTTTTTTTGCAGATATAATAAAAATTAAATTCCGATTTTTTGAGTCGCAAAATCTTTGCAGCGGCAGCTTCGGCCTTAAAATGCAAAATCGGGATGGAAAACGAGAGAAAGGAGTGCAAGTATGAAAATTTTTGGTGGCATGGGTGAATACAATCACGAAGAGGTGATTTTTTGCCAGGATCGTGATTCCGGTTTGCGCGCGATCATCGCGATTCACGACACGACGTTGGGGCCGGCGTTGGGCGGCACGCGCATGTGGCCGTACAAATCCGAAGATGAGGCGCTTGAAGATGTGTTGCGCCTCTCCCGCGGCATGACGTATAAATCGGCGGCAGCCGGCTTGAATTTGGGCGGCGGCAAAGCGGTGATCATCGGCGACCCGCAACGCGACAAAAATGAAATTTTATTCCGCGCTTTCGGCCGCTTCGTGCACGGCCTGAACGGCAGATACATCAC
>JAJVHT010000103.1:24783-26923 GCA_022072515.1 bacterium
CGCAAGTCTCCAAGCTTAAACGCATGCATGTCATCAGCAAACCGCGGCAGATTCGCGGCGAACGGTATGCGTGGTGAAAATAATGCGTAAAACGTCATGCCTAAACTGTCCAGATGGCGAATTGCGTTTTACGAAACACGTTTTATAAATCATCAATGACGAGAGCAAAAATGATTTCCAAAGAACAAGCCCTGCGTTATCACAGTGAAGGGCGCAAGGGCAAAGTTGAAGTGGTTTCCACCAAGCCGTGTGTCACGCAAACCGATTTGTCGCTGGCGTACACGCCGGGCGTGGCGGAACCCTGTCGCGAGATTCATCAATCTCCCGACAAAATCTGGGAATATACCTCGCGCGGCAATTTGGTCGCGGTGGTTTCGAATGGCACGGCAGTGCTCGGCCTCGGCGATATTGGTGCGGATGCGGGCAAGCCGGTGATGGAAGGCAAGGGCGTGCTCTTCAAACGCTTTGCCGATGTGGATGTGTTTGACATCGAGCTGAATTCGCACAACGCGGAGGAAATTATCCGCGCCGTGCAATTGATGGAGCCGACGTTCGGCGGCATCAATCTCGAAGACATCAAAGCCCCGGAATGTTTTCAGATCGAAGAGACGCTGAAGAAGACGATGAAGATTCCGGTGTTTCACGATGACCAGCACGGCACCGCGATCATCTCCGGCGCGGCGTTGCTCAATGCGCTCGAAATCGTCGGCAAGGATATTCGCCAAGTCAAGGTTGTTTTCAACGGCGCCGGCGCTTCAGGAGTTGCCTGCGCCAACTATTACCTCAGTCTCGGCGTCGAGCGGCGCAATTTGATTTTGTGTGACACCAAAGGCGTGGTGTATGCCGGCCGCAAAGAAAACATGAATCCCTACAAAGCCAAGCTCGCGGCGGAGACGAAAGCGCGCACCCTGGCCGAAGCGGTTGAAGGCGCCGATGTGCTGGTCGGTCTTTCCGGGCCGAATGTCTTCACCAAAGCCATGGTCAAGTCGATGGCGAAAGATCCCATTATTTTCGCGATGGCAAATCCTGATCCGGAAATTGCTTTCGAGGACGCGACTTCCGTGCGCAGCGACTTGATGATGGCCACCGGCCGCTCGGATTATCCGAATCAGGTCAACAACGTGCTCGGCTTTCCGTTCATCTTTCGCGGCGCGCTCGATGTGCGGGCGACCACGATCAACGAAGAGATGAAGCATGCCGCCACCCGCGCGTTGGCTGATCTCGCCAAAGAGCCAGTGCCGTATTCGGTCATCAAAGCCTATCGCTTGCAGAGCCTCAAGTTTGGCCGCGACTACATTATTCCCAAGCCGTTCGATCCGCGCGTGCTCTTGTGGGTGGCGCCGGCGGTGGCGAAAGCGGCGATGGACAGCGGCGTGGCGCAAAAGCCCCTCGATCTCGACAAATATCGCGAGGAGCTGGAAGGCCGTCTCGGCGTCAGCCGCAAATTTATGCGCGTGATGATCAACAAGGCCAAGACGCAGCCCAAGCGCATCGTTTATCCCGAAGGCGATTTGCCGGCAATTCTGAAGGCTTGCGAGATTGTTCTCGACGAGGGCATGGCGCATCCGATCTTGCTGGGCGATGAGAAGATCATCAACAGCCGTATTGAAGAAATGCAAGTGCCCTTGCATGGCGGTGTTGAGATTATCAATCCGCTCACTTCGCCGAAACTGGCGCATTATATCGAAAAGTTTTATGAATTGCGCAAGCGCAAAGGTGCGACCCGCCGCGATGCCGAAGAGGCAATGAAACAGCGGCATTATTTCGGGCCGATGATGGTTTATCTCGGTGAAGCGGACGGCATGGTCGCCGGTCTCACCAGGCATTATCCGGAGACATTGCGTCCGGCGTTGCAGATCATCAAGCTGCGCCAGGGCGTTTCCAAGGTTGCCGGTCTGTATGCGATGGTGTTTAAAGAAGGTGTGTATTTTATCGCCGATACGACCGTCAACATTGAGCCTTCGGCGGAAGACCTGGCCGAGATCGCCATGCTCGCGGCCCGTGAAGTGCGGCGCTTCAATATCGAGCCGCGCGTCGCGCTGTTGTCTTTCTCTAATTTTGGCAGCGTCAAACACCCGTTGGCGGAAAAGGTACAGCACGCCTTGGCGATTTTGCGCCATAAGGCCGTGGATTTTGTCGT
>JAJVHT010000086.1:0-8336 GCA_022072515.1 bacterium
GCGTGTGTCCTCGCCGCGCTCCGGCGCGATACCGGCCAAAATCCAGCCGCTTGCTTTTTTGTGCATGAGCAAGCGCGTGCCATCGATCGGATCGAGCAAAACGCGAAATTGCGGCTGGCCGTGGCCGAAGGAAATGGCTGCGCCGGTTTCAAATTCACCAACGAGCAAAAACGTCGGCGCTTCGTGCTGATGCGCCTCCAAAAAATTCAGCAGCGCCGCTTCCGCAATCGTGTCGATGCCGTAAATTGTATCCGCCGCAGTGACGCCCGCCACTCTGGCCATTTCCTGGCTGTCGGCCTTCACGAGCGCTGCCCGCACGGCGGTCCGCGCCTGCTGCTGCGCCTGCCAGAGCAGCCGCGCCAATTTTTCCGCCGGGTGATTTTTTTCGATGAACACATTGGGGATCGACATGACGTTTTAGCCTTATGCTTTTTACCTCGTACATTTGTAACTATCCAGTATCGCCCGGGCGCTTGGTTCTGTGAGCGAAATTAAATTGGCAAGATTGAACAAGTCTCATAAAATAAGCGCCCCGGCGGTAAAATAGCTGAATTGTTACGTACATTTGATCAATTGGCCGCCTGTTCCATCAGTACGCCGTAACGCAAGCCGCGCTCACTTATCAGCAACTCGGGAAAAGTGAAGAGGTCGAGAAAGGTTTCGAGAATGATCGCGCCGGCGAGAATCACATCGGCGCGCGCCGGCGACAAACCGGGAAGTTGGCGGCGTTCGGCAAGCGTGCGCTGGCGCAGGGTGATGATGATTTCACCCAACTCTTGCCGCGTCAACGTATAGCCCTCAATGCGCGCCGGGTCATATACTTGCATCCGTTGCGCCATCGCCGCGAGCGTGGTGATGGTGCCGGCGGTGCCGATGAGAGTTTTGACATTGGCCAAATCCCCCGGCGGCCAGGTGGCGCGCATCACGGCTTCGGTTTGCTGGCGAATGCACATCACTTCTTCGGGCAGCGCCGGATCATTTTGTATGCAGCGCTCGGTAAGGCGCACCGACCCTATGTCGGCGCTGCGGGCTTGCAGCGGCGTATCCAGAACGCTCAACAGAGGGTTCGGTTCGCCAACAACGACTTCCGTGCTGCCACCGCCGATGTCCATAACGGCAATCGGCCCCGGCAAACTTGTTTTATTGGACAGGGCGCCGGCGAAAGCCAGCCGCGCCTCTTTTTCGCCGGAAATGATTTCGATGCGAACACCGGCTTGCGCCAACGCGGCGTGGATAAATTCATTCCGATTGGCCGCGTCGCGCAGTGCGCTCGTACCGACGGCAAAAATTTTTTCGGCGCCGTGCTGCCGGGCGAGCGCAACATACGCTTGCAAACAATCGATGCCACGTTGCATGGCACTGGCGCTCAGATTGCCGGCGGCATCCACGCCTTTACCGAGGCGAACAATGGTTTCTTTATCCAGGATCGGCTCGACGCGATCAGCGCCAACCTCGGCAATCAATAAAAGAAAGGTATTGGTGCCGAGATCGAGGCAGGCGAAGCGTTTGGTGGTCATAGGAGGTACTCATGGCTATAAAATTATGGCGGCAGGTCTTATTTCTGATCGAGACCAATGGTCGCGGTATCATTTGTAAAGCGTAAGCGTTATGTCACGCCTTGCGTTTTACGCTGTGGCTTTATTTTTCCCATACCATCATCCCACTGTCGTTGATTCCAAAAACTTCCGACTGCGCCGTGATCACCTGTTTGCCGAAACCGGTTAAATTGATGAGCAAATTCAACAGGCGATCCGGAACGCTGCCGTCGCGTTTTCCCTCGGTTGCCGTCGAATCGCTTTGGGTGGAATCACGAGGGGCGGCGGTTTTCACTTCGCCGGCGAGCCAGCCGCGAATTTCATTCAGGCTCTCTTTTGATACCGGCTCGACGAGCAACTCAATCGTCACAAAATAGCGCCGCGCGGAATTGAATTCTTTGACTGCGGCCAGCGCCACGCCGCGATGCTGTTCCCACCAGCGCCGCAGCAGGCTTAACGCACTGGTGAGCCGGCGTTCTTCCGCGGTGACGATCACGTATTTTTGCTCCCACGGATCATACGTCGATTTGATTTCGTAGCGGCGCTCGGTGACCAGCGTGCTGCCGAACCAGCGGCTGCGTTTGCGCCAGAGCTGCACGCGAAATTGCGCCGATGAAGTCAGCCCGCGCTGCATGCCGTTGAGCAAATGCGTCGTCAGCAAGCTATCAACGTGAAAATCCGCATAAAGATAGCTTTCCTGCACGCGCAGCGAATCGATCCGCACGCGCGTTTCTTGCGCCCAAACCGGCGCGGTGGCCAGCCAGCAGAGAATGAGCACCGGCCCTAAACAACAAATCGAAGACAAAGCCGGTTTTTCTATTTGCGCCTGCCTTCTCTTCGATCTTTGCATGTTCTCGCTTATTTTCAACAACGTTATTGGCTAAGTGCAACCGCAATAGTCAGCCATTCCTCGTCCTGTAAAATTTCCCGTCCGGCCAAACCCGCGCGCCGCACCGCGGCCTGAATTGACTCACCTTCAGAGGCGAGAATGCCGGAGAGCAGCAACACTCCGGCGCGTTTTAAAAGTTGCGCAAAATCCGGCAGCAGCTCCACCAGGGTGTGATATTGCAAGTTGGCCAAAATCAAATCCACCGGTGGCACCTGCAAAGCGCCGAGCGTGCCGGCATACAATTTAATACAATCTTGCGCCTGATTCAAATGAATATTTTCCAGCGCCGCTTCCACGGCGAGAGGATCGTTATCGAAAGCCACCACCCGCACGCCGGCTTGCAGCTTGGCGGCCGCAATCGCGAGAATGCCGGTGCCGGTGCCGGCATCGATGACGCGCATCCCGGCGCGCAAATATTTTTCCAGCAAGCGCAACATGCTGCGCGTCGTGGCGTGATGGCCGGTGCCAAACGCCTGTTTCGGATCAATGACGATTTCGATTTGTCCCGGCGCCAGCGCCGCCGTCTCCCAGCTCGGGCGAATCAACACATGTTCCGAAATGAAAAACGGCTTGAAAAATTTTTTCCAAGCCGAGTGCCAATCTTGCGCCGCAATTTGCTCGTGCGCCATCGTAATGGTTGGCACAGGCATGCCACCGGCGCGCAATTGCTCGAGAAAAGCCTGCACGTTGTTGGCGAGGGATTCAATTGCGCAAGGTTCCGGAAAGTAAACCAGCAAGCGCTCTTCGAGCTGGTGGGTGCCGACCGCGCCCAGCTCGAAGAAATGCGCGGTGAGAATCTCTTCAAGACCGAAACTGGGGCGCAGCGAAAGTATTTGCCAGGCTTGCGGAGCAGGCGATTTCATGTCGTATAGAAATTTTTCTGCGTGGTGCGCATGAGGAATCATCCGGAATAAAAGATAGAAGTTTTTTCGACCAACCGCCGGGCCGTTTGGGTTACAAGGAAGGATTATAAACCGCGGCCAACACCACGCGCCCGACTTTTTCCAGGCTTGCGGCGCTGCACTTATCCGGCGTATCGCTGCTCTTGTGCCAATGGTCGTAATCAAAATCGATCACATCGATAACCGGAATGCCGGCATTCAACAGCGGGACGTGATCGTCAATAACGGCATGCTCGGTGCGCGGAATGAATTCGGTCACTCCGAGACGCGCCGCCAGCCCCCAAACGCGATCCACCACACTGCTGGCGTAATTCACCGAATACTCTTCTTTATAAATCTGTAAATCTGCGTCACCGACCATGTCGAGCAAAATGCCCATCATCGGATTAAACCGGACGTCTTTGTTTCGCGCAAAATACCGCGAGCCGGCCAGGTAGGTATCATTTTGGCCGCTGATTCCCGCATCTTCGCCGTCAAAGAAAATAATGTCTACGCCGACCGGCGGCGGCGTGCTTTTGAGCGTTTTGGCGACTTCGAGCAGAACCGCGACGCCGGAAGCGCCATCGTTCGCGCCGAGAATCGGCTGGCGCTGTTTGCTCGTATCTGCATCTTCATCGGCCCAGGGACGGGAGTCCCAATGCGCGCACAACAAAATGCGCTGCGTGGCGTGCAGATCGAAACTGGCGATGAGATTGGTGAGTTTCACATTTTTTTGCAAGGTGGGGAGATTTTCCTCGAAAGTTTGCTCCACCACACGATCCGCGTACTTATTCAACTCGGCCAGGAGGAAGGCGCGGCACGAATCATGCGCCGGGGTATCGGGCACACGCGGACCAAAGTCACATTGCTGGACGAGCAGATCGTATGCCGATTTGCCGTTGAACGGAAGCAGCGTCAATGGCTGCGGTTTTTTACTGCAAGCGGAAAGCAGGAGCATGAGCACAAAAATTCCATACGCTTTAAAAAAGCACGCGGATATTTTTTGGTGTTTCTTAAACCCGCGTGGCATTGACTTTTGTTCCGTTTCGCCAGGACTGGAAGGCAAATTCCCCAAACGCCGATACCCCAGCACTCCATCCATCCAAAAATCCATTAATCCGATACTCCACTTTTGCAGACGGGCCGTCTGCGTTACTCGCCGCGGATCGAGATGTTGACATCGATGCCGATTTCTTTAATGTTGGTGGTGCCGCTCAGTTTGCTCTCGGTTTTGCCGATCTCAAAACGGGCGCCGCCGCGCACGCGATTGCTGAAGGAATACGTCATCTGCGGGCGGAACGACCAGCTCTTCGTGCTGTTGGCTTCGATTTCATCCTTCTTTTCGCGGCTGCCGCGCTGTTGGGCAGACACGCTGGCGTTGCGCAAGAACGAAACCGAAAAATCGACTGAGTTGCGCAGCTCTTTATTCTTCAGGAACGGCAGCGGAATTTTGAAGCCCGACTGTTTGGAATAGTTCATGGTAAAGGACATTTCACTCGTGCGCGTAATTGCCGAGCTTTGAAAATTACGCAAGGCTTCGCTCAAGCCGGTGGCCGGAATAAAATTATACGTCGGCCGGTCGCCGGTGGTCTTGCTGTATTTGAAGCTCGTGGTCATGCCGTTTTTCAAGGTCATATTGACCTGGACGAGCGGCCGGAAATTGAATGAAAAATCTTCATTGGTCACGTGGGCCGCATCGTTTTTATCTTTCCAGGTGGAGGTTTTTTTGCCGCCAAAACCATGGCTGACACTCATGTTGGTGGCGAATTTGCTGAAGAGCTTGAAACGCTCCAAACCATTCCACGTCACCGTCCACTCCGGAAACGGCATATCGACATCGGGCAGAAACGAAACCCCTAATTCGGAAGTGCGCAGCCACGAGTCCGACGAGCTGCCGGTTTTGTTCGAGTTGATAATCGTTTTACCGTCTGCCGTTCGGCTTTCAGTGGAGCTCTCGTTGCTTTGTTGATCGTGATCGAACCGGACAGTGATATTGAAGCTACGGCTGATATCGAAACCGGAGTTGAACGAATAATTGTCGCGGCGCTGAAAAGTCGTCGGCGGCGGCGTGATGCCGCCCACCTGCGGCACGCCGGGCCGGCGCGTAAAGCCGAGCTGATAGCGCCAATCGGGCCGGCCAAAATCCGCCAGCGCGTAGTCGGCATAGCTGTCGTTGCGGCTGAAATTGGCGCTGACGTCTTTGAATTTGGTGAAAAGGCTGAAAAGCTGCAACGGCGAAAGACTGCGGCGGGGTTTATCCTCGTCCGCCTCTTTCTTCTTTTTGTCGGTTTTTTCTTTTTTCTCTTTTTCTTCCTGTTCTTTGTCCCCCGGCGCCGGGCGTTCAGCAGGAGGCGCCTCTTCTAAATTCCGTGGCTGCTCTGGCGGTTTCTCTTTCTCCTCCGGATTAACCTCGCCGGGTTTTTGTTGCCCGGGCGGGAGACGCGGCGCCGGCCGCCGGCGCTCCGGCGTTTCACGTGTGGGCGCCGGGGCTTTGCGTTGAAAAATTTTAAACAAATCGGCAAAGCGCAGCGTCGATGATGCCGTCAGGCTGGTGTTCGTGCCGGCGCTGCGGCCGACGGAGCCTTGCTGAATGTTATTGCTATAGCGATAATTGCTGTTGTAGCTGAAATTGGGATTGAACCACGAAAACAGATTCGGCGTGTATTTGACGCCGACCGATTGCGACGCACTCACCAAGGCATGATCGCCATTGAGCAACGAGAGCAGGCCCTGTTTCGGTTTCGCCTGCAACGTGTCAAAGTTGGATTTGCCTTCCCGGGCGAGTTGCAGCGAGTCGCGAAAAGCGCGGCCGTTTTGCAAGAGATCACTCGTGAAACCGTAGGAATAATCCACGCTGATGTTTTCCACGATTTTCATGGCCGTGCGTAAATTGCTCACCGCGGTATAAACGTTGGTGTTGCTGACGACGCCGCGGCGGCTGCCGGTCAACCGCGTGCGCGAAAAGTCGTGGCTCGTCGTGGCTTGCACCTGCGCGCTGAAATTTTGCGGTGTATAATAAAACTTGGTGTTGGTCAGCTTGCCAAGCAGCGGCGCCTTGCCGATCCACTTGAACGGCTCGACATAATTTTTCGTGCCGAAGGTCAAATTATAACTCATGTCGCCGGACCAGGCCGTGCGCCGGGACGAGTCAATTTGCGAGCTGGACATGAAGCTCTTGGTGTAGCTCAAGCTGCCGGCGAGATTGTCGATCGTGTTCTTGATGAAAAAGTTTTGCGACCGCGAGCGCCGGCGCGCCGACACGTTGAAGCCGATTTGATCGCTCAGCGATTTGATCTTTTTCAAAGTGGTGTCGGGCAAATCGTTGGTCACTTGAATATCCGTGCCGGGGATATATTTCGGCTTCGCATCGGTTTTGGTGTAATTCATGCTGATCGGAATGGACAGCCCCAGGCCTTCCGGCAACAACTTGTCGAACGTCATGCTGCTGGCCAGCGTAAAGCTCGTGCGATTATCGCCGCCGCCAAAACGCTGCGAGACGTTGTGGAAATCCGCATCCTGCCGGTTGACCTCGCCGTTGATCGTCATGAAATCCGCCAGCTTGAGATCGGCGCGCATGCGCAAAGCGATGCCTTTGTCTTTTTTTACTTCAGCCACGCGCAACTCGTCCATCCAAATTTCCCCGACAAAAACTTTCGTCGTCAGGTTTTTAATACCGGCGACCAGCGTGCGTACGTTCGTCAACGACGGATTGCCGCGCACGCGCAACTCTTGCGTTTGGTTGAGGCGGATGCGGCGATAGCGCACGACATCGGTTTCATAACCGGCGACCGTGCTGTCCGGCGGCAGCGTCTCCTTCAAGCCGGCCAGCATGATCAAATCGATGTCCATGTTGTTTTGGGCATCCCATTGGGGAAAAACGATTTCGCGAAACTCGTAAAAATTGCTCGTGTCCGCGCCGAAGCGAATAAAAAATTGGACGGTGTCGGAAAGCGACAGATTTCTCGGGCCGTAAACAAACATCTTCAAGGTATTGTAATTGACCAAGTTCAACGGCTGATAGAAAGTTTTCTGCGCCACAGCGATTTCATTTTTGCGCAAGCCCGCCCCCTTCACCCGCAACACCTGAGACTGCTCTTTGGATTTAAGAAACGTGATGCGATCCACCTCACGCTGCACGCCCGGCGGCGATTCGTACTCGTCGGGATTTTCTTCGTTGTTCACCACCGAGACTTCGAAGCGTTGATCGACTTGCGGCGTTTTGAAATTGGTTTCCGAGGTGACGATGCCGATTTCTTTCCACTCATTGCCGGCGAGACTGATGTCCGCGATGCTGAGCGCCATGCCTCTTGTGTCCTCAACGCTATCCACCCACACGCGCACATACTCAATGCGGCTTAAATCCTCCGCGGTCAAATTCGTTTTGCCGTCACTCTTGACACCGTCCGCCAACGGAATGCGATACAGCTTCCAGCCGCTGAGCCGGCCGCCTTTGTGATACTTGCTCGTTACGTCCACGTTGTTCGTGTCCAGTGAAAACGTATACGCGATATAATTATTCGCGAGATCGAGGCCGCCGTTGCCGTTGATGTCTTCGGTGTCCGGGCGAATTGCGCCGCCCGCTTCGTTGGCGTCGTTCTTGCTGTTTTCCGTGCCGTTGATGTGGCTGTAATCATTGCCCGCCGAGGTGTAACTCCAGTCGTCGTCGCTCGGCGGCTCGCCCCAATCGCGCTGCTTGTTGTTGTTCACATCCCAAAAATCTCGGCTGCCGCCGTCGAGGCCGAAATTGGCCGCGCCGTCGCTGCCTTTCACGCCATCCAGGCCGAGATCTTCGCCGTCATCCAAAATATTATTGCGAATGCCGCCAAACGTATCTTCCGTATTCAACTGGCCGTTGGGAATCACATCTTCGGAGATTTGGCCGAGATCGACGTGCAAGCGGCCTTTCGCACCGTAGAACCAAATTTCCAAAAATTTGCTCTCGGTTTGATCGAAAAAGCCGGGTGAAAGCGCGCGCATGATGCCGCCCCAGGCGCGTTTCAAGCCCTGCGGAGATTTGTCGGCTTCATTGAC
>JAJVHT010000086.1:8436-15783 GCA_022072515.1 bacterium
TCGACGCCGTTGAGCAACACCTTCTCCGAATTCTCGATGATATTGAAGCCGAGGCTGTAGTTGCTGCTGCGCGTTTGCGATTTGACTTCGATAAAATATTTGCTGTCGGCGTCGATCTCGGCGCGAATGCGGGTGTCGTACATGCGCGTGGTGCGCTTGGCGTCCGGCAACGGGATGCGTTGCTGCGTGCCGTCGATGTAAACGCCCTCGGGATCGAACGGTTTCAAATCCGGAAAAATCAGCTCGCCGCGGCCGAGGTTGAGAATGACGTCGTCAAAATCGATCACGTTATCCGGCTTGTCTTGCGTGCCGGCGACATCGCGCACATCGAGGCCGAACGCATTTAAATAGGAAATCGCGGGGCCGCCGCCCACCGGTTCGGTCAGGGCTTCCTGGGGATCCCCCGAAGGCGGCTTGAAATAAATTTTTAGCTCAAAGCCTTCGCGGGGAATATTGCGGTTGCCGAGATAATACACATTTTTCCATTCGAGATCCCACGTGCTCAATGACGGAATCGGGCTTTTCGCTTTGATCAGCCGCAATTGCACCTGCGTGCGGTTCGCCGAATTCGGATCCGCGACATAATTGATATCGCCAATCGTTTCCTGGCTCGTGGTAAAGGCGACGGCCAATACTTCTTCCTCGCCCAACTGGTTGGTCATCATGATGTAACCCAGCTCCCGCACCACCGTGTAATCGACATTCGGTTCGAGCCGGATAAAATGACCGTTATAAACTTCATCGGGGTACGTCAGGGTATCGGCGGGATACGCCCTGCCGGGAATCGATTCCGGCCGCGTGTCATAACCGGGCGCGGATTTATAAACCACGATGTCGTTGATCACCCGCGCCGGATTGTAACCATGAATCCATTTTTGCCGGCTGTAGCGGCGAAACTGATCGCGGTAAACCGAATCAATAAAAAAATAGGTGAAGCGGCGATACTCCGAATCTTGAATGCGCTGCGAGCCTTCCTTGGCGCCGCCGGAGAGGGAGAGCCGCTTGTTCTCGCCTTTTTCCTGGCTGGCGATCGCGGTCAACGCGAGATTGCCGATTTGCATGTCGGTTTTGATGCCGAACAAACCGGCGCTGGTGCCGCCAAACGTGACGAAACGCGTGCCGGGCAACGACAACGCCACGTTGCCGGCTTCGATTTTCTGCACGATGTCGTCATCGAAGCCGGTGTAATTCAACCGGATGTTGTTTTCAAAATCAAAGGCGCGCTCGCTATCCTGGTCAACATTGACTTGCACCTTTTCGCCGATGCGGCCGGTCACCGTGAAGCGCTGTGTCTGGTTCATTTTGAACGAAAAATCCGAGCCGCGGGTGAACGCAGTTTTGACCTCGCTGCGTTTCTCGCTGCGGCCGCCGGCCTTGATGCTGATGTCGCCCTGCACGTTCAAGCCGACGGTGTTGCCGCCGAAAATTTGCTCGAACGCTTTGCTTTTGATCGGCACCGGAATTTCAATGTTGACACCGCCCAGGCCGCGCCGCTGGTCGTCGAGCGGGCGATAAATATTTCCCGCCGCCGCCCGGTGCCAGGCGAGATAATGCTCGTAAGTCAGGCGCTCGGCCAAATAAGTTTGCAGCGGAACGACATAGTGTTGCCGCACCGGCAGGCCGTTGATTTCTTCGGAGACAATGATGTTTTTTCCCGTGGAATCGATTTTGGTTTGGCGTTTGAGCGAGAAGGGGTGCCAATCCAGGAAGGGAGAGACTTCCCCGCGAAAAGAGAGGCCGCGTGCCGGCGTTTTTTCGAAAGGGAACGCGCGCGGATCCAGACCTTGTTCATCCGGCAAGCGCAGGCCGATGGCAGAACTGGCGCTGGCGTCTTCACCCAGTTCTTGGGCGGCGAGATTGCCGAGCAGCAGGCAAAAATAAAAAAAGACCGAAAAGCAAATCAACCACCGCGGCGCGGCTTTCAGTCTCTCAAAGCTTCTGATGAAATGTTTTTTCACGTCGTTCACTTCAACCTTGCGTCAGTCCCGCGTTTAACATCGATTCAGCCATTTATTATATTCAATCCATAACGCGGAACAGATTCCGGTTTGAGAATCCCGTAACAATCTTTGCGATATCGTCTCCTATATAGTTCAACCGTCCGTTTAATATAGAAAAAATAAGAAATAGTGCGCTGAGAATCAAGCAAAATTTATGCGTGACAATTGGCCTTACGCTCCAACGGCTTTTGAAGTTCCGTAAATTCAATAAATATTTGTAACTATTCAGTACCGCCCGGGCGCTCGAATCTGCATGCAAAAATAAATTAGCGCGATATCATAAATCTCAAAAATTAGCGCCCGGGCGGTGAAATAGCTGAATAGCCACAAAATTTAGAAAACTCAATATTTCCCGGCGCGCCGCATAATTTTTTAATCACGGCGTTGCCGGCGGCAGGTTTAAGGAATTTCCAAAAATAAGTGGCGGAAAAATGGCGGTTTCGTTATATTGCTTTAGGCCGACAAGCCGCAAAATTCAGCCGCATGATAAGATACTTTAATTGAAACCGGCGCATGAAGAGCTTTATTCTCCCGCGTTACGTTTTGCGCGAGCATTTCGGGCCATTTCTCTTTGGCTTTTCGATCATCACGTTGATTTTTTTGCTGAACCTGCTGTTCCGTGAGTTGAGCCGCATGTTGAGCAAGGGCCTGCCGTTGCACGTCGTCGCCGAATTCTTTGCGCTCAACATGGCGTGGATTATCGCGCTCGCCGTGCCGATGGCCGTGCTCATGGCCACGCTCATGGCCTTTGGCCGTTTGGCCGCGGACAATGAAATCACCGCCATGAAAGCCAGCGGCGTCAGTCTCTATCGCATCATCACGCCGGTGCTCATCGCGGCCGGTTTCATGGCGGCGGCGATGATCTGGTTCAACAACGCGGTGTTGCCGGAATTCAACCACCGGGCGCGCCTCCTCGCCGGCGATATTGCGCGAAAAAAACCGGGCGTGAGCATCGAGCCGGGTGTTTGGTACCACAGCATTCCCAATTACGGCCTGCTGGTGCAGGAACTCACCGACAGCGTGCGCGCCGGCAGCGACCTCACGAGCCAAAGCGGCATTACCATCGCACGCAATTTGCTCATCGACGATCACAGCGATCCGGATCGCAGCCGCATTATTTCGGCGCGGCACGGCTATATCGAACTGAGCGCGCGGCTCGGCGCGCTGGTGTTGACGCTTTTTGACGGCGAGCTGCAGGAGCTTGATTTCAGAAAATTGGAAGAGCTGCGCCACGTCACGTTTACCAAACACGTATTGGCGATCGAAGTCGATGACATGTTTTTGCGCCGCAGCGAATCGGAATATCGCGGTGACCGCGAAAAAAGCGCGCAACAACTGCGGGCGGATGTCGAAGCCAATCACCGGCAGCGCGACGAAAGCTTGAAACTGCTCAACGAATACGTCGCCCGGGATTTGTATCGCACTTGTGGAACGAGCTTCGGCATCGCCGGCGCGTTGACGGATTCGGCCTTGGCGCAATCCACCGCCGAGGCGAGGCGCAATCCGCCAGCCGATTTCGCCAATCTCAATCCCGCGCCGCGAACAGCGACGGATCATCTTGCGCGTATTGAGCGCGCGCCACTTTGGCCGGCCCCGGCGCCCCCCGGCGCTGGCAGTGTTTCAACCCGGATGCACCCAGAACAGGTGAACGCGCTGCTCGTCAGCATTCGGCAGACCCTTTACAATATCGACAGCCAACTCTCCATCATTCACAGTTATGAACGTACCAGCAAAAGCCTGTTGGTGGAGATTCACAAAAAATATTCGATCCCGGTCGCCTGTCTCGTGTTCGTCATCATCGGCGCGCCGCTTGGCTTCATGGCCCGGCGTGGCGGACTCGCCGGCGGCGGCGGCTTGAGTCTCGGCTTTTTTCTGCTCTATTGGGCGTTTCTTATCGGCGGCGAAGACCTGGCTGATCGCCAGTTCGTCTCTCCGTTCGTCGCGATGTGGTCGGCAAACGTTGTCGTCGGCCTCTTTGGCCTGTATCTGCTATGGCGCGCCGCAAAGGAAAATGTCACGTTGGATTTCAAAAAATTGCGGTGGTGGCGGAAAGGCAAGTGAGTCAGTTGCCAGCATTCAATTTTTAGTTTGCAGTGAATCAAGCCAAGATACATCACGGCGAAATCGATATGACATTTTAGAAAATTAACAACCGGACAACGGACAAACTGGCGAACGTTGCAATTTTAAAATCTCAATAACCAGCGAACCGGCCAACATTTTCACATGCTGCTCGACCAATACGTTTCCAAAAAATTCTTCTTAAATCTGCTGTTTTCGTTGACGGCATTTGCATGCATCTTCATCACCGTCGATCTGCTCGAAGCGTTGTCGGATTTTATCGACAAAAAAGCGCCGGCGCTGGTGGTGGCGAGCTATTATTTTTATTATCTGCCGTACATCATTATTTTGAGCATGCCGGTCGGCATGCTGCTCGCCGCGATGTTCAGCGTCGGCCAGCTCAGCAAATACAACGAGCTGACCGCCATGCTCGCCGCCGGGCGTTCATTGCAGCGCATTCTGCTGCCGATCTTCGGCCTCGGCCTGCTGGTGAGCGGCGTCATGCTGCTCTTTGCCGAAAGCGTCATGCCGATCGCCAACCAACGCAAGGCTGAGATCAAACAACAGTACTTCGAACGCATGCCGAAAAATTTGCCGGCACGCTTGTCAAATTTGTATTTTCAGGAAAGCGCCGGCGACACAGCCGGGCCCAATTCAGCGAATCCGGCTGCCGCTCCAGTGCGGCGGATCTTTATCAGTTATTATGATGACGCCAATAAACTCGCACAGAAAGTGAGTGTGCAGCAATATCGCGGCATTTTCATCACTGAACGTTTCGACGCCACGCAAATGCGCTGGCAGGAAAACGCGGACGGGAAAACGGGCGGGTGGGAAATGCTGCAAGGTTATCACCGCCAATTCGACGGCGAACGCGAGACCCTGACGCGCTTTGACACGCTCGCCATGCCGCAACTGTCCTTTTCCCCACAGATGTTGACGAAAGTGCAAAAAGATCCCGAAGAAATGTCGTATGGCGAATTGCAGCAATTCATTCGCGAAGTGGCGCGCAACGGCGGCAATCCCGACCGCTGGCTGGTGGATTTGTATTTGAAGATTTCCTTCCCGCTGGCGAATTTCATCATCGTGCTCTTCGGCGCCCCCTTGGCAGCAGGACGCATTCGCTCCGGTGGCGCTGTCGGCGTTGCCACCAGCCTGGTGGTTTGCTTTCTCTATTTCGGCGCCGTGAAAACGTCGCAATCCATGGGGCAAAACGGCACGCTCAATCCGCTGCTCGCCGCCTGGCTGGGGAATATGATTTTTCTTGTTGCCGGGACGATTATTTTGGTGAAGGCAAGAAAATAAAAATGGAAGCCGCTTCTCTTCAACCACGCCGATCTTGGCTCACCCCGTAAGGTAAATCATACCTCAAACGACGAATCTCAGAAAAAATATTTCTGAGAACAACCATGTTTGAGACGATCAAAAAACACTGGCCCGAATATCTCATGGAAGCTGCCGAGCTGGGCCTCTTTATGATTTCCGCTTGCGGCTTCGGCGTCTTGCTGGAACATCCCCATTCGCCCGTGCGGCAAGCGCTACCCGATCCGTTTGTGCGGCGCCTCCTGATGGGCCTGGCAATGGGATTGACCGCAATCGGCATCGTCTACTCGCCCTGGGGCAAGCAATCCGGCGCTCACTTTAATCCCGCGGTGACGTTGACCTTTTGGCGGCTCGGCAAAGTACAACGCGATGACGCGATCTTCTACATCGTTGCGCAATTCGCCGGCGGCATGGCCGGAGTTTTGTTGCCGGCGGCCGTGTGGGGCGATTGGCTGGCAAATTCTGCCGTGAATTATGTGGTGACGGTACCCGGATCAAGTGGAACACTCGTTGCCTTTGCCGCCGAAGTGGCCATAACCTTCATTCTTATGACCGTCGTCTTGCTGGTTTCGAATAATCCACGCCTCGCGAGCTTGACCGGACTCTGCGCCGGCGCGTTGGTTGCGACTTACATCATATTTGAAGCGCCGCTATCCGGCATGAGCATGAACCCCGCGCGCACGCTCGGCTCGGCTTTCCCGGCGCAGGTTTGGACGGCGCTGTGGGTTTATTTCACCGCGCCGCTCATCGGCATGTTGGCCGCGGCCCAGGCTTTTGTGATGATGAAAAGCCCGGCCACCGTCGCGTGCGCCAAATTACATCATCAGAATACCAAACGGTGTATTTTCTGCGGTAAATCAGAAGGTGTTCGGGGTTGACCTCAATTCATCCATTTGAAAATTTTTGGTGTTGCCTCAATACTGGATTGAGCAAGCTACCGCCCGGGCGCTTGTGATGCGCTGTTGCACGTTACAGCGCCCGGGTGGTTCCAGTTATTGCGGCATTACAATTTCTACAAAAATTCCCCTTGACAAAGCCGAGTCTTTTTTGTAAGGTGTCTCTCACACATCTTTAGAACGATTCCTCTTGGCAACAAAAACGCATTGAACGCCAACCGGCAACGTTATGCCCAATGCCCTGTCATATGGTCCGGCAGCACGTTTTCAAGCTCAAATCGTACTGGCCACTGCCGCGCCGGTGCGAGGTGGGCTTTTTTTAATGTTGGCGTATGATGGTTATTGCACATGTCCGGCGCCGGAAGCCGGATAATAATGGCAGGCGCCAACTCCAGCACAACGAATTGGCCGTGAGGTGGATTAAAGGCAATGACATTTCATTCGACCGAAACCATCGCACCCGTTGCGACTCCGGAAAAATTGAAACCTTCCGTTCGTTGGTTGATGATCATTGGCGTCATCGTGCTGCATGTGAGCATCTATATGGCGGTGAATCTCATCAACAACTCGCGGCCGGCGGCGCATTTGTGGAATTTTCACACGCCCATCGATGATTGGATACCGTATCTAAGCTGGACGTGGACGATTTACTACGCCGCCGATGTTTATATCATTTTCGGCGCCGCGGCTATTCTCTGGAAATTGAATGACGAACGCTTCGTTCGCGCGTTGTGGGCGTTTGGCGGGATGATCATTTCCGGCGGCGCGCTCCAACTGTTGCTTCCGGCCCAGGCGCCGTGGCCGGCGCAGCTCTCCTCGCCACAACAGGTGGTGCATAGTTTCTCGCTGCCTTTCGCTTGCCTGCCTTCGATGCACGTCGCCCTGACCACCTTGCCTTCCTGCATGGCTTTGGCGGTGTGGCGCTCGCGTTTTCTCAAATTCAGTTTGGCGCTCATGACTTTGCTCGTGACGCTTTCGACGGTGACGATGAAAGAACATTATGTTTTGGATGCGTTAGCCGGCCTGCTGCTGGCGGCCTTTTTTTATTCATATTGGCGCGGTAATTTCGC